>NZ_JBHWBZ010000003.1:221203-242562 GCF_042735475.1 Kitasatospora sp. NPDC059577 | reverse complement strand
GCGCCGCGGCGCCCCCCCCCCCCCCCGGGGGGCGGGGGGCCCGGGGGGGGGGGGCCGGGGGGCCGGGGGGGGGGGGCCGGGGGGGGGGCGGGGGGCCCCCGCTCGCCCGGGCGCGGGAGCTGACCGGGGAGACCGTCGCCGCCCTGGAACGCTGAGCCGGAACGCAGGGTTGGAACGCCGAGTTGGAGCACTGAGCCGGAACGCCGAGCCGGACTCAGGCCGTCGGGCCGAAGGCCTCCTGGTAGGCGGGCCCGGTGATCGGCCGACGGTCGTAGAAGGCGTCGGGCAGGTCGAAGGCGTCCACCAGCGCGAGCGGGTGCTCGGCCAGCCGCGCGACGGATCGTTCCTGCAGGCGGTGCAGGTCCGCCGCCCGCTCCGGCGTCAGCTCCCCGGCACCGAACAGGAGCGTGCCGTGCGCGTCGATCCGGCGCAGGGTGAACAGCCGGTGCAGGTCCAGCAGGAGCGCGCGGACGGTGTCGTCCCGCGCGGCGTCGGCCCAGGCGAGCAGGGCGTCGGCCGCGTCGTGTTCGGCCCGGGCGGTGACGGCGGCCAGGGCCTCGGGCGCCGCCGCGTTCCACCGCCGCAGGCCGTCCCCTGCGGGTGCCCCGCGCAGGAGGGTCCGGGCGCGGGCCAGCCGCAGCCTGGCAGCGGCCCGGAGCAGGTCCTGACGGACTGTGGGATCGTCGAGGCCGCCCGTGACCGGGGCGGCCGCCGGGGGCTCGGGCTCCAGCATGAGTTCGGCCGCCGCCTTGGCCCAGAGCGCGAGGTTGTCGCCCTCGGCGGTGACGGTGCCCTCGATGTCCGCCGCGTAGGCGGTGATCCCGTTGACGGGCAACAGCCCCTGGGCGCCGCAGCGTTCGCGGGCCTCGATGATCAGGTCGCGGGCCCGCCAGGTGACCCAGCCCTTGGTGACGGCCACCTGCCGTTCGGCGGCGGCGGACTCCTCGGGGTCGGCCGGGTCGCGCCCGGCCCAGCGGTCCACGGCGGCGCGGTGCAGGGCGGTCATCGCGTACACGGTGGCCAGGCCCTCCAGCAGCGGCCCGTGGTGGGTGCGGTGGGCCCAGACCGGGATGCGCCGGTCCGGCCGGGCCCCGGTGACCTCCCGGTGCTGCGCGTACCGGACGGCGGTGGCGAGCACGGCCCGCGCGGCGCCGGCCGCGGCGGCGCTCATGCACAGCTTGCCGGTGGTGACCCGGCCGATCGCGGCAAGGAATCGCTTCCGCTTGCTGCCGAGCGCGCTGGTGAGCGTGCCGTCGTCGGCGAGCCGGCCGTGGGCGCCGGTGAGCAGCGCCTCGTAGGGCAGGCGGACCCGGTCGAAGGACGTGAGGCAGTGGTCGACGGGGCTGCCGGGGCGCTGCGGCAGCGGGTCGACGGTGATGCCGGGCAGCGGGCGGCCGTCGTCGCCGGTGAGCGGGGCGAGGACGAGGAGGATCCCGTGGTCGCGCCCGTCGACGCGCAGCCGGGCGGCGACCACCGCGGACTTGGGGCCGCCGGCCGGCCCGGTGTTCGGCATGAACTTCCGGGCGGACGGGCCGGGCGTGTGCAGGGTGAGACTGCGGTCGGTGCGGTCGTAGTCGACGACGGTCTCCAGGGCCGCGGCGTCGTTGCCGTGGCCGAGTTCGGTGCACAGGAAGGTGCCGGTCCGGTCCATCCGGAGGTACTCGTCGAGGGGGCGCTTGGGTGTCGGGTCGTGGTCGAGCAGGGTGCCGAGGAAGAGGTTGTAGTGGATGCCGGCGAGGACGGTGAGGCCGCCGTCGACCACGGCGGTCCACTCGTGCAGGGCGGCGAGCAGCCGCGGGTCGGCGGCGAGCGCGGCCGGGTCGGTGTGCGCGTTGAGGTGCTTCAACCGCCGGTAGGAGGCGGCGATCTGCTCGGCCTCCGGGGTCTCGGGGCGACGGTGCATGGCGGGGTCCGCGGCGAGTCGGCGCCAGGGCCCGTGCACGTGTTCGCGGTCGGGGCCGTAGAGGAGGCGGGAGAGTTCGGCGGTTATCGCTGTCATGTAAGCGATCAAGGATCGGGAAGGGCGGAGGTTACGGCCCTGTGATCAAGATCACCGGGGGTGGTGGGGAGCGGGAGGTCGGCCCGGACGATCTCCCACTCCCCACGGACCCGTCGCGTGACGGTCCTTCAGCGCCGCCACGAGGCGGTGAGCGGATTGCCGTCGGCGGCCACCAGCTCCGCGGCCGTCGCCGCCACCTCCCGCTCCCACCCCCGGAACGCCTCCTCCTCCCACGCTCCGAGGCAGTCCCGGCAGCACGACCGGGTCACCGCCGCCGCGAACCGCCACTCCACCTCGTCGGCGTTCTCCCCGATCCCGTTCCGGACCGTGCCGACGGCGTCCTCCGGGGCGATCTCCCCGGCCGCCGGCCGGGCCGCCGTGTGGCGCAGCAGGCAGCGCTCGGCGAGGTCGTCGTCGGGCACCGGGACGCCGAGCTCGTCCATCGACTCCCGGAGCAGCGCCACGAGTTCGGCACCGGGCTCGGCGCCGCCGCGCCCGGCCAGGTCCCGCAGCGCGGGCGAATCCCCACCCGCGGCCGGCAGGTGGGCGGCGGCCATCGGCAGATCCTCGGGGGCGACCAGCCCGGCAGCTCGCTGCCAGGCCAGGGTGAATGCGGCGTCCATGCCCGCATCCTGACCCGCCCTATCGGCCGGCGGCCACCGGATTGCCGCCGCGCCGGGCCGTCCGGCTCGGACTGCTCGTTGTGTTCGTCCTGCTCGTCCGACCCGTCTGGCCCGTCCTGCTCGGGCCCGGGGCCGGTCCGGGTCGGGGCCCGGGGACTTGTCCGGGTCGGGGAGCGGGTCAGACCAGTCGCCGGTCCTCGAAGCACCAGCGCCAGCTCTCCCCCGGCTCGAAGCTGCGGATCACCGCGTGCCCGGTCCGCCGGTGATGGTCGGCGGACCAGTAGCCGGGCGTGGACTCGCAGCAGCCGACGAAGCCGCAGTGCAGGCACAGGCGCAGGGCGACGGAGCGCTGTCCGAGCTGCTCGCAGTGCGGGCAGCCGGTGGTGAGCGGCGCCGGCTCGGGGCTGGGCAGCTCCGCGAGGTGGGTGCAGGGACGGGAGGGGGACATGGCTTCCAGGGTACGGGGCCGTGCCCGGCCCGTATGGTTCTGTGTCGCTATGTCCATGATCGGCTCCAACGCCCTGTTCCTCCTGGTGGCGGGCAGTGCCACGGTCGCGGGCGCGGCCCGCCGGTACCGGTTGTCCGCACCGCTGCTCCTGGTGGTGGCGGGCCTGCTCGCCTCGGAGCTGCCCGGCGTGCCCGACTACTCGCTCGACCCGGAGATCGTGCTGCCGCTGGTGCTGCCGCCGTTGCTGTACACGGCCGCCCAGGACGCCTCGTACACCAGCCTGCGGGCCAATCTGCGGGCCGTGACCCTCTACTCCGTCGGCTACGTGCTGTTCTGCACGGTGACGATGGGGCTGGTGGCGCACGCGCTCGTCCCGGGGCTGCCGGTGGCGGTGGCCTTCGTCCTCGGCGCGGTGATCGCCCCGCCCGACGCGGTGGCGGCGACCGCGATCGCCCGGCGGGTGGGGCTGCCCGCGCAGCTCGTCTCGATCCTGCAGGGCGAGAGCCTGGTGAACGACGCGACGGCGATCACGGCCTACCGGGTCGCGGTCGCGGCGGCGGTCGGCGAGGGCTTCTCCTTCGGCACCGCGGTGGGCGAGTTCCTGCTGGCGGCGCTGGGCGGCACCGCGGTGGGACTGGTGCTGATGTGGCCGCTGCAGCAGTTGCGGGTGCGGCTCGGCGATCCGCTGCTGGCCAACACCTTCTCGCTGTTGGTGCCGTTCGCGGCGTACGCGGTGGCGGAGGCGTTCCACGCCTCGGGGGTGATCGCGGTCGTGCTGGTGGGCCTCTACCTCGGCCACTACGCCAACTGCGTCGACTTCGCCCTGCGACTGCAGGAGGAGGCGGTCTGGCGCATGGTCTCGTTCATCCTGGAGTCTGCGGCCTTCGCCCTGATCGGACTGCAACTTCCGGTGGTGGTACGCCAGTTGCACGGCTACTCGGCCGGGCAGCTGGCACTGTGGACGACGGTGCTGCTGCTCGCGCTGATCGGGCTGCGCTTCGCCTGGGCCTGGCCCGCCGCGTACCTGCCGGGCATGCTGAGCCGGCGCGTGCGGGAGCGGGAGGGCCGTCCGGCGTGGACCCGCCCGGTCGTGCTCGCCTGGGCCGGCATGCGCGGGGTGGTCTCGCTGGCGGTCGCCTTCTCCATCCCCGAGACGACGCACGACGGCGCCCCTTTCCCCGAACGCGACCTGGTGCTGTTCCTGGTCTTCGCCCTGGTGATCGGCACCCTGCTGGTCCAGGGACTGACCCTGCCCGCCCTGGTGCGGCACCTGCCGCTGCCGGCCCCGGACCGGGCCACCGAGACGCTGCGCGAGGCCCAGGCCCAGTACGAGGCCTCCGAGGCGGCCGAAGCCCGCCTGGACGACCTGCTGGAGGACCCGCGCAACCGCGTCCCGGAGGCGATGGAGACCCGGCTGCGCCGGATGATGGAGCGCCGCCGCAACGGCGTGTGGGAGCGGATGGGCTCACCCGTCCACGAGGAGACCGGCGAATCCGTCGACGCCGCGTACCGCCGGCTCGCCCGCGAGACCCTCGACGCGGAGCGCGTGGCCCTGGTCGCCCAGCGCGACGCGGGCCGGGTGGACGACGAACTGCTGCGCCGGCTGGTGCGGCGACTGGACTTCGAGGAGGCCCTGCTGGAGCACACCGAGGACTGACCGGGGCCGAGCGGGGCCCGGGCAGGACACGAGCGGGGGCCCGGGCCGGACACGAGCGGGGGCCCGGGCAGGACACGAGCGGGGGCCGGGACAGGAGGCCGGAGCGGGGGCCGGTGCGGGACCTCCCGTACGCCTACCGCCGGACGCCCCACAGGCGTTAGCGTCGTCCCGACCGTGCCGCCGCGCTCCTCCCGGACGTGCCGGCCGCCCCATCGGCATGCCCCGCCTTCCCGTTCTCCACCGAGCTCCGAGGACATCCATGGTCGACACCGTCAGCTCGCTCGCCGCCCGCGTCCACGACCTGCTGGTGGCGAGCATGAGCAGTCCGGCCGCGGGCGCCCCCGGGCAGGACGCGGGCAACGTCGCGGGCTTCCGGGACGTCATCGGGCGTGCCCTGGCCCTCGGCCCCGACGCCGGCTGGCTGGTCGCCTCCGGGTACTCGGGCCTCACCGGCCTGGCGCTCAAGCACCGGCAGGTCGACCAGGCGCTGCACCACCTCGACGCCGCGGTGACGGCCGGGTACAACGACTGCCTGGAGCTGCACGCGCCCGCCCTGCTGCCGCACCATGCCGATCCCCGCTTCCGCGGGGCGTACCAGCGGATGCGGATCACCATGGCGGACCTGGACGAACTCCAGTGGCTGCACCGGGAAGTGGTGATCATGTCCCAGGAGGCCACCCAGGCGAGCGTCGACAACATCGGCCGCCGCGACACCGGCGTGTCCCTCCTCCCGCAGGCCCCGCTGCCGACCCGGGTGCCCGACACCCCCGGCATCCTGTGCGCCCGCCTCGAACTCACCGCGGTGCAGACCGCGCTCCGCCGGGCCGCCTGGAACGCGGACGTCAGCCGCAGCTCCGGCAACACCAGCCTCAGCCTCATCGACGACACCTGGGACTACCCCGGCGCCCGCCACGACGCCTGGCACGCCGACGTCCTGGACACCCGGCGCGAACAGGCAGCCGCGGCAAGGGCGTTCGTCGAACGGCCGGGACTCTCCACCCTGCTCGTCCCGTGCCCACCGCTGGGCTCGCTCGTCTACCCGGCCTGAGTCCGGCTCACCCGGCCGCCGCGACGCTGCGGACCCGGACGGGGAAGGGCGGAAACTCCGGGCCCTCGCCGTTCTCGCTGTTCTCGCTGTTCTCGCCGCACGGGGCGCCGTCGCCGTCGCCGTCCGTCAGCCTGACCAGGCCGGGCTCCTCGTCCGCCAGGAAGTCGGCGACGATCGGCGCGAGGTCGTCGACCGGAACGTACGCGCCGCCGAACGGCAGCTTCTCCGGCCCCACCGAGCCGGTGGAGCAGCGCAGTTGCCCGGACCGGTCGTCGTGCCGGACGTAGAACGTCGCCGGGCCGGTGTGGCCCAGCGCGCCGACCCGGGCCCGGAGCAGCAGGGCCGTCCGCTCGAAGGCGGCGACCACCTCGGCGACCGTCGACGCCCGCCGGTCCTCGGCCCCGGCGCTCAGCCACCGGGTGTTGGTCTCCCACTCCACCCGGCGGTCGTCCGGTTCGAGGTCCAGCGGCTCGTCCGCCGGCTCGGCGATGTACGTCAACAGCATCGCGTCAGTATCCCCCGTGCGGGACAGCAGCCCGCCGCGTACGACGGGCTGCTGTCCGGGCCGCCGTACCGACCGCGGTCCGGCCCACTCACCGGCCCGCTGACCGACTCACTGACCGGATCGCGCTCCGGGGGCGGGTCGGGTCCGCGGTCAGTCCACCGTCACGGCGGACGGGGTTCCGTCCGTCACCCGCAGCAGTTCCTCGTAGGACATCGGGACGACGGTGTGCGGGTGCCCGGCGGCCGTCCACAGCACCTCGTACCGCTGCAGGGCGGTGTCGACCACCGTGCGCAGCGGGGCGGGGTGGCCGGTGGGGGCGACGCCGCCGATGGCCTGGCCGGTGGCCTCGCGGACCCGGTCGGCGCCCGCCCGGGTGATCCGGCCCGAGCCCAACTGTTCGGCCAGGTAGTCGGTGTCGACGCGGTGGGCGCCGCTGGTCATCACCAGCAGCGGCTCGCCGTCGCAGAGGAACACCAGGCTGTTGGCGATGGCCCCGACCTCGCAACCGAGGGCCGCCGCCGCCTCGGCTGCCGTACGGGCGGAGTCGGGCAGGACGACGATCTCACCGGCGACACCGGCGGCTGCCAGCGCCTGGGCGACCGCCAGGCTTCGGGCGGGGAGGGAGGAGGACGTCATCGGGTCATCATGCCTCTCGCTCATGAGCGCCGTTCATGCCCCGCGCCCATGAGCCCCGCTCATGGCGCCTGCCATGAGTGCGGTTCATACCCCGGGCCCATGAGCCCCGCTCATGGGCTTCCACGAGCGCCCGCCCATGAGGCTTCCTCATGAGGTCACCCCATGAGCCCCGCTCATGGCCGCCCGTCCCCCGGCAGCGCGAGCACCAACACCGGCACCTGCACCTGCGCCGGCACCGGCACCGGCACCGGCGGCCCGGCCCGCCGCGCTCAGCACCGCCCGTACGCCCGCGGTGAGGACGGACGCGTCCCGTCCGGCGCCCCACACCACCCGGCCGGCGACCCGTGCCTCGACGTACGCCACCGCGTCCGGCCCGGAGCCCACCGCGTGCTCGCTGAAGGAGAGGATCTCCGCCCCGACCGCGTCCGCGACCGCGTCCAGCGGCCCGGCGCCGGTGCCCCGCCGCCCGTCGACCTCGGCCCAGTCGTCACCCACCCGCCAGGTCCGCGAGGATCCCTCGTCCAGGTACTCCGCCCGGAACAGCCCGTACAGTTCCTCGCCCGTCACTTCCCGCCCGCTGTCGTCCGTCGCCTGCTGGACGATCCGCGCGAAGTCGATCTGCAGCCGCCGGGGCAGCTCCAGGCCTTCCCCGGTCTGCAGCAGGTAGGCGATCCCGCCCTTGCCGGACTGGCTGTTGACCCGGATCACCGCCTCGTAGTCCCGGCCCAGGTCGGCCGGGTCGATCGGCAGGTACGGAACGGACCAGGGCGCCTCCCGTTCGGGGACGCCGAGTTCGGCGGCGGTCCGGGCGTGCCGCGCGAACCCCTTCCTGATGGCGTCCTGGTGGGTGCCGGAGAAGGCGGTGTGCACCAGGTCCCCGGCGTAGGGGTGGCGCTCGTGGACGGGCAGCCGGTTGCAGTGCTCGACGGTGCGCCGGACCTCGTCGATGTCGGACAGGTCGAGCATCGGGTCGACGCCCTGGGTGTGCAGGTTGAGCGCCAGGGTGACCAGGTCGACGTTCCCGGTGCGCTCGCCGTTGCCGAACAGGCAGCCCTCGATCCGCTGCGCGCCGGCGAGCACGGCGAGTTCGGCGCAGGCGACGCCCGTGCCCCGGTCGTTGTGCGGGTGGACGGAGAGGATCACCGCGTCCCGCCGTTCCAGGTGCCGGTCCATGTACTCGATCTGGTCGGCGTAGACGTTGGGTGTCGCGGTCTCGACCGTCGCCGGCAGGTTGTGGGTGACGGGCCGGTCGGGGCTCGCGTCCCACAGCCGGGTCAGCGCGTTGCACACCTCCAGGACGTAGTCGGGCTCGGTCAGGTTGAACACCTCGGGCGAGAACTGGAAGCGCAGGCCGTCGCGTCCTTCCCCCAGCCGGGCCATCTGCGCGGCGGCTGCGGTGATGAGCGACCGCAGCTCCGCCCGTTCCTTGCCGAGGACGACGTCCCGCCACAGCGGCGCGGTCGCAGTGTAGAGGTGGACGACGACGCGCGGCAGGCCGGCCACGGCTTCGAAGGTGCGCTCGATCAGGTCGGCCCGGGCCGCGGTGAAGACGACGACCGTGACGTCGTCGGGGACGGCGCCGGGGGTGGTGGCCAGTTGCCGGACGAAGTCGAAGTCGGCCCGGCTGGCGGAGGGGTAGCCGACCTCGATCTCCTTGAAGCCCATGGCCAGGAGGAGGTCGAACATCCGCTGCTTGCGTGCCGGGTCCATCGGTTCGGCGAGCGCCTGGTTGCCGTCCCGCAGGTCGACGGGCACCCACAGCGGCGCCCGCTCGATGCGCCGGCCGGGCCAGCGCCGCATCAGGGCGGGCACGTGGACCCGTTCGTGGGCGGGGCGGTAGCGGTGGGAGGGCATGGCGCCGCCGCGCTGCGGGTTCCAGGCGGGGGCGTCGGCCGGGACGGGCCCGGCGGGGGCGTGCAGGGTCGGGAAGATCATGCGGGTTCCTCATGACGCGTACCGGTGACCGGCAGGACGGCGCCCCGCAGCGGGGTGCCGGTCCGGTCATGCCCCGCTGCGGCCACCAAGGAGAAGGCCCCCCGCGGGGAGGATCCAGGGCTGCATGCCGGGTAGGGTAACCACGACACAAGTCCTCAGACAACCTGACAGGTGAGCCCGATGACGCCGCTCCGCCCCTCCCCCCTCGCCGAACAGGCCGCCACGCGGATCGAGGAGCAGATCCGGGCCGGCCAGTGGCCGGTGGGCGGGAAGCTGCCGGGCGAGGTGGCGCTGGCCAAGGAGCTGGGCGTCGGCCGCTCGACGGTCCGGGAGGCGCTGCGCACGCTCGCCGCGGCCGGGATGGTGCAGAGCCGCCAGGGCTCCGGGGTGTTCGTCACCGCCGACCGCCCCGCCGAGGACTGGCCCGCCCGGCTGCGCCGTGCCGAACTCGCGCACGTCTACGAGGTGCGGACGATGGTCGAGGTGCAGGCCGCCCGCCTCGCCGCCGCCCGCCGCAGGGAGGCGGACCTCGTCGCCCTGGACGCGGCCCTGGCGGCCCGCCACGCGGCGGGCGGGGCGGACGACACCGCCTTCGTCGACGCCGACATCGCCCTGCACACCGCCGTCGTGGCGGCCGCCCACAACCCCGTGCTGGATGACCTCTTCGCCCAGTTCGCCCCGGTGCTGCGCGAGCAACTGGTCACCCTGGTCGGCCTGTTCGACATCCGCGCCGAGGACCCGAACCAGGGCTACGACTCGCACGCCGCCCTGGTCCGCGCCGTCCGCGACGGCGACCCGGAGGCCGCCGGCCGGGTGCTGGCCGCGGAGCTGGAGGCCACCCGCTCCCGCCTCCTGGCGGACTGAACCCGACGCGCACCCGAGCGGGCCGGACGCCGCGACCTCCCCGGACACCCCGCGCCATGACCATCCCGACCGCAACCGCCCCGACCGCAACCCCGCCCCACCGCGTCACCGCCCCACCGCCCCACCGCCCCACCGCCACTCCGTGCCACCGACCCCGACCCCGACACCACGGCCCTGCGGCGGCCGGGTGCCGTGGGCGGACTACCCGGCCCGTCTCGATCCGCTGGAGGGTCACGTCGCCGCCGGGCTGCGTGAACGCTCGGCGACCCCCGGGCCGTCGAGTCTGATGGAGCGGTTGTCGGCCTGGCTGAAGTCGGCGAAGCACCGGGACGAGCTGCTGCGGACGATCCGTCAGTCGCGCGCCTCGGTGCGGCAGCGTCCTGCCCCCGACCGAACGATCGGGACGGACGAACGGGGCCCGGCCTCGGCGTCACACAGTTTTCACACGGCGGCCATCCACCGGCTGCGCGCGTCGTTGACACTGTGTCAAGCAAGTCCGGATCGGCCTGCTCCGCATACGTACAGTCAATGACTGAATGACATTGTGTCGGATGCGTGTGCAAGCACCGCTCAGGCAGCGAACGGGCTTTCACTCCAATCACACGGTATGACTAGTATCGCTTCGTCAAAAAGCCCGTGCCCGGACGGCCCGCCCCTCACCGGCCGGCCGCCAGCCCCAAGGAGTCTGCTCTGCGCGCGCGTGCGAATCGGCGGCCCCCGACGCCGAAGGGCCCCCGCAGGCGTCCACGCCTGTCCCTGCGGACGGCGCTTCTCGTCCTGGCCGTCGTCCCCAGCCTCGCCCTGGTCGCCCTCTGGGCGGTCACCAGCGGCGAGACCGTCTTCGACTTCCAGCGGCAGGCCGCCCAGGGCCTCCTGGCCCAGAAGGCCGGCCAGCCGTCGAACATCGTCTACTACAACCTCCAGGAGGAGCGCCGGCTCAGCGCCGAGGCCCTCGCCCGGCCCGGCGCCGGCACCGACCAGTTGCGCCGCCAGCGGCAGGCGACCGACGACGCGGTGCGCCAGTTCCAGGCCCTGTCCGGCGAGACCGCCGACAGCGCGCCCGACGAGGTGCGCAGCGCCGTCGCCGAGGCCCGCCAGGCCATGGGCAAGCTGGCCGAGCAACGCGCCGCCGTGGACCGCGGCGCGGTCGACCAGCAGACCGTCTACGCCTACTACACCGACCTGATCGCGGTCGACCTGCGGCTGTTCACCGCGCTCAGCCACGTGGACACCGGCGAGGTCACCTGGATCTCCAAGACCCTCGTGAACGCCTTCTGGGCGAAGGAGATGCTGGCCCGGGAGGACGCCATCCTGGCCCGCGGCTGGCCCGCCGGCCGGCTCAGCACCGCCGACTACCAGGCGGTGCAGCAGGCCATCGGCGCGCAGGACCACCTGCTCACCGTGCAGGTCGTCCCGTACGTCCCGGACGGCGAGGCGCCCGCCTGGCACGACCTGATGAACAGTCCGGCCTGGCAGGCCAAGGCCGCCGTCGAGCAGCAGCTGACCAGGCCGACCGCCGCCGACGCCAACGGCACCGTCAGGCTGCCCGCCGCCCAGGACCAGTGGCGCCAGGCGCTCGACCAGGTCAACCCCGCGCTGATCAAGGCGATCGAGACCCGCACCAGCGGCATCGTCGAGGTCGGCAAGGGCGCCATCCTGCACCTGCTGACCCGGGTCGTACTGACCACCGTCGTCGGCCTGATCACGGTCATCGCGGTGGTCATCGCCTCCTGGCGGCTCAGCCGCTCGCTGCGCCGCCGGATCAAGGAACTGCACACCCAGGCCGAGGAGATGCAGCGCACCCTGCCCGAGGTGGTCGAGCGCCTCGGCCGCGGCGAGCAAGTGGACGTCGAGGCCGAGGCCCGCACCATCACCGAGGGCCCGCACGGCAACGGCACCGACGAGCTGGCCCGGCTCGGCCAGGCGCTCAACCTGGCCCGCTCCTCCGCCCTGGCGGCCGCCGTCGGCCAGGCCGAGCAGCACCGCGGCTTCGAGCGGCTGCTGCAGCGCATCGCCCGCCGCACCCAGCTGTTGATCGGCCGCCAGCTGCGCAAGCTGGACGAGCTGGAGCGCAGGCACGAGGACCCGGAGGTCCTGGAGGGCCTGTTCGACCTCGACCACCTCACCGCCCGGCTGCGCCGCTACGAGGAGAACCTCGTCATCATGGCCGGCGGCCAGCCGCAGCGGCGCTGGCGCAAGCCGGTCCCGCTGCTGGACGTGCTGCGCGCCGCGCAGGGCGAGGTGCAGGACTACCGCCGGATCATGCTCGACGTGGAGGGCCACCCGTGGCTGTCCGAGCGGGCGGTCGGCCCGGTCGCCCACGTGCTCGCCGAGCTGATGGAGAACGCCACCACCTTCTCCAAGCCGCCCACGCCGGTGGAGGTCCGGGCGGCCATCGTCGGCCGCGGGCTCGCGATCGAGATCGAGGACCGCGGTCTCGGCATGGACCCGGAGCAGTACGACGCGGCGAACGAGCTGATGAGCCGTCCGCCGCGGACGGACGTGCTGGCCCGGGCCGACGACATCCGCCTCGGCTTCCACGTGGTGGCCCGCCTCGCCTCGCTGCACGGGCTGAAGGTCGAGTTCCGCCCGTCGGCCTTCGGCGGCACCCGGGTCGTCGTGCTCGTTCCGGACGAGCTGGTCATCGACGGTGATGCCGGCCTGCCGGACGGCGGCGTCGGCGTCGTCGGCGCGACGGCCGAGCCGATCCCGCTGGTCCGGCGCTCGCGCCGGGCGGTGCGGTCGGCCTCGGACGACGTGCCCGTCCAGGCGCCGGCCGGACCGCCGGTCGCGCCGGTGGAGTCCTTCGGGCAGGGCGACTTCGGCCCGCAGGCGGCGCCGGTGCCGCTGCCGCTGGTAGCGCAGCTGCCGCCGGAGGTCCCGGACGCCCCGTTCCAGGAATCGCCGTTCCAGGAATCGCCGTTCGCGCAGTCACCCTCCCCGGAATCGTCGTTCCCCGAGGCGCCGTTCCCGGTGGCCCCGTTCCCGGAGGCGCCCTCCCCCGTGGCCCCGTTCCAGGAGACTCCGGCGCACGAGGTCCTCCCGCCCGTCCCGGCGCAGGAGGCCCCGTACCTGCCGGCACCGGTCCAGGACGCCCCGTACCTGCCGGCACCGGTCCAGGACGCCCACCCGCCGTTGCCGTCGGTGTCCGCGCAGCAGCCCACGCAGCAGCAGCCCTTCCCGTCCGAGGAGCCGGTGCGGCCCGAGCAGCCGATCGAGCACAGCTCCCCGGCCGAGCCGGCGCCCGCTCGCGAGACCCCGGCCTACCCGGACATCGCCTACGCCCGGGTCACCGAGGCCGAGGCGCCGTACGCCGACGAGCAGTACCGCCCGGCCGATCACTACCGGCTGGCCGAGCGGCGCGGCACCCGCGAGTACCCCACCTCGGTCCCGTACAGCCCGGCCGAGGGCGGGCAGCCGCCGCTGCCGCAGCGCGTGCGGCAGGCCAGCCTGGCCGCCGAGCTGCGGGTGCCCCCGCCGGCCGGCTCGCAGTGGGTCGAGCGCCCCGCAGAGGGCCCTGCCACGGGCGCCGGCGAGGGTGTCGGCGACGTCGTCGGCGCGGGCACCGCCGAGGGCGCCGTGCCGCCCCCCGCGAGCCCGTTCCAGCGCGCCGAGCGCCCGGTGCGGCGATCGGGTGCGGCGATCGGCGCCTTCCAACGACAGTCCCGTGCCGCCCGGGCCCAGGACAGCGGCGAGCACCGGCTACCCGCGGCCCTCACCCGGCCGGCTCCCCCCGCCCCCTCCGGTCCCCCGGCTCCCCCGTCCGGCCCCTCCCCCTGGGCCCTGCCCGCCGCGGACCCCCGAACCACACGAACGGATGACCAGTGATGAACCGCACGATCGCCACCCACCAGGACCTGGACTGGCTGCTGGACGGACTCGTCGACTCGGTGCCCGGGACCAGGAACGCCGTCCTGCTCTCCGACGACGGCCTCGTCGTCAGCCACTCCCGCACCATCGAGCGGGCCGACGCCGAGCGCCTGGCCGCCGTCGCCACCGGCCAGCAGAGCCTGGCCCGCGGGGTCGGGGTGCTGTTCGACGGCGGGCCGGTGCACCAGGTGATCGTCGAGCTCGCCGAGTGCTGGCTGTTCATCATCGCCGCCGCCCAGGGCACCCACCTGGCCGTGGTCGCCTCCCAGGAGGTGGACGCCGAGGTGATGTCCGTGGCGATGCACACCCTGGTGCAGCAGGTCGGCCAGAAGCTCACCACCCCGGCCCGCGCCGAGGCCGCGCCAGCCGCCCCCGCCTCGTTCGACGTCTTCGCCGCCCGGAACCGGGGCTGACGCAGGTGGGCCCGTACGGGAACGACGCCTGGGGGGCCGGCCGCGACGACGGCCGGCGGCGCGACGCGGTGCCGCACTGGAGCGAGCTGGAGGAGGACGCGGAGGACGAGACGGGCAGCATGGTCCGCCCGTACACGATCACCCGCGGCCGCACCGCGCCCGAGCGGGACGACCTCACCCTCATCACCGTGCTCACCACGGTCGAGGAGGAGGCCGCCAAGGCCCTGGCGCGGGGCAGCCGCGCCGGTGCCCGCGGCCTCCAGCCCGAGCACCGCCTGATCCTCGACCGCTGCCGTCGTCCGGCGGCCGTCGCCGAGGTGTCGGCCGGCCTGGACCTTCCGGTCTCGGTCACCAAGATCCTGCTGGGCGACCTGGTCGCCCAGGGCCTGCTGAAGGCCCGGGCGCCGCTGTCGGTGGCCCGGGCCGCCGGGGGCGTGGACCTCGGCCTGCTCACGGCCGTACGCGAAGGACTCCGGAGACTCTGAACATGGCAACACCCCACTCCGCCATCGGCGACCCCACCGCCACCCACCCCACCGCCACCCACACCGCCGCCCCCGCCGCCGCCCCGGCCGCCGTCAAGATCCTGATCGCGGGCGGCTTCGGCGTCGGCAAGACCACCCTGGTCGGCTCCGTCAGCGAGGTGACCCCGCTGCGCACCGAGGAGTACCTGACCCGGGCCAGCATCGGCGTCGACGACCTCTCCGGCGTCGACCAGAAGGACACCACGACCGTCGCCCTCGACTTCGGCCGGATCACCGTCAGCCCCGAGCTGGTGGTCTACCTGTTCGGCACGCCCGGCCAGGAACGCTTCTGGTTCATGTGGAACGACCTGGTCAACGGTGCCCTCGGCGGGATCGTCATCGCCGACACCCGCCGGCTGGAGACCAGCTTCGCCTCCATCGACTTCTTCGAGAGCCGGGGCATCCCGTTCGTGGTCGCGATCAACTGCTTCCACAACACCAACACCCGCACCCCCGACGAGATCCGGGCCGCGCTCGACCTCGACCCGCAGGTGCCGATGCTGCTCGGCGACGTGCGCGAGCGCACCTTCGGCCGGGACCTGCTGCTCGCCCTGGTCGACCACCTGATGGAACTCGCCGCCGTCTCCCCCGCCGGCTGACGCCCCTTCGGCCGCAACCCACCGGCCGACCCCCAACCGGCTGACCCCCTTCGGCCGCACCCGTCCCCCGGCTGAACCTCACTTCTCTGGGAGCACCACACCATGACCACACCCCTGCGCGTCCTCGTCCACGGCGGCGGCATCGGCGGCCTCACCCTCGCCACCGCCCTCGCGAAGCGCGGCGGCCACCACGTCGACGTCGCCGAGCTGCGCGAGCAGCCGGAGGCGCTCGGCGTCGGCATCATCCAGCCCTCCAACGCCCTGCACGTGATGCGCGAGATCGGCGTCCTGGACGACTGCCTGGCCGTCGGCTTCGAGTGGGAGGTGCTGACCATCTGCGACCCGGCCGGCGCCACCCTCGCCGAGATCCCGCAGCCCCGGATGGACGATGCCCCGTCCAACAACGGCATACCGCGCCCCGCGCTCGCCCGCGTCCTCGCCGACGCGGCCACCGCCGCCGGCGCCGCCCTGCGCTTCCGCACCACCATCGCCTCGGTCACCGACGACGGCGAGGGCGTCGACGTCACGCTCACCGACGGGCACGCCGGCCGCTACGACCTGGTCGTCGGCTTCGACGGCATCGGCTCGCCGCTGCGCCGGCACCTGTACGGCGAGGCGTACGCGCCCGAGTACACCGGCTTCGCCAACTGGCGCGTGACGCTGCCGCGTTCGCCCGAGGTGCGGGGCGTGGTGATGTCCGCCGGCAACACCGCGGCGAAGGCGCTGCTCACCCCGATCAGCGAGGAACTGATGTACCTGGGCTCGGTGTTCGCCGAGGCCGAGGACTTCCGCCCGGACCCGGAGCGCGCCCACGAGCAGCTGCGCGAGCGCCTGGCCGGCTTCGGCGGCCCGATCGCCGAGGCGCTGGCGCAGGTCACCGACCCGGCCGCCGTGGTCCACTCGCGGATCTCCCAGGTCACAGTCGAGGAGCCGTGGCACGTCGGCCGGATCGTCCTCGCGGGCGACGCCGCCCACGCCTCCACCCCGCACCTGGCCCAGGGCGCCGCGATGGCCGTGGAGGACGCGCTGGTGCTCGCCCTGAGCCTGGACGCCCACGACACCGTCCCGGCCGCCCTGGCCGCCTGGGAGGCGCGCCGCCGCCCACGCGCCATGTGGGTCCAGGCCCTGTCCCGGGCGGTCCTCAAGCAGGAGACCGGCACGCCGACGTCGGCGGAGGAGGACGAGCTGCTGAAGGTCGGCATCCCGGGCGCCGCGCACGTCCTCGTCCGGCCGTACTGACGCCGGGATCGCGCGCCCGGGCGCCCCGTTCCGGCCGGCTCAGCCGGTCGGTGCGGGGCGCCGCTGCGTCTGCCAGGTGCTGATCCGGTGGACGGTGTAGAGGATCAGCACACCGGCGAGCACGTAGAGCACGGTGGAGACGGTGGACAGGTACACGGCGCGGCGCAGCTCGTCCTCCGTCAGCGAGTCCTTCATCGCCAGGTACGTGTAGCTCTGGCCCAGGTACCCGCCGATCACCCACGCCCCCACCAGACGCCGAGGAGAGCACCGGGGGCCGACCGCCGGGGCGCGCTGGCCTTCCAGACGTCCGTCACGATCACGTGCGGGATCCACAGGTTCGCCACCGGGGTCATCCAGGAGGCGACCACCCACCCCCTGACCCGGCGCTGGCTGCCCGGGCCGCCCAGCGACTCGGCGTTGAGCCTCGCCCGCCACAGCCAGCACAGGAACACCACGCCGGTCACGAGGATGACCGGCAGGCCCTTCCACCACGAGAAGAAGTTTGAGAAGTCGGCGGCGACCTGGGCCTCCTCGATCGTCGCCGTGCCCGCCAGGAGGTGCTCGACGACCAGGTAGACGCGCCAGTCGGCCACCGTGAGCAGGACGCTGTACAGCAGCCCGCAGGACGAGGACCGTCACGGCCACGCTCAGGCCGGTCACGGCCCGGTACGGCCCGGTTCGGCCCCGTCGGCATTCGCGGGCGGGACGGCTCGGTGCGGATGCTCCATGTTTCCCCCAGGGTTCGTGTTCACCAGAGTGCGATCAACTGCGCGGCCCGGTAGGCGATCCAGCCCGCCAGGGCCAGCGCGACCACGAGTCCGAGACCGGTCAGAGCGGTCAACTGCGAGGAGAGCCGGGTCCTCCAGAGCCTCGTCCGGCGGCGGCGTCCCACCGACGCCAGGGCGGCCTGCGCCGCGCGGGCCACGTGCTGCGTGGGCGTCTCCACCACCCCGAGGCCCGAGCTCCGCATCCAGGACCGCCACCCCGTGCGGCGGAGCCCCACCGGGAACACCCGGGGCGTCCAGGACTCGTCGAAGACGACGACGGCGGAGACCCAGTGCTCGTCCGGCCCCTGCTCCCGGAGCGGCACCGGGGTCGGCAGGTGGTCGTTCAACCGGGCCATCAGGTCGGACGGGCCACCCGGCGCGAGCAGGACCAGCTTCCCGGCCGGCTGGGTGGCCCGCACCTGCTCGACCTCCCACCACAGCCCGTCCCCCTGCCCCAGGCGCAGGACGATGAGCTGGGACAGGTCCATCAGCCGCAGCACCGTCGGCTTCCAGTCGTCCGGCGGCAGGTAGAAGCGTGCGGCGCCGAGGCGCGGCAGGGGCTCCGCGGGCTGCCCGACCGTGATCACGGGACCGAAGGCCCCGAGCCCGCCGACGAACTGCTGCTCCCTCGTGTAGATGTTGAAGTCCGCGCCGTCCTCGATCTGGGCGGCGATCTCGTCGTCCTCGAAACTGCGCAGGTAGAGCACGGGTTCCCGGCCGTCCCGCAGCAGCGCCCGGGCCGCCGGGCGCCCCGCGTACGGGCGGGTGCGACGCAGGATCAGGAGACCGGCCCCGGTGGCCGCCAAGCCGCCGAACATCAGGAGGAACTGCGACTCCATGGGCATGGTGTGGCCCCGCCGATCCGACATGGTGACGGCGTAGGTCCCGGCCCCGAACAGCATCAGACCGATGCTGTTGGCCACCCGCAGCGTCCTGTTCCACCGCGGCCGGAGCGGGGCGAACCGGCTGACGAGGCCCACGAGTTGCGCGGCCCCCGACCGCCGACGGTGCCGTAGCCACAGGGCCGGCCAGGCCAGGACCAGGGCCGCCACCGCGAGCCACCGGGCGGCCGCGGCTTCGAGGCCGGACCCCTCACGCCCGCCCGCCCCGTCGATGGCCACGTCGATCGCCAGCTGGAGCGCGACGTAGGCGGCCGTGACCGCCAGCGCGGTGACCAGCCGGGCAATGATCCGCAGACACGACGACACCTCGGCTCACCCCCAGGCTCTCCCCCGACAGCGTGAGTGGAATGCCTGGAGTTCGTACCGCAATCAACTGGTCATCATGCTCATGCAGATGAGCAGATCTCATGACGCCGCGTCCACACCGCCGCCGAAACCCGGGCCAGCAGACGGGCGGCCGGGTCGGCGCGGTCGGCACCGGAGGCGAGCGGGCCGGTGTAGCAGACCGCGATCAGGTACGGCGGGCAGTCGTAGGGGTGGACCAGGCCGACACAGTGCCGGGCACCCGGGATCCAGCCGTTCTTGAACGCGATCCGGGTGTTCGGCGGGAGACCGGCCGCGAGGTCCACCCGGAAGTCGTTGTCCTCCAGGAGCCCGAGCAGTTCCGGCTCGTCGGCGAGGGAACGGATCAGGCGGACGAGGTCCCGGGCACTGACCAGGTTGTTGACGCCGACCGCCCGCGCCGCGTAGTCCTCGATCCCACGCGGGGTGGAGCTGCGGGTCGCACCCGCGCGGCGCCACACGTCGGCGACCGCCCGCGGGGTGGTACGGGCCAGACAGAGGTTGGTCGCCAGGTTGGAGGAGTGCGTGATCATCCGCTCGGCGAGCAGGCTGAGCGGGACGTGCGAGCCCAGCAACTCCCAGGGCAACGGGTCGCTGTCGTAGTTCTGGTTGTTGCCGAACTCCCCGCCGACGGCCGACTCGAAGTGGTTCACCACCGGCACGTCGGCGTCCAGGTTCACACCGCTGCGCCACAGCGCCGCGAGCACGGCCACCTTCATCGTGCTCGCGGCGTCGTGCAGGACGTCCGGATTGCGCACGAACACCGGCTCCGCCACACCCGCCCAGGGGGCCACCACCACAGAAAGCATGGAGGAAGGGTAGGGGATATTCGGTCAGACCCGGGCATTGGCCGCGAAGGCCACGAATGCCCGCCAGGCGGCGAGTTCGAAGGTGAGGTGCGGGCCGTTCGAGTCCTTGGAATCGCGCACGAGGACGGCCTCGTCGGTCTCGGCGACCTCGACGCAGTTGGCATCCTCGTTGGTGCTGTGGCTGCTCTTGAACCAGACCAGTTCCATGCCTCCTGACGGTACGCCAACGGCCCGCCGTCAGACAGACGGTGGGCCGTTGAGGGGAGGTCCGGTCAGACCTCGGCAGTGGCGGCGAACGAAACGAACGCCTCCCACGCGGCCGGCTCGAACGCCAGCTGGGGGCCGCTCTTGTCCTTGGAGTCACGCACGTGGACGACATCGGGGGTCTCGGCGACCTCGATGCACTGACCACCCTCGTTGCTGCTGTAGCTGCTCTTGATCCACGCCAACTTCACGTTCATCGTTCTCCCAGCATCTTCTCGATCAAGGCCAAGGACTCCCTCACGTCGAGCGATTGCCCCCTGAGAGCGCCGTATCGTGCGCCCATAATACGGACTTCTTCCTGATCCGTGATCAATCGACTACTTTGCTGAGCCTCGATGTACCCGTTCTGCGGACGCCCCTTGGGCGTAATCAGCGTGAATGGTCCGCCAAGTGCCGGATGATCAGCTCCGGCAGTAGGCATGATGTGGATGGCCATGCCTCGCATCCCTCCAACAGCCAAAAGGCGTCGAAGCTGCCCCTCATGGACATCCCACCCACCCAAGGGGCGCTGCAGGACGCTCTCCTCAATGACCCAGCTGAAGATCGCCCTGGGCCACCGCGTCAAGATCTCCTGCCGAGCCATACGCGCGGTTACCCGCTCCTCGATCACCTCCTCGGTCAACAACGGCTGCCGCATTCCGAAGAGGGCGCGCGCGTGGGCCTCGGTCTGCAACAACCCAGGGATGAGCAAGGTGCTGTACTCGTGGATCTCCACAGCCAACGGCTCCAAGCCCGCATAGCCCTGGAACCAGGCCGGGTGCCGCACGCGTGCCTTGGCCCGCGCGCTCACCACGTCATCCTTCGCAATCGCCAGCAGCCCACCGGCCTTGACCACCTTGTCCACCGCGACCAGCAACTCCGGCTGCGGGGTGCGCACTCCGCGCTCCACCGCGCTGATCAGGTGCTCCCCGTAGCCGACGTACTCCCCGAGTTCCTTGCGCGTCAGTCCGGCCTGCTCCCGCAGGAGTCTGATCTGCTTGCCGATCGCCCGGAAGAAGTCCGAGACCTCCGTCAGGTCCTCCGGCAGTTCCGTCCGGACCTCGCCCGAGTCGCTGTTGCGCGCCGTACCCATCGCGACCACCCCGCCTGTGATTGAGCCACGAGACAAAAAGCTGTCCGCACCGGTACAAGCACTCTCCGTACTCGCCGGATGCATGGTCAGGGTACGTCCGGGCCGTCACGCTTTTCTCCCATGACGACCGAAATCCCGCTCGACAGCCCCCGCACCCACACCACCCACCTCGCCGCCACTCCCCGGGGTGCGGCGATCTGCCGGCGCCTCGCCAGACGTCAACTCACCCTCTGGGGGCTGCACTCGGCGCACACCGAGCCGTTCTACTCGGCGTTGCTGATCGTCGCGGAGCTGGCGGCGAACGCGATCACGCACGGCCGCGTTCCGGGGCGCGGCTTCGAGCTGCACCTCGCGCTCACCACCACCGCGCGCCGGGGCACCACCTTGCGCATCGCCATCAGTGACCCCAGGGGCGACCGGCTCCCCCTGCTCCCCACCGTCCATCTGCCCAACGCCCAGTCCGGCCGGGGCCTCACCCTCATCGACGCGCTCTGCGACCGCTGGGGCACCATCCCGCACCACCCCGACTCCAAGACCGTCTGGGCCGAACTCGACCTCGCCCCCGATGCCTCCTGAACCCCGCCATACCGGGGGCCACGCGACCCTCTGCACCCTTCTGCCCTTCGTGCTCCTCCTCGCGCTGCTCGCCTGGGCCCACCCCCTCGTCGCCCGGCGGGGCGACCGGCACCGTCCCGTCCCCACGGCAACCCCAACCACCCATCCGTAGAACGACATCGGAGTGGGGGGGGGTGGGCGGCGACGGAGCCCCCCCCCCACACCACGACCCCGCGGGGGCGGCGGAGCGCGGCGCCACCGCGAGCCGCCACCCCTAGGGGGAGGAGA
>NZ_JBHWBZ010000003.1:217902-221193 GCF_042735475.1 Kitasatospora sp. NPDC059577 | reverse complement strand
TCTCCGCCCCTCCCCCCCCCCCCACCCACACCCCCCCCCGCCGACCCCTGCGGGGGGGGGGGTGGGGGGGCCCCCCCCCCCCCCCACTCCTCTCGCATTCCCCCTGGGCGGCGGCCCGGCCTCAGGACCGCCGGACGCGCAGCACGCTGGTCAGCATGGGGAGGGTGAACGCGCCGTCGGCGGTCTCCGGCCGGCTCTCCAGGTAGGCGCGGGTCCGGCTCAGCGGGGCGTCCCGTTGCCGTTCCGGCATCACGAGGACGCCCGCCTTCGTCCCGAGGGTCGCGACGAGGGAGTCGGCGGTCCGGCCCTGTCCGTGCGGGAACTCGGCCTGCTCCGGCGAGTCGAACCGGGCGTCCCCGCCCTTCCGGGGGAGGTGCATGCCGGCCGCCTCGACCCGCCAACTCGCCGGCACGTCACGCGGGCCGATGGCCGCGCTCCCGGTGACGGCTGCGAACCCGGCCACCCAGTCGGCCCCGTCGTCGAACACGTTCCACAGGCCCGCCAGTACTCCGCTGGGTGCGAGGACCCTGGCGATCTCGGGGCCCGCGAGGTCCATGTCGAACCAGTGCATGGCGTTGCCGGACACCACCGCGTCGACGGACCCGTCCGGCAGCGGAATCGTTTCCGCACTGCCCGCCAGGGCGCGCACCGCAGGGTTTCCCCGGCGCAGTTCGGCGAGCATCGCCGGGTCGGGCTCGACCGCGACGACGTCGACGCCCATCGCGAGCAGCGTGCCGGTGAGTTTGCCGGTCCCGGCGCCGAGGTCGAGCACCCGCGGGCCGGGCGCGGGTTCGAGGGCCCAGCGGACCGCGGCCTGCGCGTAGTCCGGGCGGCGCTCGGCGTAGGCGCCCGCCGCCGCGCCGAACGACGAGCTGTGGAGCTGCCGTTCGTCGTCCGGTAACCGCTGCCCTCAGCTCCGGCTCTCCTCCTGGTGCCGGTCCCGCTCCGGACCGTTGTCGATCCGCGTCATCGCAGCTCCTCCGGCGAGCGGGCCACTCCCTCCGCCCAGCCCTCGGGTGGCCGGCCCCGGGCCGACGGGCCACCGGCGGCGCGAATCCACCGGACTGCGACCCGACACGGCGCCCTTCGTCGCATCGGCCGACGAGGATGGTGACGGCCGGGCGCGCCGGCGCGTTCCGGACCTACCACCGACCCGCCGGACACCCCGGGTGGGTCGACGTCACTTCCGGGCGCCTCGCTCGGCTGCGTCGAAGGCGGGCGCGAGCGGGGCCAGCGCCGCGCGGAGCCGGTCGGGCAGTGAGCCCGAGGGCACGACCAGCCCGCCGGCGCCAGGGCTCCCGGCGCCCCCCGCGGTCTCGGGCGGCCGGAGCCAGCCGTCCAGGGCGATGCGCACCGCCGCGGCCACGCTCGCCGCGAGCACACGGGCCGTGGGCGCTGCGGCGTCACCGATGCGTTCACCGATGCGTTCGGCGATCACCGCCGTGAGCGGGGGCTCGATTCCGGCGGCGGCGTCGAGGAACGCGTCGCGCAGCGCGGTCCGAGCGGTGATCAGCAACAGCGCCTCGTGTTCGCGCTCACCGGTGTTCGTGTACTGCTCGACCACCGCTTCGGTGACGGCGTCGGCCAGGCGCACTCCTGCGGGGCGGGCCGCGACCGCCGCCGCGACCCGCCCCTCCCGGTCCGCGGTGACGGCGGAGACGATCGCCTGCTCACGGCTGGCGAAGTAGTTGTTGTAGGTGCGCGGCGAGACCCCTGCCGCCTCGGCGATGTCCTCGACCCGCACGTCGTCCGGGCCGTGCTGCACGGCCAGGCGCAGGGCCGCCTCCCGCAGCGCCTCGCGCGTGGCCTGCTTCTTCCGCTCCCGCAGCCCTGGTGGTGGTGTCGTCACGGCGTCAGCGTTCCACACAGGGCTGCGCACACGCAAACTTTCCCCCACGCAAACTTTCCTCAACGCAAACTTGCGCGTGCGCATTTTTCCTGTCAGCCTCGACCCCACCGACCGGACCGACCGAAGGGGCACCACCGTGCGAGCACGAGGAATGACCTACGACACCGGATTCGTCCTGCACGGCCGAACGTCCCGCGAACACTTCGACCCCGCGGTGGTCCGGCGTGAACTCGCCGTCATCCGCGACGACCTGCACTGCAACGCGGTCCAGATCATCGGCGGCGACCCGGACCGGCTGGAGCTGGCCGCCGGCGCCGCCGCCGAACTCGGCCTGGAGGTCTGGTTCTCGCCCTATCCGCTGGAACTGGACCCGGAGCAGATCCTCACGCTCTTCCGCGACTGCGCCGGGCGAGCCGAACGACTCCGGCAGCGGGGAGCCGCCGTCGTGTTCGTCGCGGGGGTCGAACTGAGCGTGATGAACCGCGGATTCCTGCCCGGCGGGAGCCCCGAGGAGCGCATCGAGCAGCTGATGGGCCGGCCCGAGCGGCGGGGCGAAGCGATGCGCGAACTCGGCGTGCGCATCAACGCGTTCCTCCGCGACGCCGCGGCCACGGTCCGCGAACGCTTCCAGGGCCGCCTCACCTACGCGTCCATCCAGTTCGAGCAGGTCGACTGGACCCCCTTCGACATCGTGGCGTTCGAGCTGATCCGCTCCGCCGAGGTCGCCGACCGGTTCCGGGACGCGGTACGCACCCTCGCCCGGGGCCCCAAGCCGCTCGCCGTCACCGGCTTCGGCACCGCGGCCTACCGCGGCGCGGGAGACCGCGGCGGCCGGGTGCTGGAGGTGGTCGAGTACGACCCGGAGACCGCGGCCCCGGTGCGGCTGAACGGCGTGTACGAGCGCGACGAGGCCGGTCAGGCCGCATACCTCGACGAACTGCTGGAGATCTTCGAGACCGAAGGCGTGGACAGCGCGTTCGTGTTCCTGTTCGCCCTGCCCGGCTACCCGCACCGCCCCGACGGCGACCCCCGGGACGACCTCGACCGGGCCGGACTGGGCATCGTGAAACTCCTCGAAGGGCGCCGGGGCCACACCTACCCCGACATGGACTGGGAACCCAAGGCCGCCTTCGCGGCGGTGGCCCAGCGGTACCGGAGGTGATCACCGCTGCGCGCCGCCCCGGCCGCGCCCGCGCAGCGAGACGCGGTTGCCGTCCGGCTCCACCACCTCGATGCGGACACCGGGCGCCGGACACCGGACGCCCATGAGGTTCTCTCATGAGGTTCTCTCATGAGAGAACCTCATGAGGAACCCGGCGGTCGGCCGGGACCGCACCTTCCGGAGTCCTGCCGGGATCCCGGCAGGCAAAATAGTCGGTGTGAGGGCGGGGGCGGGGGAACAGCCCGTAATGCGGGTGGGGCTCGGGTTGGGGCGCCGCGGG
>NZ_JBHWBZ010000003.1:197789-217892 GCF_042735475.1 Kitasatospora sp. NPDC059577 | reverse complement strand
GTGGTTTTTTTTTTATTCGCTCACTGTGCTCGGCCGGTCCCCCCCCCTCACACTGGGGGGGGGGGCGCCGGGGGCGCGCCCCCCCGCCACTTCCTGCGTCTGCGCCTCGCGATCGGGCGCCGCGGTCACCTACGACTTGGTGGGAACCACCGAGTAGCAGCCGGAGTCGATCGGCGAGATCCAGTTGCGGTAGAGACTGTCGAATTCTCGATTCCTCGGCGCGCGAATGCCTGGCAGCGACCGATGACATGACGAGATGCCATGACACCTGGTCGGCCAGTCACATGACTGATGCCGTGGATGCGCGCAGCGGCAACAGTGGCGTTCGACGGCCGGAACGCCCGTCGCCCGGCCGCCGCCCACGCCCCTCCGGAAGGACCGGAGGGCCGCCCCACCACCTCCGTCCCACCCGAGGGGAACCACCGTGACCGCGTCCGCCCACCGCGCCGTCGAGAACCTGATCGCCCGCTACGCCGAACTCGTCGACGACGGCGACTTCGCCGGGCTCGGCGCCCTCCTCGCGGACGCCACCTTCATCGGCAGCGGTGAACCGGTGCGCGGGAGTGCCGCGATCGAGCGGCTGTTCCGGGACACGGTCATCGTCCACGCCGACGGCACGCCCCGCACCCAGCACGTCACCACCAACACCGCCGTCGACGCCGACGAGCGGGCGGGCACCGCGACCGCCCGCTCGTACGTCACCGTCCTCCAGGCCCTCCCCGGCCTTCCTCTCCAGCCCATCGCCGCCGGCCGCTACCACGACCGCTTCCGACGGCACGACGACGGCCGGTGGCACTTCGCGGAGCGGCGCGTCCGCATCACCCTGCTCGGCGACGTGAGCCGGCACCTGCGCACCCCCTGAACCGGACACGAGCCGGGTGCACCGGGCACGCCGGGCATGAGCCGAACTCATCGGCGCCCGGCGCCGATCGACGGGTCAGCGGCCCGGGTCCTCGAACTGCCGGATCTTGTCCCCCGCCGAGAACACCTCCCGGCCGTCGGAGTCGAGGGCCGTGAGGTCGGTGGCGGTCCCCGGCTTCACCGCGTAGGCGAAGAACCCACGCCCGCCGGACGTGGCCGTGACCGCGACCGGCCGGGGTGCTCCCGTGCGGCTGTGGGCGAGCAGGCCCGCCACGCTCGGGTCAGCCGCGCCGTAGACGAGCAGGACGCGGTCGTCCAGGCCGTCGACGGCGACGTTGACCGGGACGGCCTTCGAGACCGGCGGGTCGCAGCCGTGCCCGGTGGCCCGGCGGTCGACCGAGGCCTGGGTGCAGAGCAGGCCGTTCTCGTCCAGCAGGTCGACCTGCCAGGGGACGCCGTCCACCTCCCCCCGGGCGATCACCGCGACCTTCGACGCCTCCGCGCCGGGCACAGCGGTGGCGGCCCCGGAAGCTGCCCCGGGAGCGGCAGCCGCGGGGGCGGGACGCGTGCCGGCGCCCGGGCCCGTGGGGCCGCAGGCGGCGAGCGTCGCGATCAGGGCGGGCAGGAGGACGGGGCGGATCCGGCGCATGACGCTTCCTTCCGGTGCCGGAGCGGAGGGAGGGCCCGCGCGCGACGACGCGGGCCCCTGGTGCCGACGACGATCCTTCGTCAGTTCGTCGCGAACGCCTTCGAGCAGGGCGCCGATCCGTTCCCGTACCAGCGCAGGTAGTACGCCGTGCTGGTGTTGACCCCGATGCCGCGCGGGTCGACGTGGTCCCGGCCGTCCACGTCCCAGCTGTAGCTGGAGAACACCTTCTGGGAGCCGCTGGTCTTGACGAGCGAGACGTAGAAGCTGTGGGCGGACCCGCCCTCGCAGGCCCAGCCGCCGATGTGCACCAGGCCGCCGGTGGGGACGAAGTCCGCACTCGCGTGGTACGACCCCGAGCCCCAGGCCTGCCAGAAGTCGGTAGCCTGCGCGGAGCCGGTGGAGAGGCCCGCCACCAGCACGGTGGTGGCGGCGATCGTGATCGTGCTCAGGACCTTTCGGAACATGTGCGTTCTCCTGTCATCGGACTGGTTCACACGCCGGATCGGCTGTGCCGCATGAGCATCGGGCGTGGTGGCCGCGACACGGCCCGGTCCCGCCCCCGGGGGAAAGCCTGCGTGAGCGGGCGCCACGCCGGATTGTAGAAATGCGCATGACAGAAACCGCACTACCCGGGCCCGCCCGGGACCGCCCGGCCTGAGGGCCCCGGCACCGGCCTCGGCCTCGGCCTCGGCCTCGGCGCACCGAACGCGAACTGCTGCGCCCGCTCGGCTCCGGACGCCATGGAACGCCTGGGTGCGAGCAGCCGCTTCGAGGCCGGGATCAAGGCCGGATCAAGGGCGTCCACCGCGGCCGGCCTTGAACCGCCCCCGCCCGGCCGGGCCTCAGAACGTCAGCGGACCGTACGTGCCGTCCCGGAAGGTGACGGCGTGCGGCTCGGTGTCGAACTCCTCACGCACATAGCCGCCGTAGCCCGGCTCCCGGACGTACGGCGCGATCAGGTCGAGGAGGGTGACGAGGTCGCCCATCGTGTCGTCCAGCCACAGGTTGCGGCTGAACAGCCCCAGACCCGCAGCGGACCCTCGGCCGTGAAGCCCGGGGACTGGAGCCGCAGGGAGGCGCAGTCCCCGCCGGGCAGGCGGCTGTCCGGATCCGGGGCGAGCATCGGGTGGGCGTGCTCCTGCTCGTCGAGTCCGGCCGGGCGCTGGTCGAGGAGGCCGAGGTGCCAGCGCAGCACGTCCAGGACCGCCTCGGGGGTGTCCTCCCGGAGGAAACAGCCGAGGCCGACTTCGTAGTGGTCGCTCACCCGGCCGATTCTGCCCGCCCGACCCGACAGTCCCCGACCCGACAGTCCCCGACCCGACAGTCCCGGACCCGTCAGGGGCGGACCCGTCAGGGGCGGACCCGTCAGGGGCGGAAGCCGTCGACCAGGTAGGTCCCGTCGGGTTGGCGCCGCAGGGTGACGATCCCGCCGAACTGGCCCCTGACCGTCGCGGACCAGCCGTCGTCGGCGTGGTAGGTGACGTTCGAGTCCACCCGGAGCTGCACGGCGCCCTCGGTCCGCTCGCCTGCCGGGACCCGCCCGTCCGGTACCGGGCCCGCCGTGGCGGACGTGACCACCGACCAGCCCTTCCGCTCGGTCACTTCCGGCGGCCAGACCGGGTTGTCGACCGGGTCCGCACCGGCCTCGGACTCGCCCTTCGCCGCCGTCTCCGCGGTCATGTACGGCTTCATCCGGGAGACGACCGAGGCGAGTCCGGTGTCGCCGCGCCGCACGTCGATGCTGTTCCCCGCGATCACCCAGGCGAGGGCGACGGACTCCGGGTCCTTCGGGACGACCGTGAGCGGGGGCGTCGGCGTGCTCGGCCGGACGACGGGCTCGGACGGCGGCGGGTCCGCCGCCTTCGGCGCGCCCGGCACCGCGGTGCCGGGGATCTGCCCGCGCTCGTCGGAACACGGGTTGCAGCGGACCGGGGCGCCGACCTGCCCGCCGTACACCGTGGTCCAGCCCGAGGCCTCGGCCCGCAGGCCGGTGGTCAGACCGGGCCGGACCCCGGTGACCCGGAACGGCCGGTCCCCGTCCTTGAGCGTCCAGGTCCGGTGCTCGCCGTCCACCGAGCCATCCACGGTGAGGATGAACTCGTAGCTCTTCCGGGCGGCGATAGCGGACAGGTTGACCACCTCGGGCTTGCGGTCCTCCAGGTACAGGTACTGGTCGGTGAAGAAGGGGGCGTACGAGATCTCGCCCATCGGGCTGCCGATCAGGGCAAACCGGTCGGCGGAGTCCAGGTCGATGCCCATGTCCACCGTGGTCCCCACGCCCTGCGGCGGGCAGTACGCGGCCGTACCGGGCAACGGGTCCTGCGCGGTGCCGACAACGATGGCCCGCAGCCCCTGGATCGCTACGGTGTGGCCGCTGCCGCCGGTCGCCTCCACCACCAGGTGGGAGGTGCCGACGTCCACGCCGCCCTGTCCGTGCATCCACGACCAGGTCGCCTCGCAGCCGGTCACCGAGGGGGGATCCCGGTCGGCCCGAGCGGCCGCTCCACCACCGCGTTCCCCTCGACGGCGCCATCCCCCAGTGCGTAGCGGGCGGTGAGGGTCGGCCCGGGGGCGCCGTCGTGGTCCAGCACCAGGTAGGTGGTCGCGGCGGTGAGGACCGCCATCACGGCGCCGACAGCGACCACCATCCGGACCGGGTGCTCGGGCGGGAGGTTCACCGAAACCTTGCCGCCCTGGATCACGGTGCCGTAGTTCGCCGCACTGCGGAACGAATCGTGCGTCTCGCCCTGCTCGCTCATCCCCCACCCCGTCAGGCCGCTGCGAGGATCGAGGATGCGGGTGGGAGGCGGCGAAGGAAGGGCCACGCACCGCTACACCCCCGGTCGGCGGGGCCGGTCGAAGGGCCGGGGAACGACGCGGCCCCTCGACCGGGGGTTCCGGTCGAGGGGCCGTGGGGGTGCCGGTCCGTCAGCTCTTGGTCGGCTTCGGCGACGGCAGCGCCGCCGAGCCGCCGATCAGCGGCCACTCCTTGTGGAACGGCGGCAGCGGCAGCTTGCCCTCGATGATCGGGGTGCCGAAGATCTTCAGGTGCGCGGTCAGCGCACCGTTCAGGTCGACGCCGCCGAGCAGTGCCCAACTGCCCTGGACCTGCGGCGGGTTGCCGGAGGAGTCGGCGATCAGCGAGCCTTCGGCCTGGGCCTTCAGGTAGGGGGCCACGGTGGTCTCCACGCCGACGGTGTCGTAGAGGCCGACACTGATCTCGGCGCCGAGGGCGGCCCGCACGCCGGCCTTGCCGTTGAGCCGCACGTGGATCGGGCTGACCTTGGTGTCGGCGCTGGTGACCGGGGTCCAGCCCTTGCCGCCGGTGTAGTCGGCGCGGACGGCCCAGGTGCCGGTGGCGTCCTGTTCCGCCTCCAGGTGGACCTGACCGTCGGCGCTGACCTCCAGGTAGCAGGTCAGGCCGAGGTTGACGACCACCGGCAGGCCGGCGACGGTCAGCACCGGGCTGGCCTGCAGCTTGGCGAAGGGCACCCGGATCGGCGCCGCGCCGGTGTTGCGGGCGACGTCCCCGGTGACCTTCCACTGGGCGTGGGCGTCCAGGTCGAAGCCGATCGACGCGGTGCGCGGGCTGCCCGCGCCGGCGCCGTGGTAGGCGAAGTGGACGGCCGGGTGGAGCTGGAGCGAGCCGGAGGCGTCCAGGCTGGCGCCCTCGGGCAGCGGCACGGGGGCCTTGACGTTCACCTCCAGGGTGCCGGAGGCGTCGGCCTTCACGCCGTTGAGGTCAGCGCCGACGGTGGCCTTGAGGTCCTTGACCAGCGGGGTCACCGTGATGCCGTGCGGGTCGACGGGCACGCTGCCGTCGGCCTCGGTGCCGCCGAGGAGTTCGGCGAGGGTGGCGGGGCGGGTGGCCAGGTTGAGGGTGTTGCCCGCGCCGGGGTGGACGGCGGTGACGGCGACCAGTGCGCCCTGCGGCGCGGCGGCGGTCGGCGGGCTGGCGATCAGCTGGCCGGGCTGGACGGCGGCGACCGCGGCACCGGCCGAAGGACCGCCGGTGGACGGACCGCCGGTGGACGGGCCGCCGGCGGAGGGACCGCCGGTGGACGGTGCGGCGGTGGACGGGCCGGCGCCGGCGCTCGGGGAGGCCGCGGCCGTCGGGGCCGGGCCGCCGGCCGCGGTGAGGACGGCGGTGCCGCCCGCCGGGTCGTACGCGGTCAGCTGCAGGGCCTTGGTCGCCGCCGTGACGGCGGCGCCGTCCTTGCCGGGGCTGCCGATCGCGGCCTGCTTGTCCCCGGCGGGCGCGGCGGTGACGGGCGCCGTGCCCGGGGTCGGACGGCCCGCGGCGGCCGTGGCGGCCTTGGCGCGCGGGGTGCCGCCGGCGGGCGCGGCGGCGGCCGGGCTGCTCCCGGCGGCGGTCGGGCTCGGGTCGGCGACGGTGGCGGCCGCCGGGGCGGCGCCGGTCTGGGTGGTGCCGGGGCTGGTCGGCCCGCACGCGGCGGCCCCGGCAAGGATGAGGGTGAGGACGGCGGGGCCCGCGGCCCTGCCTATCGAACTCTTGAACACGCCGCGTCATGTTACTGACGAGGAATAAGTTTGTCGAAGACAGGCCAAACAGTCACCCAACGCGGGTTTAACGCCAGGTCACCCGAGACGGCCCGCCGGCAGGGCCGCGCCGTCCAGCGGAACGCCCCCGCCGTCCCCGGACAGCTCCGCGAGGTACCGCGAACGCGCCATCGGTTTCGCGCCCAGGCTGCGCACGTGCGGCCCGTCCCACTGCGCGTCGAGCAGCCGCCCGCCCGCCGCGCCGAACCGGGCGCCGAGGTCGGCGACGGCCACCCGGGCGGCGTCCGGGCGGCGCCGGAACATCGAGTCCAGGCTCAGCACCGGCCCGACGGCGACCCCGAACACCCCACCGATCAGCTCCTCCCCGTCCCACACCTCCCCGCTGTGCGTCGCCCCCAGCGCGTGCAGCCGATCCAGCGCCGACGCCAGCTCCTCGGTGATCCAGGCCGGTTCGCGCCCCTCGCCGCACGCCTCCAGCACCCGCCCGAAGGCCCGGTCCGCGCTCGTCCACCACCCCGACCGGTTCCGCAGCCGCCTCGCCAGCCGGGTGCCGAGCCGCACCCCGTCGGCCGCGATCACCGGCCGGGGGTCGGGCGACCACCAGGCCACCTCGTACGGGTCCTCCCGGCCGGGCAGCAGCACCGCCCCGCCCGCCCCGACGGCGTCCCCGTACACCGCCTCGTTGTACGCGCTCGCGTACACGTCCGCCGCCGGCAGCGGGAACAGTCCGCGCCGGTACGCCGCCAGCAGCTCCTGCGGCCCGAGCGTGCCGCCGAACGCCACCGGGCCGTCGCCGGGGCCGAGCCGGACGTCGAGCGCGTCGAAGACGGCGGCGTCGTGGCGCACGCCGCTCACCGCGCCGCCCCCAGGAACCCGTCCCGCTCCAGCTCCGCCAGGTAGTGGTCGATCAACCCCGCGTCCACCGCGGGCAGTTCGATCCCGCTCCCGGTGAGGGCCGCATCCGTGTTCGCCCGGTCGAACAGCGGGAAGGTCGGCCGGAAGTACATCTCGCTGATCGACAGCTCCGACCCCGGGGCGCGGTCGACGAACAGCGGGACGAACGGCGCGATCGGGTGCGTCGGCCGCCCGGCCGCGAACCGGACCAGGCCCTGCACCCACTCCCCGTACGACAGCCGGTCGATCCGGTGGCCGCGCGCCCGCAACCGGTCCGCCAGGTCGGCGAGGACGCCCGGCTGCGGCGAGGTCAGGTGATAGACCTCGCCGTCGGCGGGCGCGTGGGCGGCGATGTGGGCGATGGCGTGGGTGAAGCGGTCGGCCGGGACGAAGTCGAGGAGCAACCGCACGTCCGGGCAGGTGCCGCTGTCCGCCAGGTACTTGATCAGCGCGCACAGCTCGGTGCCGGTGTTCATCACGCCGCTCGCCAGGTCCCCGGTGACGTCGTTGGTGCGCAGCACCGTGACCGGCAGCCCCGCCTCGGCGGCGTTGTGCAGCAGCTGCTCGGCCACCCACTTGCTCTCGACGTAGCCGACGCCGATCCGCTCCGGGTACGCGAGCGGGGTCCGTTCGGTGACCTTGTCGACGCCTGCCGCCCCGAAGCCGGCCAGCACGGCGAGGGTGGAGAGGTAGTGCACGGGCACGCCCCGGCTGTGCCCGGCGAGCCGGACGATCTCCCGGGTGCCGCCGACGTTGGCCTCGCGCAGCTGGTGGTACGGGTAGAGGAAGTTGACCTGCCCGCCGAGGTGGTGGATGGCGTCCAGGTTGCCCGCCATCCAGTCGAACTGACGGCCCGTCAGGCCGACCCTGGGCTGGGTGAGGTCGCCGACCAGCGGCACCACCCGGGGGTCGGCGAGGTCGTGGCGGAGGAAGCGCTGCTGGGTGGCTCGTAGCCGCTCCATCGCGTGCTCCTGGTCGGGCGCCCGGACCAGGCAGTGGATCCGGGCCCGGGTGGTGGCGAGCAGGGCGTGCAGCAGGTGCGCGCCGCAGAAGCCGGTGGCTCCCGTGAGCAGGATCTCGGTGGGTTCGGCCCGGGAGGGCGCGGGGCTCCAGGACTGGCCGACGGGACCGGTCAGCCGGGCCTCCGCGAACCAGTCGACCGGCGTCTCCCCGGCGGCCGGGCCGGTGACCGACCCGAGCTCCGGGTCGAGGTCCGGATCGAGGTCCCGGTCGAGGCCCGCGCCGACCGCCTCCGCGCCGACCGGGACGCCCGCCCCGGCGCCGGGGCCGCCGCCCGCCCTGGCCTCCTGCAGCGCCCGCGCGAAGTCCCGCAGCAGGGGTTCGTGCAGCAGCGCACGGGTGAGCGCCCGCACCCGGCCGACGTCGATGCCGAACATGATCCGGGCGCGCGCCAGCATCTCCATGGCCAGCAGCGAGGTGCCGCCGAGCGCGAAGAAGTCGTCCTCCGGGCCCACGGTCTCCACGCCGAGCAGCTCCGCCCACAGCTGCCCGATCGCCTCCTCGACCGGGCTCGCCGCCGCGGCCGTCCCCCGGGGCCCCTCCCCGGCCCCGGCTGCGGCCCCGGTCCCGGCCGCGGCACCGATCCCGGCCCCGGTCCCGGAGCGCGCCCTGGACCCCGCCCGCAGCGGGGCCTGCGGCAGCCGGCGCCGGTCGATCTTGCCGGCCGCCGTCAGCGGCATCGCCTCCAGCGGCACGAACTCGGCCGGGAGCAGGTACTCCGGCAGCCGGTCGGCCAGGAACGCCCGGATCCCCTCGGCGCCGTCGGCCGCCCCGGCCGCGAGCGTGTAGTACGCGGTCAGCGCCCGGCTGCCGTCCGCCGCCGTCGCGTCCGCCGCGACCCGCGCCTGCCGGACGTCCGGGTGCGCGGCCAGCACCGCCTCGATCTCCGCCGGGTCCACCCGGTGGCCGCGCACCTTCACCTGGTCGTCGAAGCGGCCGAGGATCTCCAGCTGCCCGTCGGCCCGCCAGCGTCCGGCGTCGCCGGTGCGGTACATCCGCTCGCCCGGCAGCGGCGCGTACGGGTCGGGCAGGAAGGCCTCGGCGGTGAGCCCGGCCTGCCGCCAGTAGCCCCGGGCGAGGCCGGGCCCGCCGAGGTGGATCTGGCCCTTCTCGCCGGGCCGGACCGGCCGCAGCAGCGCGTCCAGCACGTGCACCCGCACGCCCGGCAGCGGCCTCCCGATCGGCACCGGGGCGGCCGGTCCCCCCACCCCGTCCCCGCCGTTCAGCAGCTCCGCCGTGACCTCGCACAGCGTGGAGGTGACGGCCGCCTCGGTGACCCCGTACGCGTTGAGCAGCCGCGCCCCGGGCAGCCGGTCCAGGCAGCTGCGGCAGTCGTCGGCGTGCACGACGTCCCCGCCGACCACCACCAGGCGCAGCCCGTCCGGGCCGGGCCCGTCGGGCGGGAGCAGGTCCAGCACGTGGTGCCAGTAGGCGGGCGTGAAGTCGGCCGCGGCCAGGCCGAGCCCGGGCAGCCGTCCGACCAGCTCGGTGGGCGCCCAGGTGCCGCCGGCGCCCGCCTTCCCGCCGCCCATGACGACCGTCGCGCCGGCGAGCAGCGCGCCGAGCACCTGCTCCAGGGCCGTGTCGGAGCCCAGGGCGGCCAGTTGCAGGACGCGCTCACCCGGTGCCAACCGGTAGGCGTGGACGATCCGGTCGAGCGTGAACACCAGCGCACGGTGGGTGACCGGGACGCCCTTGGCGCGGCCGGTCGTGCCCGAGGTGTAGATCAGGTAGGCGAGGTCGTCCGGGACGGCACCGTCGTCCGGCGGGGGCTCCCCCGCGTCGCCGTCCTCCGCCCGCACCGCCACCACGCCCGGGAACCCGTGACCTTCGGTGACCACCGCTCGGGCCCCGCAGTCCTCCACCAGCCGCGCCAGCCGCCGCTCCGGGTGCGCCGGATCCAGCGGCAGGAACGCGCCACCCGCCTTGAGCACGCCCAGCCAGGCCGCCACCAGGTCGGTCCCGCGCTCCAGGCAGACCGGCACCACCTGCTCCGGTCCGGTCCCGTGCGCCCGCAGCGCGGCGGCCAAGCGGTCGCTGCGCAGGTCGAGTTCGCGGTAACTCAGGGTCGCGTCCTCGGCGACCACGGCGAGCGCCTCCGGGTCGTGCGCCGCCCGCGTGCGGAACAGCCCGTGCACCGTGTCGGCGAACCCGGCCGCCACCCGTCGCGGGCCGTCGGCACCGGCGAGGCCCAACCCCGCCGGCTGCCACTCACGCTCCACCCAGGCTCGGCACTCGGACCGTTCGGCCGGCCCGTACACCCGGTGCCAGCCACCGGGAACGGTCAAGTCCCCCGGCCAGAGCGCGTACTGACCGTCGTCGTTGCGGACCACGGCGTGACGCCCGGAACTCGCATCCGTACGTACGCCCCGTGCGCTGTCTGCTGCGTCGTCCACCGGCTTGACCTCGCGCTGTCACGGCAGAATGCTTGGGAGTGCGACATTTCCGACTATACGCACTCATGACACATTGAGAACGTCCGGTCGCCCACCGACCGGACGCCTCGCACGTGCGCGAAGAAGGCACCCGTCCCGAGCGCGAACACACGCCTCACCGCAGGCGCGAGGAAGCGCCCGACCCCACCACCCGGGGCCGCGACACGGCACCCGGACCCCTCGTCCTCGCCCGAACTCCCCCGTCCGACCGACGGGGTGATGTCGCGGAGGAGGTAGCCTCGTTGACACGCCGGCGACAACGCCTGATGGCCTGTTACCTGCTCTGGATGGTGCTGTTCATCAGCATCTACTACGCCAACCCGAGCCAGCGGATCATCTGGTGGACGGGTATCGGCCTCGGCGGCGTCGCCGCCATCGTGCTCGGCGTCCACCTCAACCGCCCCGCACACGCACGCTTCTGGTACCTGCTGGCACTCGCCAACCTCAGCTTCACCGCGGGCGAGGTGGTCCAGGCCGTCCAGCTGGACATCCTGCACCTGCCCAACCCGTTCCCCTCCGTCGCCGACGGCTTCTACCTCGCCGAGTACGTGCTGTACGCGGCGGGCGTGCTCGGCTTCATCCGATGGCGCACGGCCCGTCAGGACCGCGCCGTACTGCTCGACGCGCTGATCCCCACCATCGGCCTGGCCCTGCTCGCCTGGATCTACCTGATCCTCCCGTACACCCGCAGCCCCGACCTCACCTGGTTCCAGAAGGTCGTCTCGATCGGCTACCCGCTCGGCGACCTGGTCGTCCTCGCCCTGCTGCTGCGCCTGCTGAGCCCACGCGGCGGCAACTCCCGCTCGCTGCAACTGCTCGCCGTCGGCACCGTCGGCCTGCTCATCTCCGACGTGCTCTACGCCCTGATCCAGCTGCACGGCACCTGGCGCATCGGCACGCCCGTCGAACTCGGCTGGGCCGCCTTCTACACCGCCTGGGGCGCGGCCGCGCTGCACCCGTCGATGGTCGAGCTGACCAAACCCGTCCCCACCCAGGAACCGGACCTCAGCACCGCCCGGCTCGTCCTGCTCACCCTCGCCTCACTGATCGCCCCGGCGATCCTGATCATCGAGTCGGTGGCCGGGAACACCCACAACGCGGGCGTGATCGGCGCCTTCTCCGCGCTCCTCTACCTGCTCGTACTCGCCCGCCTGGCCGTCGTCGTCTCCGCCCGCAGACAGGCCGTCGCCCGCGAACGGGCACTGCGCGAGGCCGGTGCCCGGCTGACCGCGGCCGTCACCGTGGAGGAGGTCTCGGACGCCGTCCAGTCCACCGCCTCCACCCTGATGCCCGCCGAGCCCGGACACGTCGCCCTGCTCGCCGTCACCGAGGGCGGCGTGCTGCACGTCCGGCACGCCGAGCACGGCGCGGCCCAGCACCGACTGGGCAACGCCTCCGACTCCGACCAGGTCCTCGCCCTCGCCTCCTACCGCGAGAGCCGACTGCTGCCCGTCTCGTCCGTCGACCTGCCGTCCCGCGAACTGACCGGACACCTCGACGGCATGCCGTACGCCCTGATCTGCCCGCTCACCCTCGCCGAGCGGCCCTCCGGCGACCCGCTGATCGGCGCCCTGATCGTCACCGGCACCGAACAGGAACTGGCCAGCCTCTGGAGCTCCCTGGAGATCCTCGCCGGGCAGGCCGCCCTCGCCGTCGAACGGCTCGTGCTGAGCCGGGAGGTCACCCGCCGCAACAGCGAGCTGTACTTCCGCACGCTCGTCCAGAACACCAGCGACGTCATCCTCATCCTCGACGCCGACGACCGCGTCCGCTACGCCTCCCCCTCCGCGGAGTCCGTGCTCGGCCACTCCGCACTGGAAGGCGCCCTGCTCACCGACCTCGTCCCGCCCGAGGACAGCCGGGAGGTCGGCAAGGCGCTGGCCCGGATGCGCGGCGCCGCGGCCCCCACCCGCGGCGACCGGTCCCGCGACCGGTCCCGCGCCCAATCCGGGGACGGGTTCGGGGACGGGTTCGGGGACACGGCCGGCGACGGAGCCGGGTCCGGGTCCGGGTCCGGGTCCGGGTCCGGGTCCGGGTCCGGGTCCGGGTCCGGGGACAGGTTCGGGTCCGGGGACAGGTTCGGCAAGAGGTCCGGGGACCGGGCCGGCGAACGATCCGGGGACGAGACCCGGGCGCAGCCCCGGGAGCAGCTGCGCGATCAACTCCGCGAACACTGGCGGCTGCTGCGCCAGGACCGCACGCCGATCGAGGCCGAGGTCCGCTTCAACGACCTGCGCGCGGACCCGACCGTCGGTGCCCTGGTGCTCACCCTGCGCGACGTCACCGAGCAACGGCAGATGGAGCGCGAGCTGACCCACCGGGCCTTCCACGACTCCCTCACCGGCCTCGCCAACCGGGTGCTGTTCCAGGACCGGGTCGGGCACGCACTGTCGCGCGGCGAGCGCAGCGGGTCCGTCACCGGGGTGCTCTTCATCGACCTGGACGACTTCAAGGTGGTCAACGACACCCAGGGCCACGCGGTCGGCGACGAACTGCTGGTCGCGGTCTCACTGCGGATCTCCACCGCGCTGCGCTCCTCCGACACCGCCGCCCGACTCGGCGGCGACGAGTTCGCGGTGCTCGTCGAGGACGCGCTGCACCCGTCCGACGTGGACACCATCGCGGCGAGCGTGCTGGAGGTCTTCACCGAACCCTTCAAGCTCAAGGCGGGCGCGGTCCGGGTCAGCGCCAGCATCGGCGTGGCGACCACCGAGGACAGCGTGGACGCCGCCGAACTGCTCACCCACGCCGACCTCGCGCTCTACTCCGCCAAGGCGGCCGGCCGCCGCCAGTGGTGCCACTACCGGTCGGCCCTGCAGGCCGGGCTGGTGGAACGGCACGAGCTGAACGAGCACCTGGACTCGGCAATCGCGGAATCGGCGTTCCAGCTGTACTACCAGCCGATCGTCGACCTGCGCACCGGCGACCTGGTCGCCTTCGAGGCCCTGGTCCGCTGGCCGCACGACCGACGCGGCATGGTCCTGCCCGACGAGTTCATCGCCCTCGCCGAGGAAAGCGGCCAGATCGTCCCGCTCGGCGCCTGGGTCCTGGAACGCGCCACCCAGGAGGTCGCCGCCTGGCACGCGGCCAGCTCCGCCGCCCGCACCGCCGCCGGCCGCCCCCCGCTACGGGTCAACGTCAACGTCTCCGCCCGCCAGTTCCGCGACGCCGGCTTCGTCGACGTCGTCCGCCAGGCCATCGCCACCTCCGGCATCGACCCCCGCACCCTCGTCCTGGAACTCACCGAGTCCGTCCTGATGCGCCGCGACGACCGCATCCACGACGACATGGCCACCCTGTCCGGCCTCGGCGTCGGCATCGCCATCGACGACTTCGGCACCGGCTACTCCTCCCTGTCCTACCTCCGCGAGTTCCCGATCTCCCTCCTCAAGATCGACAAGTCCTTCATCGACGGCCTCGGCCACTCCACCCAGCAGTACGCCCTGGTCGAGGGCATCGCCCGGATCGCCGACACCCTCGGCGTCCAGGTCATCGCCGAAGGCATCGAACACCCCGAACAGCGCGACCTCCTCGCCGCCATGGGCTGCCCCCTCGGCCAGGGGTACCTCTTCGCCCACCCCATGGACTCCCCCCACGCCCGCACCCTCGTCCGCAGCACCACCACGTACGAACCGGCGTGAGGGCGAGGGCGGGGCGCGAGAGTCGGGGGACGGGGACGGGGCGACGGGGCGGCGGGGCGACGGGGTCCGTGCGGGCGCGCGGGGTGCAGGCGTGCAGGCGTGCGGGCGCGCGGGCCTGCAGGGTTCGGCTAGCGGTCCGTGCTCAGTGCGCGCGACAGCACCGTCAGCAGCGCGAGCGTCGGCATCGCGTGGCCCGCCTCGATGGTGCGGAGGTGGGTCTCCGGAAGACCTGATCGGGTGGAGAGGTCGGCGAGCGTGAGGCCGAGCGCGGTGCGACGGTCGCGGACAGCACGGGCCAGGGAGTCGGCGGGGTCGCCGTCGGGATGGGCGGGGAAGTCCTCGATCAGGGGGCGCACGTGGTCCACCGGAGTCTCCTCATCGTCCTGTGAGGGCGCACAGTTTGACACACAGTCACCACGACGGAGGGCCAAGGGGCGGTCAAGATTCCTTGACCGCCCCTTGGTGTCGGCGGGCGCCCCCGGAGGCCCCTCCGAGCGCCCCGGCCTGGCGCCGGGCTGGCGCCGGGCTGCCCGGGGGCTCGGGGGTTCACGCGGGTCAGGGGTTCGACCGGATCAGGCCGAGCAGCCCCGGGAAGCGCTCGTCGAGCTCCTCCCGACGGAGGGTGGCCGCACGGCTGTTGCCCCGGTCGACCTGACGCACCAGTCCGGCCTCGCGCAGCACGCGGAAGTGGTGGGTGATCGTGGACTTGGAGACCGGGAGCTCGAAGGAAGCGCAGGTGCGCGCCACCCCCTCGGCTTCCCGCAGCAGGGCGGAGATCACGCCGTAACGCAGTGGATCGGCCAGCGCGTTCAGGACCGTCCGCAGGTCCATCTCCTCGGCCGAGGGGTGACCTTCCGGGTCGGGCATCGGTTCCTCCATCCTCCGACGTCCTCAGGTATGGGTTGCATCGTACCTTGCCACGCGACACCGTAAGGTTCGGAAAATTCCTTACCTGGCCGGTCCGCGGTCGACCCGAGCCCGGAGCTGCGACCCACGAGTACCCGGACCACAACTCCCACCCCGCCACCGTTCATGACGGACCGACAGCACCCCAGCCACACAACGACCCTGGCTGCCTCCCTCCCCGCCGCGTTCGTCGTCCTGATGTCCGTCTCCGGGACGGCCGTCGCCCTCCCCGACATCGGTACCGGCACCGGCACCGGCACCGGCACCCACGCCGGCCTGGTTCCGCTCCAGTGGGTCGTGAACGCCTTCGACGTCGCGTTCGCCTGCTGCGCCCTCGTCTGGGACTCGACCGCCGACGTCATCGGCCGGACCAAGCCTCCGCCACCGGCGGCGCCGTGCACGCCGACGCGGCCGTGTACACCGTCGCCTCGCTCCCCGGCTCCGTCACCAATTCCGTCACCGACTCCGTCACCACCGACGTCATCGCACCGGACGCCGCCCGCACCCTCACCGGCATCGGCGGCGGCGCCGTCTTCGCCTGCGGCGCCGCGATCCTCTCCACCGCTTCGACGGCCCGGCCCACGCCAGGGCCTTCGCACTGTTCGGCACCATCACCCGCACCGGCGTCGCCATCGGCCCCTCCCTCACCGGATGGCTGGTCCAAGACCTCGGCCGGCACCGGGTGTTCGCCGTGCACGCCGTCGCCCTCACGGTCGTGCTGCTCGCGGTGCCCGCGGTCTCCCGTACGACGCCCTCCGCCCCCGCAGTGGCTCCGGCGGCGACTCATACTCCGGGTCCGACGGCGACTCAGGCTCCGGCGTCGGGCGGATCGACGTCCCCGGCAGCGCGCTGTTCGTGGTCGCCACGGTGCTGCTCACCACCGCCATCGCGCAGGGCTCCCAGTGGGCTTGGGGCAGCCTCGGCGTGATCGGCCCATTCGTCGGCGCGCGGTCGTCGTGCCGCCCGTCTTCGCCGCCGTCGAGAACCGCACCGCGCACCCCGTGCTCGACCTGAGCGCGCTGCACAACCGCCGCTTGGTCGGCCTGCGCCCGGCGCCGGTCGCCGCCTCCTCCGGCTTCGTCACCATGCCGACCCGCCTGCCGAGTCACCCGGCCGCCGGCACCGGCCGCGGCCGCGGCGCGCTGGCGGCCTGCTGATGCTGCTGCCCACCGCCCCGGTGCTGGTCCTGCCGATCTCGCCGCCAAGCTCGTCACCCGGGACGTGCCCCGCGCTCACCCCGCCCCGCGCCGGCCTGGCCTGCCTGGCCTGCCCCTGGCCTGCCTGGTCGCCGGCGACTCCGCCCTCGCCCTGCTCTCGCCCTCCGCCACCGTCCTCGTGCTCGCCACCCCGATGCCGATCACCGGCTCCGGCATGGGCCCGTCGGCCGGCCTCGTCGACGGCCCGGGCCCTGGAACCGGTCGACCCGGCCAAGGCGGGCATGGCAGCCGGTTTCCTCAACGCCCTGCGGCTGGGCAGCGAGGCCCGTCGTCGTCGCGGTGTACGGCTCCGCGCTCGCCACCGTGCCCGGCACCCGGATCACCGACGGCATCGGCGCCCACGAGGGCGCCTCGCGGGCCGGCGAGGTGACCGACCCGGCCGCCGGCGACCAGGCGGGCGCCTCGCGGGCCGGCGAGGTGACCGACCCGGCCGCCGGCGACCAGGCGGGCGCCGGCCGGCCTCTCCGGCGCAACCGGCCACCAAGGCTTCGTGGACTTCCTCGCCAACGCCTACGACTCCGCCTGCCACTCCGTCCTGCGGGGCCTCTCGGCCGTCGGCGTGGTGCTGTCCGTCGTGATCACGGCCCTGCTGCGTGACCGCCGGCAGTAGGCCCGAGCCTGAGCGACCCCCGAGAGCGGGCTCGGCGCCGACACCCGAACCGCTCCGGTCCCACGCTCATGACCCCAACGACCGCCATGCGCGCCACCCACGGACGGCGGCTCATGAGCGCGACTCATGGGTGCGTGGCCATGAACTTCGCGCATGAGCTGGGCCATGAGGTTCGCGCATGTGACCTGACATGAGACCGACTCATGGGCCTCGCTCATGAGCTTCGCTCGCGGGACCGGCCCATGAGCGAAGCTCACGGTATGCCCCGTCCATGAGCGCGGCTCATGCCCCGCCGACACCCGTCGTGTCGCGGCGGCGCCACTCGGGCCGCCCGGGCACCACAGGCACTACAGGCACCTCAGGCACCGACCCCGGCATAGGAGAGCGGGTGCTCCAGAGCTCCCGCCATCCGCCCGGTGCGGGTCAGGTGCACCCGGGCACGGGCGATCAGCTCGTCCTCCTGCACCATGGAGATCTCGAACGCGACGGTGTCCGCCGCCGGCGCCTCCACGATGTGCACGACGCAGTCGGTCGGTAGCTCGAACTCGCCGAAGCGGGTGAAGTCGGTCTCGACCCGGGAGAGGAGCAGGCTGCGCGGCGAGAGCCCGAACAGTTCCTGCGCCGCGCACATCGCGGACTGCCGGAAGCCCTCGAAGATCAGCACACCGGGGATGTGGTCCAGCGGGTGGTCGAACAGCGCCGGGTTGCCCTGGTCGACGACGACCTGGGCACGGAGCTCGCGGTCCCCCGTCTGCACCCCGGCCAGCACCACGTTCTGGCCCGAGGCCCGGCCGACGGAGATCGACGGCACCCGGCGGCCGGTGTGGTGCGGCCGGGCCGGGGCCAGGCTGAGCGCGGCGCGGCCCTTGGCACGCATCCGGTCCCAGGCGGCGCCCGGCATCCACTGGCAGACGGTGCGCATGGTGGCGGCCTCCCGGCCGTCCACCGAGAGGACCAGGTCCAGGGCGCTGCCCGTGACGACGCCGTCCCGGTGCTTGAGGCCGGCCTGGTGGGCCCGGATCTCGGCCCGGCCGGGGCGGGCCCCGATCCGCAGCGCCTCGGGGTCGGTGACGGCCAGCTCCCCGCTGACGAAGATGAACTTGTCGTCCAGCGGTGCGTCCAGGAAGGTGTGCGCGGCGTAGATGGAGGACTGGCGGAAGACCTCGACCAGCAGCAGCGGGTCGTACACGGCGGGCGCGGTGACGTGGTCGCTGTAGTAGCTGTGCACCCGCGGCAGCTGCGCGGCGATGAGGTACTCGTCCTCGGCGACCCGGGCTGCGTCGGTGAGGAAGACCTCGCAGACGGCGGCCCGGTGGACGGTGGCGCGCGGGACGGTGTTCGAATACGTGAGAGCACCGTCGAGGATTGCGGACATTGCTGGGCTGGCCCCTCTGTACCCCTGCATGCAGGTACCCCTCCGGCCGGAGGTGCGGGCGCGATCGTACCTCCGATCGGAGCGGGGCCACTGTGGCGCAGACCACCCGGAAGCGGACCCGCGCGCTGCGGCCCGTGCAGCCCGCAGCGCGGGAACCACCCAGGTCAGCAGCCGGACCGCGCCCTCGCCGCCCGGCACGCGAATGGCCCGTCGCAGCAGCGCGACGGGCCATTCGTGTACGGCTGCGGGTCCGGAGCAGGGGCCCGGAAGCCGGGAAACCGCGCGCCGGGCACCGGGACCCGTACATCGGGACCCGTACATCGGGCACCGAGAACCGGGACCCGTACATCGGGAATCGAATCCCCTGGCCCCCGGGCCGGCCGCACCCCGGACCGGCCGCACCCCGGACCGGCCGAGTTCCGGGATGGTCGAGCAGTTGCGGTGCTGCCTGTCGCACCAGTGGGCCCGTCTCGGCATCAAGCTCGGTGATCTCCTCGTCGAGCGCCTGGCGGCGGCGGCACAGGCGTCGATCGGGTCGGACTCGAGTGGCGGCGGAACGACCTCGCCCACCGGCCACCGGTCCGTGGTCAGTACTGCCCGGAATTCAGACATTCGTGCGCGGAACCGGACAGTCAGATGACTGATGCCGCCGACGTGACGGCCACGGGACAGTTGAGCCGCTCCGCGAGGAGACATGTCGCAAGAGGAATCTGGAGTCGTTCATGAAGTACCTGTCGGGCAAGCTGCCGAAGACGGCCGGCGCGCTGGGCCTCGCCGTAGCCGCGCTGACCGCCGTGTCGGCCACTCCGGCCACGGCGAGCGCCGCCGCGACGGCCGGCTGCACCAAGTACTACAACGTCTCGGGCGTCCAGGTGCAGGTGGACAACTGCTCGACCGGCTGGATCTGGGTGTACAACGGCAACGGCACCTACGACACGGCCACCGTCCACGCCACGTCCTACGGCGAGGGCAAGGAACTGTCGGCGGCCAAGTACAAGACCAATGCCACCAAGTACGGCAACGTCAACAGCTTCCACGTGTGCGGCACCAAGTACATCGGTTGGTTCCCCCCGATCCCGCGGACCGAGTGCGGCGTGGAGATCTACGTGTGACGACCACGGCCTGATCGCGCGGGCGGTCCCCGACCGCACACGGGCGGTCCGCCGAGGGCGTCGGCGGACCGCCCCCTGCGCGCCGGTCGTCTCTCGTCACACGTCCGGGTGAGATGCCGTGCTGTCGCCCCGGGTTGGTCCGGCTCGGTCGGAAGACTGACCGCGCCAGTAGGACCGACCGAAGGATGTGTGCCGTGGCGGAAGAGCTGTACGCGACGCTGAAGACCAACCAGGGCGACATCGTGATCCGGCTGCTGCCGAATCACGCCCCCAAGACCGTCCGCAACTTCGTGGAACTCGCCACGGGCGAACGGCAGTGGGTCGACCCGAACACCGGCCGGCCGAGCACGGCCAGGTTGTACGACGGCACCGTCTTCCACCGGATCATCCAGGGCTTCATGATCCAGGGCGGTGACCCGCTGGGCAACGGCACCGGCGGCCCGGGGTACGAGTTCGCCGACGAGTTCCACCCGGACCTGGCGTTCACCGAGCCGTACCTGCTGGCCATGGCCAACTCCGGGCCGGGCACCAACGGGTCCCAGTTCTTCATCACCGTCTCCCCGACCACCTGGCTCACCGGCAAGCACACCATCTTCGGCGAGGTCGCCGACGACGCCGGCAAGAAGGTCGTCGACGCCATCGCCGACGCCGAGACCACCCACAACGACCGTCCGGTGAAGGACGTGGTCATCGAGTCGGTCGCCATCGAGACCCGCTGACGGAGAAGGCCCGGGGGGGGGGCCCCCCCCCCGGGGGGGGCCCCCCCCCCCCCCCCCCCCCCCCCCCCCCCCCCCCCCCCCCCCCCGGGGGGGGGGGGGGCGCCGCCCCCCCCCCCCCCCCCCCGCCCCCGCCCCCCCCCCCC
>NZ_JBHWBZ010000003.1:20058-197780 GCF_042735475.1 Kitasatospora sp. NPDC059577 | reverse complement strand
CTTGGGGGCCTCAAGCTCCCCGGGGTCGGGGGTGGGCCGGGGGGGCGCCGCGCCCCGGGCGCCCCCCCACCCCCGCCCACGCCCCCCACGCCATGCCCCGCTCCGCCTACCGGTTGTCGGAAGCCGGCCGCGCGAGGGCCAGCCCGGCCCACCGCTCCCGCTCCTGCTCGTGACTGCCGACCGCCGTCGCCCGGGCCACCGCCACGGCCCCCTCCGACAGCCCTTCCGACAGCGCCTCCGGCAGTCCTGCCGACGTCCCCGCCGGTGCACCACCGCGGGCCAGCAGCGTCAGCGGCCACACCGGAGCACCCGACTGCCCACCGTCGAAGGCGTGCCACTCCCAGGCCGCGTCGAACCGCCAGGCCCGCCCGTCCCGGTCCGCGAGTTCATCGCCCGGTTCGAGGAACGCGTACGGGCGGAACAGCAGGTCGATCCTGACCGGCTCACCATCCGCGGGGTCCAGCGCGTAGCACTGGTCCTCCAGTTCGGGGTCGTACTCCTCCCCCTGCGGCAGGACGTCGAGGTAGCACGCGGGCCGCGGCAGCAGACCGGTGACCAGGGGAGGATCGTAGTGCGCGACCGACCCGACGTGCACCACGGTCGCGGGGATCCCCACCAGGCAGGCATCGCCCACCGCCAACCCGGACTCCGGCGGCTCCGTCCGGAAGACCTCCCACTCGTGGGCCTCCGGCAGCGGCAGCGCCCGCTCACCGTTCCACCGGTACCCCTCCGCCTGCGGATCCACCGCCAACCACGGGCACCGCACGACGACGTGGCAGCGGGAGACCCCGGTGACCGTGGTCTCGGTGAACGGGCACTCCAGCCGCAGGACGTCGCCGGGGCGGTAGTCGTGACTCATGGCCCGCATTCTGCCCGCCTCCACCGACACGTCACGGCTGGGGCACCCAGGCCGGACAGCGCCTAGTGCTGCTCCGCGGAAGTTCGTTGAGGGGTGTTGATCAGGCGGCCAGTCCAGTGGGGTAGAGGTCGCCCGCGCAGTCGAGGGCTTCCTCCGGGGGCCGGCGGGCAGTCCGCTGGGCAGGATGTTGTCCTTGTAGCTGTCGCTGCTGGCGAGGTAGAGCGCGAAGCCCCAGGTGTGCAGCACGCCGGTGAAGCGAAGGCGGCACAGAGGGAGGCTGTGCCCACTGGGCAATTCGGCTGCTACGTAGGCGAATCCGGCGCGGAAGCGGACCGTGACGGCGTCCACGTGTGACCACCGCTCGCGGGCGTGACGGTTCAGACGCTGGCGCAGGTGGTGCTGCACCGATTCCGGGAGGGTTCATCGGCACGGCCCCAACCTGCCGGGTGCGGCACGGGCTCGCCATGATCTTGGTCGTGAAGGGTGGGCAGCGGACGGGGACGGCGGTCACGGTGGCGCTGGAGACAGAGGTCTGCGAGCGGTTGATGAGGACGGCGGCTTCGGCGAAGTCCGAGGCGCGGGCGGTTCTGCGGGCCAAGATCGTGCTCGCGGCTGCGAACGGCATCGCCAACGGCGCAATCGCCCGGGAGCCGGACGTCAGCGTGAACACGGTGCGCAAGTGGCGTGGGCGGTTCGCGGCCCAGGGCATGGACGGCCTGCGCGATGCCCAGCGGTCGGGACGGCCGAGATCGTACGGACCCGAGGTGCGGGTGGCGATCGTGGCCACCGCGACCAGCATGCCGCCACATCCGGAGGCGACCTGGTCCCATCGAGCCATCGCCCAACGGGTGGCCGGCACGTGCTTCGCGCCGGTCTCCGCCTCCCAGGTCGGGCGGATCCTGGCGGATCTGGACCTGAAGCCGCACAAGGTCCGCGGCTGGCTCACCCGCCGGGACACCCACGACTCCTGGCAGCGCGCCGCCGCCGTGTGCGCCCTCTACCTGGACCCGCCCGAGGGCGCGGTGATCCTCTCCATCGACGAGAAGACCGCGATCGCCGCCCGCTCGCGCCGCCATCCCGGGCGGCCTGCGCGTCCGGGTGAGCCCGTCCGGCAGGAGTTCGAGTACCGGCGCCACGGCACCGCCTCGCTGGTGGCCGCCCTGGACGTCCGCACCGGCGAGGTGCTCACCGAGGTGATCCGCCGCAACGACGCGGCGACCTTCACCGCCTTCCTGGACCAGCTCGACCTGGCGATCCCACCCGGTAAGGAGATCCACGTCGTGCTCGACAACGGCTCCTCACACACGGCCAGGCACACCGAGACCTGGCCGGCCGCGCACCCGCGCCGGCACGTCCGCTGGCCCCGCCGCACGCATCCTGGCTCAACCAGGTCGAGCTCTTCTTCTCCGCCCTCACCCGCCGAGTCCTGCGGCACGGCGATTCGCCAGCCGCGACGACCTGATCGACAAGCTGGAGACCTACGCGATCGCGCACAACGAGACCGCCAAGCCCTACCGGTGGACCTACGAAGGCAGCCCGCTCAAAGCCGCATGAGCCCCGCGGCGGTCGGCCGAAATCCGCACTGACCGTAGAAGGACTCCAGGTGCGGCTCGTAGTCGACGTGCAGCCACTCGGCACCGCGTGCCCTCGCCTCCTCGGCAGCCGCCCTCACCAGCCGCATCCCGAGCCCCTGCCGGCGCTCATCCGGGTGCACGGTCGTATCCAGGACGAAGGCATGCGCACCGCCGTCGCCGACGACGTTGACGAATCCGACCAGCCGGTTCCCTCGACGCGCTGCGATCCAGGTCAGACTGCGGGCCAGCATCGGCGCGAAGGAGGTCGACCTGTGAGCCGGCCACGACGCGCTGAACAGCTCGTTGAGCTCGGCATCCGTCAGCTCAGGACACACCACCAACACCTCATCGCCGGCCTGCGACGAATCACTGATCATCATGTAGAGCAGCCTGTCATGCATCCACGGCTGTGATCACCCCTCAACGGACTTCCGCGGAGCAGCACTAGCGTTCGGTGCCCTGGTGGATCCGCTCGATGACGGAGGCGAGAAGCTTCGGGTCCTTGCCGACCGCCCTGACGGTGATCACGTACGTGTCGTCGAACCAGACGCACGCCGTGTCGCTGTCGCCACTCACGTAGGCGGGGTCGGAGCAGTACATCGTTCCCGGCAGCGAGGTCGGGACCTGCTTGCCCGGGTGCAGCGTGTCCGACCTGGCCGCCTCAGTCTGCGACTCGGCGAACGTCCGCTGGAACGTCATCGTCGACTCGGCGAGGACGACGGTCCACCGCGCCGTGTGGTCGTCGCCCGCCAGCACCAGGTCCGTGAAGTCGTCGGGGATGCTGCCGTACGCCGCCACCGACGGGTTCTCCATCCCGTCCCGGGTGAGCGAGGCCCGGTACTTCACCCAGTCGCTCTCGTTGCTCGCCCTGCGCTGCTCGCCCTCCACGGAAGCCGGCAGGACGGGGGCCGAACCGACCGACGGGGACCCGCCGAGGAAGTGGATGCCGAGGGCGACCAGGCCCCCACCACGACCAGGACCGCGACGAGGAGGCCGGCGCCACCGCCCTTGTGCACGTTGTTCACTCGGTTGTCGTGGTGCACGTCCCCGCCGGCGACGATGTTCCCCACCCCCACCGCGGCCTGCCCGGGACCGCCGACGGAAAACCCGTCCCCGACGGTGACCGTCGTCGGTGCGGGCGGCAGCGGAGGTACCGGCGGCGCCGGCGGCGCCTCGACCGGTCCCAGGGCCTGCGCCCAGCGCTCCGCCAGCGACTCGGCCAGCCCGGGGTGAAGGCTGAGCAACTCGCCCACCGCCTCCGCCAGGTCCTGCCTCGCCGCGTCGTCCCGCGGCGCCGCCTCGGCCCGCTCGGCCGCCCGCGACCAACGCGGCAGCTGCCCGAGCCCCTCCCGCACCCAGCCGACGGCCTCGGCCCCCAACGCCGTCCCCGCCGCGCTGCCGGCCGCCTGCACCAGTGCCGCCACCACCACCGCCACCAGGTCGGTACCGTCCCCCGTGCTCATCCTCAACCCCCAGTCACGACAAGCGATTCGCCGTCCCATGTGACAGCAGCCCGTCAGGACCGGACCGGCCGGTGCGAAAGGAGACTGAACCGCAACCGGACCGGTCGCACCCACCCCGACCGCGGCCCACGGTCGCGCGCTCGGTCGGAACCGACCGCCGAAGCGCTCCCTTCCGGCCTCCGGTCGTGTCCGCCCCCGACTCCTTCGCCCGCCCCGCACTCGTTCCCGTTCCCGCTCCCGCTCCCGCTCCCGACCCACCGCGGCGGCATCCGATGTGCCGTCCGGCGTGACAGCTGTTCATCAACCGCGGGGCCGGGTAGGACCGGAGGGGAACCGGTCCGCAGCCCGCCCCGCACGGTGAACCCGCCGATGCCGAGGACGCGTTGGGGCCCGGGCAAGGCACGACCCGGCCGACCGGGACGACCGAAGGAGCCACACCATGGGCATCGCACGTCGTGATCTTCTCAAGTGGGGTGCGGGGTTCGGCGGCGCCGTCGCCCTGGGAGGCGGACTCGTCCTGCCGACCGCCGCCCGGGCCGCCGCGCGCACCACCCCGCGCGGGCTGCCGACCGACGGCTGGATGAGCCGCCTCGACGGGAACCTCTCCCTGCTCGACCTCACCATCCCCGGCACCCACGACTCGTGCTGCGAGAACCCCGCCTACGGCACCGAGTGGTCACACACCCAGAACTGGGGCATCCCACAGCAGTTGGAGGAGGGCGTCCGCTTCCTCGACATCCGCTGCAACGGCCTGCAGGGTGCCCCCGACGAACTCGGGATCTACCACTCCGACAACTACCAGCACCTCCGCCTGCAGGACGTGCTCGACCGGTGCCGGACCTTCCTGCAGGCACGCCCCGGCGAGACCGTCGTGATGCGCCTCAGGAACGAACGGTCGGGCGGACAGGCGCTCGGCGACGACGAGTTCATGCGCCGGATCGACCACTACTTCGACGGGCTCGGCTACCGGGACCTGTTCCACCTCTACGGCTGGCCGACGCTCGGCGCCGCCCGCGGCAAGGTCGTCCTGGTCGCCGACTTCGCCAACCCGTGGGGTCTGATCGGCTGGTCCAGCGGCCAGAACGAGTACTTCGACACCCAGGACGCCTGGCAGATCGGCGGCATCGACCCGCTGGGCACGAAGGGGCAGTACATCGTCGCCCAGTTCGACAAGGCCCGCCTCAACCCGGGCCGTTCGACGATGTTCGTCAACTTCCTCAGCTACGCCGGTGGTTACTGGCCGAAGGACAGCTCGCAGCGGCTCATGGACCGCAGCATCTACCCGTACCTGAACGCCCGCACCCAGCAGAGCGGACGGTTCGGCATCGTGCCGATGGACTTCCCGGACTTCCACGTCAACGTGCTGCAGATGCTGATCGACCAGAACGTCGTCCCGCCGGGTGTCCACCGCGTGCCCGCGGCGGGGCCACGGTGATCCCGTCCGGCGCAGGCCCGGTGGGGCGGGCCCACTGATCCGGCCCGCGCCCGACAGGCCGGTGCCGGACGAACGGGCCGAGACGGCCCGGGCGTTCCCGGAGGTCTCGTCGACGGCGGCCCTCCCCGTCCCGCACCGCCCGCCGCTCAGACCTTCATGTCCTGGGTGGCGGCGACGGTGGGCGGGGTGGTGCTGCCGGCGGTGGTGCCGAGGGTGCGCTCGACCTTGGCCACCGCGGTGCGGTACTGCATCGAGGCGGTCTGCGCGGAGGCGCCCTCGCGTTGGAAGTAGCCGAAGGCCATGGCGACCGTGCCGAAACGCTCGATGCCGATGAAGGCGTTGAGCGGGACACCGTCCAGGGTGCCGTCGAGGCGGACGGCGGGGGCGTCCTGGCGGTCACCGAGCGTGACCGGCGTGACGGTGAAGGTCACCGTGTCCCCCATGCCGGCGTTGAACGTGATGGTGTGACAGCTCCGCAGGGCGTCGGCCACGGAGTTGAAGTCGGCGGCGAGCTGGTCGGGAGCCTCCGCGGCAAGGGCCTCGGTGACCATCGGATTGCCGTCCGGGCCGTCGAGTTCGGTCTCGGCACGCGGGTTCGCGAGGCCGGGATGGGTCGCGTGCATGTTGACCAGGGCGCTGAGCGCGTCGCAACCGCTGACCGGGCTCGGGCTGTCGTCCGGGCCGGGGCTCTGGGTCGGGCTCTGGGACGCCTCGGTGAAGTCGGGGCCGAGGTCGGCCGCAGTGAGCAGGGCCGATCTCAGCTGGTCGGCGGACGGGAGGTCCTGGGCGGGCGCGGCCGACGCCAGGTGGGCCGGGCCCAGGGCGACCGCCGCGACGACGGCCGCGGCGACGACGGCGTGGAGAGGCCTCGGAAGGGACATGCGGGCCCCCTGTCGAGAGTTCGGGCAGGGACAAGGCAACCAGTGTCCCACCGGGGGCCGGACGCGGCGCGCGGGACTCCCGTCCTTGCAGGTCAGAGCGCTGGTCCCGGCGGAGTCCGGGCCGGGTGGGCCCGGGCTGCCGCCGGTGCCGGGCGAGGGTCAGGTGCGGTCCGGGGAGAGGGTCCCGAGAGTTTCGGCGAGCCACTCCACCCAGAAGGTCTCCAGTCCGATCCCGGCCCGCAGCACCGCGTGCTGGAGCCGGTTCTCGGCGTCCGCCCTCTCGGCCGGGAAGTCGCGCCGCTCGATCTCCAGGTAGTCGGCCAACTGTGCGCGGTGCAGTGTCAGATGGCGTTCCAGTTCGGCCGCCAGACCGTCCGTGCCGACCACCGCCGCCGCCCGCAGCCGCAGCAGCAGCGGCTCCCGCACCGCGCGCGGCGCCGCGCCCTCGGCCGTCCAGCGGACCAGTTCCGCGCGGCCCTCCGGCAGGACCTCGTACTCCTTCTTCTGTCCGCGTACCGGTCCGTCCGGCTGGAGGGCCCGGATGTGTCCGGAGGCCTCCAGCCGCCCCAGCTCGCGGTAGATCTGCTGGTGGGTGGCGGGCCAGAAGAAGCCGATCGACTTGTCGAACCGCCTGGTCAGCTCCAGCCCCGACGACGGCTTCTCCAGCAGGGCGGTGAGGATGGCGTGCGGCAGCGACATGCCGACGATCCTAGAGGCGCAGCGGCCGGCCCGACCGTCGCGGCCACGTCCGCCCGGGACGGCAGTGCGCGGGCCCGGCTGCGGCAGCGGCCCCGGCCGGGCCATGAGCGGGGCTCATGCAGCACGGCCATGAGCGGAGCTCACGGGATGGACAAATGAGCAGATCACATGGCCGCGCACATGAGCACCTCTCATGGCCCTACCCCATGAGCAACTCTCATCGCGCGCCCATGAGCAACTCTCATCGCGCCCGCCCATGAGCAGGCCTCATGGACGCGCGCATGAGCAGGCCTCATGGACGCGCGCATGAGCAGCTCTCACGCGCGCGTCCCTGATCCGCTCAGAGCGCGGCGGCCAGCTCGGTGCCCTGCTTGATGGCCCGCTTGGCGTCCAGCTCGGCGGCCACGTCGGCACCGCCGATCACGTGCACCGACAGGCCGCGCTCGTGCAGCGCCTCGTACAGGTCGCGGCGCGGCTCCTGGCCGGTGCAGAGCACCACGGTGTCGACGGGCAGCAGCCGGCTCTCGCCGTCCACGGTGATGTGCAGGCCGGCGTCGTCGATCAGGTCGTAGGTGACGCCGGGGACCATCACCACGCCGCGGTGCTTGAGTTCGGTGCGGTGGATCCAGCCGGTGGTCTTGCCCAGCCCGGCGCCGACCTTGCCGGCCTTGCGCTGCAGCAGGTGGACGCTGCGCGGGGGTTCGGGGCGCTCGGGGGCACGCAGGCCGCCGCGCTCGCGGTACTCCGGGTCGATGCCCCACTTCGCCCGGAACACCGGCGGGTTGAGGCTCGCCTCGTCGCCCTGGTCGGTGAGGAACTCGGCCACGTCGAAGCCGATGCCGCCCGCGCCGAGGATGGCGACCCGCTCGCCGACGGGCGCACCGTCGCGCAGCACGTCAAGGTAGCCGACCACGCTGGGGTGGTCGATCCCCGGGATGTCGGCGGGGGTCCGCGGGGTGACGCCGGTGGCGAGGACGACGTCGTCGTAGCCCTCCGCGGCCAGTTGCCCGGCGGTGGCGGTGGCGCCCAGGCGCAGTGTGACGCCCAGCTCGGCGAGCCGGGTGCGGTAGTAGCGCAGCGTCTCGTCGAACTCCTCCTTGCCGGGGATGCGCCGGGCCACGTCGAGCTGTCCGCCGATCGCGTCGGCGGCGTCGTACAGGGTGACGTCGTGGCCGCGCTCGGCGGCGGAGACGGCGAAGGCGAGTCCGGCCGGTCCGGCACCGACGACGCCGACCCGCTTGCGCACCTTGGTGGGGGCGAGGACGAGTTCGGTCTCGTGGCAGGCGCGCGGGTTGACCAGGCAGGAGGTGATCTTGAGGCTGAAGGTGTGGTCCAGGCAGGCCTGGTTGCAGCCGATGCAGGTGTTGATGGCGTCGGCGCGGTCGTCGCGGGCCTTGGCGACGAAGTCGGGGTCGGCGAGCAGCGGGCGGGCCATCGAGACCAGGTCGGCGCTGCCCGCGGCGAGCAGGCCCTCGGCGATCTCGGGGGTGTTGATCCGGTTGGTGGCGACCAGCGGGATGCCGACCTTGCCCATGACCTTCTCGGTCACCCAGGCGAAGGCGCCGCGCGGCACCGAGGTGGCGATGGTCGGGATGCGGGCCTCGTGCCAGCCGATGCCGGTGTTGATGATGGTGGCGCCGGCGGCCTCGACGGCCTGGGCGAGCCGGACGACCTCGTCCAGGGTGGAGCCACCCGGCACCAGGTCGAGCATGGAGAGGCGGTAGACGATGATGAAGTCCTCGCCGACCCGCTCGCGGACCCGGCGGACGATCTCCACCGGGAAGCGCATCCGCCGCTCGTAGGGGCCGCCCCACTCGTCGTCGCGGTGGTTGGTCGCGGCGACGACGAACTCGTTGACGAGGTAGCCCTCGGAGCCCATGATCTCGACGCCGTCGTACCCGGCGCGGCGGGCGAGTTCGGCGCAGCGGGCGAAGTCCTCGATGGTCTGCTCGACCTGTTCGGCGGTGAGCTCGTTGGGCACGAACGGGCTGATCGGGGCCTGGAGGGCGCTGGGGGCGACCAGGTCGGGGTGGTAGGCGTAGCGGCCGAAGTGCAGGATCTGCAGGGCGATCTTCCCGCCGGCCTCGTGCACCGCGTCGGTGACCGCGCGGTGCTCGTCGGCCTCCTCCTCGGTGGTCAGCATCGCGCCGCCTTCCCAGGGGCGCCCGGCCTCGTTGGGGGCGATGCCGCCGGTGACGATCAGGCCGACGCCGCCGCGGGCGCGCTCGGCGTAGAACGCGGCCATCCGCTCGTAGCCGCCGGGGGCCTCCTCCAGGCCGACGTGCATGGAGCCCATGATCACGCGGTTGGGCAGGGTGGTGAAGCCGAGGTCGAGCGGGCTGAGCAGGTGCGGGTAGCGGCTGCTGCCGGGGGTGGCGCTCATCGACGTCTCCTGGGGCGCGGGCGGGGTGTCGTGGTTACCGCAGGGTAGGGGACGGGTCTCGCGATATGCAACTAGTTGCATAAACGCTCGAGGAGCACCGAGACCACCGAGGGGCCCACCGGAGGGGCCCACCGGAACCGAGCAGCCCCGCCGCTCCGGAGGGACACCCACGGGCCCGAAGCGGCCGAACGCCGGGCGGACCGTGGGGCGCCCGCGTATCGTCGTGTTCCGGACATCGCGGGCTCGGGAGAGGGGGCGGCCGTGCGAGGTGGCTCGGTGGCCGTGGTCGGGGGCAGCATCGCCGGGAGCGCGTTCGCCGGGGCCGCCGCCCGGCTGGGCGCGGAGCGGGTCGTGGTGCTGGAGCGCAGCCCGGGCCGGCTGGAGGACCGCGGCGTGGGCATCTGCACCCACAACGACCGCTTCGACGAACTGGTCCGCGCCGGGCACCTGGCGGCGGACACCCGGCGCCACCGCCTCACCGTCCGCCGCTGGGTCACCCGGGGGCCGGCCGGCGGGGGCGACGGCCCCGACGGACGCGGGCGGGTGCTCTGGGACCAGCCGTTCCCGTTCCACTCCCACCACTGGGCCGGGCTCTGGCAGGCCCTGCGCGAGCGGACGCCCGCGCGGGTCGAGTACCGCCTGGGCACCACCGTCACCGCGGTCGGCGGCGACGACGACGGCGCCTGGACCGAGGACGCCGACGGCGGCCGCCACCCGTACGACCTGGTGATCGGCGCGGACGGCTACCGCTCGGTGGTCCGCGCCGCGGTCTGCCCGCAGGCCGCGCCCGAGTACGCCGGGTACGTGTGCTGGCGCGGCAGCTACGACGACGCACTGCTCGCCGGACTGCCCGGCGGGGCCGCGGTCTGGCCGGAGGAGGAGTGCATCACCGTCTGCTACCGCGGCGGGCAGGTCGTGATCTACCGCATCCCCGGTCTCGACCCCGGCCGCACCCAGGTGAACTGGGTCTTCTACGCGCCGACCCCCGCCTGGCTGCGCCTGGACGGCCCGACCAGCATCCCGGCGGGCACCCTCACCGACGGCCGGCTGGACGACCTGCGGCAGCTCGCGGAGCGACACCTGCCGCCGTACTGGGCCGGGCTGGTCACCCTCACCCCGCGTGAACGGACCTTCCTGCAACCCGTCTACGACCTGGCGGCCCCGCACCGCACCGCCGGGCGGCTGCTGATCGGCGGGGACGCGGCCACCGTCGTGCGCCCGCACAACACCAGCGGAGCGGTGAAGGCGCTGCAGGACGCGCACGCCTTCGAGCAGGCCGGTCGCACGGCCGGCTCCTGGCCGGCCCTGCTCGCCACGTACGACCGCGAACGCAGCGCGGCCGGGCGGGAGTTGGTGGAGCTGGGCCGGACCCTCGGCCGGGCACAGGTCACCGGGGCACCGGACTGGTCGACCATGGACGAGCCGGCGATGACCGCCTGGTGGCAGCACCAGCTCACCGGCGGCGGGGGTTTCGGCGGCCACGCGCTCGGACGGACCGAGCGCTCCTCGTGACCACCGAAACCCGGCCGGACCGCGTGCCGCGGCCGGGCGCCGTGGATCAGACGTTGACGCCGTAGTCGGTCGCGATGCCGCGCAGGCCGGAGGCGTAACCCTGGCCGATGGCACGGAACTTCCACTCGGCGCCGTTGCGGTACAGCTCGCCGAAGACCATCGCGGTCTCGGTCGAGGCGTCCTCGCTCAGGTCGTAGCGCGCGATCTCCTGGCCGTTGGCCTGGTTGACGATCCGGATGAACGCGTTGCGGACCTGGCCGAAGTTCTGCAGCCGGGCGTCGGCGTCGTAGATCGACACCGGGAAGACCACCTTGGCCACGTCGGCCGGCACCCGGTCCAGGTCGACCTTGATCTGCTCGTCGTCGCCGTCGCCGCCACCGGTCAGGTTGTCGCCACTGTGCTCGACCGAACCCTCGGGGCTGCGAAGGTTGTTGAAGAACACGAAGTGCTGGTCCGAGATCACCTTGCCGAGCGCGTTGCACAGCAGCGCGCTGGCGTCCAGGTCGTAGTCGGCCCCGGTGGTGGTGCGCACGTCCCAGCCGAGACCCACGATCACGGCGCTCAGACCGGGCGCCTCCTTGCTCAGCGAGACGTTGCCGCCCTTGGCCAGCGAAACTCCCACAATGCCCTCCTCGATCTCTCCCTGCGGACGAATCTACAACACTGTAGAGATCACGAGGATCCGTCTACAGGTCGGCTCCGCCCCGGGAATTTGTCCGGGGCCCTTTCAGGGGCCCCACCGGGAACCGATCGCGGCGGCCCCGGTACCGGGCGGGCCGCGCGGCCTTCCGGGCGCCGGGGCGGTGCCACCGACCTAGACTGTCGGTGGGTCCCCCCGGTTCCCCCGGTTCCCCTGCATCACCGGTTCCCCCGATTTCCCGGTTCCGAATCCCGGTTCCCCGGTTCCGAATCCCGGTTCCCCGGTTGCGGCGCCCCCGAGGGAGGTTCGCCATGCGCCATCGGTACAGCTTCCACGTCGACCAGGGCGGACACTCCGTGACCGTCAACGTCCGCTCCGGCTGGATCACCGAGACCGAACTACTGGTGGACGGCAAGGAGTGTGGCTTCCACCGCGTCCGGGGGCACGGCAGCTACCCGCTGACCCTCGCCTCCCAGCTCGCCGAGGAACCGCCCCGGCCGCTCACGGTCACCCTGGACCGCACCGGCACGGCCGAGCACCCGCTCTCCTGCGTCCTGGACCTCGCCGGCGCCGCCCACCCCATGCCGGAGAAGACCGCCCGCTGACGCCGCCCGCCGGGCCGCCCGAGCGAGCGGTTTGCCCTGGAATGCAGGGAAACCTTACGATCGCCCGTCCGCCTTCCGCCGTCCCGCCGCTCCGGGCCGCCCGCACCCTGCGCCCGCACCCACACCCACACCCTCCTCCCGACGAGAGCCTCCGCATGACCTCCCCCACGTCCCCCGCCTCCCCCACGTCCCCCGCCACCCCTACCGCCCCGGCCGCCCCCGGCGTCTTCGACGACCTGCTGCGGGAGGCGATGACCGGTGCCGAGCGCTTCGGGCACCGCGAGCACGTCCGCCTCACCTGGCTCGCCGTGCGCCGGCACGGGGCCGCCGCCGCCCTCGACCTGATCGGTGACGGCATCCGGCGCACCGCCACCAGGGCGGGCGCGCCGCAGAAGTTCCACGTCACCATGACCCGGGCCTGGGTCGAGCTGGTGGCCCACCACGTCCACGCCGCACCGGACTCCGCGAAGGCCGGGGACACCACGGAGCGCGAGCACGCCGAGGGGACCCACGGCCCCGAAGGAACCGACGGCTTCGAGGAGTTCGCCGCCCGCCACCCCGAGCTGCTCGACAAGGGGCTGCTCACCCGGCACTACCGGCCCGGAACGCTCGCGGACGAGCGGGCCCGGACCGGCTGGGTCGAACCGGACCTGGCCCCCTTCCCCCGGGCCGATCAGTCGTCCTGAGCCTCCGCCAGGATCGCCCCGACCGCCTTGCGCGCACGCTCCGCGTCCCGCGTGACCAGCCCGATCCGGGTACGGCGGTCGAGCACGTCGGCGACGTCCAGCGCGCCTTCGTGGGACACGGCGTACGCGATCTCGGCGCGCGTCACGTCCAGGCCCTCGGCGACCGGCGCCAACTCCCCGGCTGCCAGCACCTCGTGGGCGGTGCCGCCGTGCCGGGCGAGCAGTGAGGCGGGCACCCCGCGCGGGGGCAGCGGACGGCTGTCCCGGTGGCCGGGGGCGCCGACCAGCGGAAGCCGGGCCGTCCAGCAGGCCCGGGCGGGCAGGCCGCGCAGTCGGACGGCGGCGTCCACCGCGTCCTCGGCCATCCGGCGGTAGGTGGTGAGCTTGCCGCCGACCACGGTGACCACCCCGGACGGGGACTCCAGCACCGCGTGCTCACGCGAGATGTCCGCGGTGCTGCCGCCGCCGGTGTCGATCAGCGGGCGCAGCCCGGCGTAGGCGCCGAGCACGTCGGCCCTGGTCAGTGCGGTGGCGAGAGCGGCGTTGACGGTGTCGAGGAGGAAGGCCAGCTCGGCCTCGGTGGGCTGCGGCTCGTCCGGGATCGGGCCCGGGGCGTCCTCGTCGGTCAGGCCGATCGCGATCCGGCCGAGCTGCTGCGGCAGGGCGAACACGAAGCGGCTGGTCGAGCCGGGCACCGGCACGGTGAGGGCGGCGGTCGGGTTCCCCAGCATCCCCGCGTCCACCAGGACGTGGGTGCCGCGGCTCGGGCGCAGCGTGATCGAGGTGTCCACCTCGCCCGCCCAGACGCCGGTGGCGTTGATCACCGCGCCCGCCCGGACGACCATGGCCTGCCCGGTGAGCACGTCGACCAGCCGGGCGGAGGTGCCGGTCACCTCCTCGGCCCGCACCCTGGTCAGCACGCTCGCGCCGTACTGCGCGGCGGTCCGGGCCAGGGCGACGACCAGCCGCGCGTCGTCGACGAGTTGGCCGTCGTGCGCGACCAGCGCGCCGCGCAGGCCCGCGGTGCGCACCCCCGGCACCAGCCGGCGGGTGCGGGCGGCGTCGATCCGGCGCACCCGGGGCAGGACCGCCGCCGGCGTGCCGGCGCTGATCCGCAGCGCGTCCCCGGCGTGGAAGCCCGCGCGGATCAGCGCGCCCTGCCCGGGGCGCAGCAGGTCCGGGAGCAGCGGCACCAGTTGGGGCAGTGCGCGGATCAGGTGCGGGGCGGTGCGGGTCATCAGCACGCCGCGCTCGACCGCGCTCTCCCGGGCCACCTTGATCCGGCCGGAGGCGAGGTAGCGCAGCCCGCCGTGCACCAGCTTGGAGCTCCAGCGGCTGGTGCCGAAGGCCAGGTCGCGGGACTCCACCAGCACCGTGCGCAGGCCGCGCGAGGCGGCGTCCAGGGCGGCGCCGGCGCCGGTGACGCCGCCGCCGATCACCAGCAGGTCGATGTGCGGGTCGTCGCCGAGCGCCTCCAGCTCCAGGGTGCGGCGTGCGGCGTTGAGTCGGCTCGTCCCCGCGAAGGGGCCGACGGCGGGCGTCGTCATGGGGCGAGGTATCCGTTCAGCGCTCTGGCCAGTTCGCGTCGCCAGGCCGGCTCGGGCAGCAGGGAGGCGACCATGCGGTGCGACTGGACGGTGGACTGGGCGATCAGCAGGACCATGGCGGCCAGTTCGAGCGGCTCCCCGGCACGGATCGAGCCGTGCGCCTGGCCCTGCTCGATGCCGCTGCGCAGTGCCTCCAGCAGGCCGCGCTGGCTGGCACCGAGCCGCTCGACCACGTACTCGAGCAGCAGGTCGGAGTCGTCGGAACGCAGCAGCGCGCCGAGCACCGGGTGGTCCCGCAGCCGGACGGAGACCTCGACGACCCGCTCCACGAAGGTCTCCCGGTCCTGGACGTCCAGTGCGGCGCCCTCCATGGTGGCCAGGATCTCCCGGGTGAGCAGCGCGCCGATCACCGCCCGGACGTCCGGCCAGCGCCGGTAGACGGTCGGCCGGCTGACCCCGGCGCGGCGCGCGATCTCGGCCAGCTGCGTGCGGCGCACGCCGAGGTGGACGAGCAGGTCGGCGGCGGCGTCCAGGATCGCGTCGTCGGTGCTGCGGGGCCCGGGCGTCGCGGGCGGCTCGGCTGCGGTCGCCGGCTCGGCGTTACTACTTGACATGATGTGTGAAACTGTAACGCATGGCACCTGAGACGCAAGCGGGACCGGCCGGCGCCGCACTTCCGCTCCCCCCGATGAAGTGGGACGCCTGGGGCGACCCGGCCCTGGCCAAGGAGCTGTCCGCCGACATCAAGGGACTGCTCGCCGCCGCCCTCGGCGTCACCGGCGACGCCACCCCCGGCCCGAAGGCCGACGAGGTCGTGCTCAGCCCCTCCCGGATGACCGACGAGGACCTCCGGGCGCTCGCCGCCGCCGTCGGCGGGGCCCACGTCAGCGCCGCCGACGCCGACCGGCTGCCGCGCTCCGGCGGCAAGTCCACCCCCGACCTGCTGCGCCGCCGCAGCCGCGAGCCGCAGGACGCGCCCGACGCCGTCGTGCTGCCCGGCACCGAGCAGGAGGTCGCCGCCGTCCTCGCGGTCTGCGCCGAACGCCGCATCGCCGTCGTCCCGTTCGGCGGCGGCACCAGCGTCGTCGGCGGCCTCGACCCCGAGCGCGGCGCCCTGCGGGCCGTCGTCTCGCTCGACCTGCGCCGCCTGGACGGGCTGCTCGACCTCGACGAGACCTCCGGCGAGGCCGTCCTCGGCGCCGGCCTCACCGGCCCGGACGCCGAGGCGCTGCTCGCCGAACGCGGCTGGGAACTCGGCCACTACCCGCAGAGCTTCCGCTACGCCACCATCGGCGGCTTCGCGGCCACCCGCTCCTCCGGGCAGGACTCCGCCGGGTACGGGCGCTTCGACGAGATGGTGCGCGGCCTGCGGGTGGTCACCCCCGTCGGCGTGCTCGACCTGGGCCGCGCCCCCGCCTCCGCCGCCGGGCCCGACCTGCGCCAGCTCTTCCTCGGCTCCGAGGGCACCCTCGGGGTGATCACCGCGGTCCGGCTCCGCGTCCACCGGGTGCCCGCCGTCAAGGCCTACGAGGCCTGGAGCTTCCCCGACTTCGCCACCGGGACGGCGGCACTGCGCGCCGTCGAGCAGCAGGGCACCGGCCCGACCGTCATCCGGCTCTCCGACGAGGCCGAGACCATGGTCAACCTCGCCATGACCGAGCAGATCGGCGGCGCCCCCGCGGTCACCGGCTGCCTGGCCGTCACCGTCTTCGAGGGCAGCGCCGACCAGGTCGCCGCCCGCCACCGCGCCACCCGCGAGGTGCTGCTCGCCGCCGGCGCCACCTCGCTCGGCGAGGCCCCCGCCCGGGCCTGGGAACACGGCCGGTTCAACGCTCCCTACCTGCGCGACTCGCTGCTGGGCGCCGGCGCGCTGTGCGAGACCCTGGAGACCGCGGCCGAATGGAGCCGGCTCCCGGCCCTGCGGACCGCCGTCACCGGGGCGCTGACCGCCGCCCTGCCCGGCGCGCTCGTGCTCTGCCACATCTCGCACGTCTACCCGACCGGCGCCTCGCTCTACTTCACCGTCGTCGCCGCCCTCGGCGAGGACCCCCTCACCCGCTGGGGCGCCGCCAAGCACGCCGCCGGGGACGCCATCGTCGGCGCGGGCGGCACCATCACCCACCACCACGCCGTCGGCGCCGACCACCGGCCCTGGATGACCGACGAGATCGGCGACCTGGGCGTGCGCATCCTGCGCGCCGTCAAGGCCGAACTGGACCCGACGGGCATCCTCAACCCCGGCAAGCTGATCCCATGAGCCGCGCTCATGGGGCGCCCGGCCCGAGAACCGTCCGCAGGGTCGCCGTTCTCACCAACCCGGCGGCGGGCGCCGGTCACTCCGGCCCCGCCGCCGAGCGGGCCGTCGCCCGCCTGCGCTCCCTCGGCGTCGACGCCGAACCGCACGCCGGGCGCTCCGCCGAGGACGCCCTCCGCCTCGCCCGCGAGGCGGCCGCGGACGGCGTCGACGCGGTGGCCGTCGTCGGTGGCGACGGCATGATCAACCTCGCCCTGCAGGCCCTCGCCGGCACCACCGTCCCGCTCGGCGTGGTGCCGGCCGGCACCGGCAACGACCACGCCCGCGCCTACGGCCTTCCGCTCGGATCCCCCGAGGCCGCCGCCGACGTCATCGCCGCCGGCCGGACCCGCGCGGTCGACCTCGGCCGGATCACCGGCCCGGACGGATCGGTCCGCTGGTACGGCTCCATCCTCGCCACCGGCTTCGACTCCCTGGTCAGCGACCGCACCAACCGCCTGCGCTGGCCGCGCGGCCGAATGCGCTACAACCTCGCCATCCTCATCGAGTTCGCCAACCTGCGCCCGCTCCCGTTCCGGATCACCCTCGCCGACGGCACCGTCATCGAACGCGACCTCACCCTCGCCGCCGTCGGCAACACCAGCAGCTACGGCGGCGGCATGCTCATGTGCCCGGACGCCCTCCCGGACGACGGCCTGCTCGACGTCACCCTCGTCGACGCCATGCCCCGGCTGCGGATCGCCCGCTTCTTCCCCACCCTCTTCAAGGGCACCCACACCACCCGCTCCGAGGTCACCACCCTGCGCACGACGTCCCTGCGCATCGACTCCCCCGGCATCACCGCCTACGCCGACGGCGAATTCATCGCGCCGCTGCCGGTCGAGGTCACGGTGCGGCGGAACGCCCTGCACCTGCTGGTGCCGTGAGACGCTGCGGTCCGGCCGGCCGACCGGTCGGACCGCAGCCGGCGGAACCGTTCACCCGCCGCCGGTCGCCGTCACCCGTCGACCGTCACTCCCCGACCGTCACCCGTCGACCGTCACTCCCCGACCGTCACCCGTCGACCGTCACCCGCCCCGCTCACTCGCAGCCGTTCGGCCACCGCCGTTCACCCGGCGCCGTTCACCCGTCACAGGCGCGCCCTGACCTGCCGCACCGGGTGGCCCAGCGCGGCGGCGATCACGGCGAGTTCCGCCTCCGCGAACCAGAGGCGCTCCGGGTTCCACACCTCGATCTCGAACCGGGCGAACCCGCACGGCCAGTCGTAGCCGAGCACGTCCAACGTGGTGGCGCTGCCGCAGCACGGCACCGTCACCGCGAGCGTCGCGAAGCCGTCCGCCGCGTGCTCCTCCGACAGGTCCGCCCACCACACCGGCTCGATCGAGCCGCCGCAGTGCGGGCACCCGATCCGTTCCAGGTTCTCCCCGCAGTCGACCACCGTCGGACGCTCGTACCAGCCGACCTCCACCTCGGCGTCGTCGTCCGCCTCGACCAGCCCGGCCACCACCGCGACGGCCCGCTCGGCCGCCGCCGGCTCCGGCTGCCAGTACGGGTCCGCCGGGATCACCGACAGGACGTCATCGCTCACTGCCCGGCCCCTCCACGGTCTCCGTCCCGGACTTCCACCTCGGCCCCCGGCCCGGCAGGACGGGGTGAACCAACCGTCGTCACCCGCCCAGGCGGCGGCGCCAGAGCAGCGGACGCACCTCGATCGCGTCCGACGGGTCCCCGCCCCAGACCGCGGGCAGTCCGGCCGCCGTGAGGGCCGCCACCACCTCGTGCCCGATGGCGGTGGTGGTCGCCGGGGAGCCGTCGAAGCCACCGTAGAGGAGGGACAGACCGCGGCCGGCGGCGGCGGAGTCGGTGCACTGGGAGTGGAAGAAGACGAAACCGCGGGCGGCCGGGGCACCGGCGGCGCCGATCTCGGCCTCGCCGCAGGAACGGCAACAGCTGAAGTGCTCCCGGGCCGTGATGCCGTCGGCGTCGAGGGCGGCGAAGGCACGGGCGAGGCGCTCCGGGTCGGTCTCGCCGAGCCAGCCGGTCTGCTCGCCGACCCGCTCCAGCCAGAGCCGGTCGGCGAGTTGCTCGGCCTGGGCGCGCGAGAGCGGACGGCGCCCGCCCGACACCAGGTACTCCTCGGCCTCCTCGGCGAGCCGCGCCCGGTCGGTGTACCCGCAGGCCAGCGTCAGCCGCAGCCGGTCCTCCAACTCCCGTCGCTCGTCCGCGCCCAGCTCCGGTGGCGGCACGGGCTCCGGTGCGGGGCCCATGTCGAGCGGCTGCCAGTCCAGACCGTCCGCCCAGCCCGCGTCGCCGCGCGCCCAGGCCGTCATCACCGCGGCCACCGGATCGGGCCCGTCCAGCCGCACCTCGAAGTGCCGCTGGGCGGAGCCGTCGCGGTGCTCCAGCGTGTAGTCCTCGCCGTCGGCGTGCCACACCTGGACGAACACGTCCGGCAGGTCCGGCACCCGCTCCACGACGAGGAAGCGGTCGTCCTCCGCGCCGATGCGCAGGACCAGCCCCGCCAGCTCGTCCGCGCTCGGCCGCGACAGCCGCTGCCCGTCGTTCGTCTGTACCGTGATCGCCAACATGGGTCCACCCTTGCACACACCACTGACAACCGCCCCGGCCGAAGCCCCAGTTCAGCCCGGGTGCGAGCGGACCCGGCCGGCCCTCCGGCCATCGCCCCCGAGGCTTCGCCGGCCCCTGCCGGGGCGGCCCCCGCCGTCCGCCCGCGCCCCCCGCCCCCCGTCAGCCGTCAGCTGTCAGCTGTCAGCAATCAACCGACCTGGGACGGCTGGTCTTCCCGGCGGACCCGGAACACGACGTTGCGGCGCAGCGGCCCCTCCGGGGCGGCGGGGTCGTCGAAGTCCTCGGCGGGGTCGTGGGTCATTCCCAGGCGGCGCATGACCGCCTGGGAGCGGTGGTTGGCGGCGGTGGTGATGGCCAGGACCTCGGGGAGGCCGAGGGTGTCGAAGCCGTACCCGAGGACGGCGCGGGCGGCCTCGGTGGCGTAGCCGTGGCCCCAGGCGGAACGGGCCAGGCGCCAGCCGATCTCGACGCCGTCGACCGGGTCCGTCTCCTCGATGTCGTCCAGGCCGGCGAAGCCGACGAACTCACCGCTCCCACGCACCTCGACGGCCAGCCAGCCGTACCCGCGCCGCTCGATCGCCGCCTCGAACCGCGCCACCGAGGCGTCGCTGCGCTCGCGGGTGAGCGGGTCGCCCAGGTGCTCGCGGACCTCGGGGTCGGCGTTCATCGCGGCCCACGGGGCAAGGTCGGACTCCCGCCAGCGGCGGAGCAGCAGGCGTTCGGTGCGCAGTTCGGTCAGCGGTCGGCTCGGCAGTCGGCTCGGCGGTCGGTCCGACGCTCGGTCCGACGGCCGGTTCAGCGGTTCGTCCATGGTGCCAACCCAACGGCACCGCGCCCGCCCGGGCAAGCGGAATAGCCACCTCCCCGCGGCGGCCGCCCGACGGCCCGGGTGCGCCGCTGCTCGGCCCCGCCGCGCGCGGCCCCGGCGGCGCCAAGGGCACACACGCCGCGCGAGCGGGCCATTCCCCGGCGGGAATTGTCCGGCCGCGGGGTCGCTCCGAGGATGGGTCGCACCGAGACCGAGCGATCCCGTCGGTCGATCCACCGAGCGATCCCAGCAAGGAGTCCGCCATGACCACCGACCTTCCCGTCACCACCAGTGCCCAGCAACTCGCCGACCGTTACGCCATGTTGTGGACGGAGTCCGACCCGGGCGCCCGCCGGGAGGCGATCGAGCGGCTGTGGGCCGACGGCGGGACGCACCTCCTGCACCCGCCGGTCGAGGCCCGCACGGCGGCCGCCCGGGTCGGGTTCGCGGAGCCCGTCCTCGAAGCCCGCGGCTACGAGGAGCTGGAGTTCCGGGTCACCCGCGCCTACGAGGAGTTCGTTGCGCCCGGTGGGTTCACCTTCCGTGCCCGGCCGGACGCCGTACGGCTGCGGGACGTGGTCCGCTTCGGCTGGGAGATGGTGCCCGTCGACGGCGGCGAACCGGTCGGCGGCGGGGAGGAGTTCGTCGTCCTGGACGCCGACGGCCGGATCACCGCCGACTACCAGTTCCCCGGGCTCTGACCGGCGGCTGCCCGCAGCGCCTCGGCGGTCGCCGCGTCGGCGGGCAGGAACGCCTCCAGCTTCAGCTCGGCGAGCGTGACGTCGACGGCGGTGGCGAAGGTGGTGACCGTGGTCATCAGGTGCAGCTCGCCGAGCGGGGTGCGCAGTTCCAGCGGGACGGCGAAGCCCAGGTGGTGCTCCCCCACCTCCGCCTCGGGCACGTAGGAGCTCAACTCCTCGTGGAGGTCGCCGAGGTGCCTGGTGCGCTCGACGATGTGGCGGGCCCAGGCGGCGAAGTTGAGGATGCGCGGGGCGAGGCCGTCCGGGTGCAGGGCCAGCCGGTAGGCGTTGGTGCCGGGGCCGACGAGCCGCGGGTCGGCGCCCTCGGTGATCACGTCCACGGCGGCGTTGGCGGCGACCACGTCGCCGCGGCGGTCCACCACCAGGGCCGGGTACGGGAGGTGGCCGGCCAGGACGTGGCCGATCGCCTCCCGCACCGGCGCCAGCGACGGCCCGTCCAGTGGCGTCTCCGGGTAGACGGGCGCGTAACCGGCCGCCAGCAGCAGCTCGTTGCGGTCCCGCAGGGACAGGTCCAGCGACTCGGCGAGCCGGACCACCATGGCCCGGCCCGGCGCCGACCGGCCGGACTCGATGAAGCTCAGGTGCCGCTGGGTCGTGCCCGCCCGGGTGGCGAGGTCGAGCTGGCTCAGACGGCGGCTGGTTCGGCGCTCACGCAGCGCTCGGGGGAAGTCCACACCACCAGCCAACCCCGGACGGCCGCGGTCCGCCATTCCCCCGGGGGAATTGAGACCGTGCACGGCGGTGAGCAGTATCGACGGCATGGACATCGGCGTTTTCCTCCCCACCGGCCAGGACCAGTGGGCCGCGCACGGCCCCCGCGAGCTGGTCGCGTTCGCCCGCCGCAGCGAGGAGTTGGGCTTCTCCTCGCTGTTCGTCAACGATTCCCTGCTCGGCCCGCGGATCGAACCGCTCACCATGCTGGCCGCGGCCGCCCCGGTGACGGAACGGATCCGGCTGGGCACCGGCGCCCTGCTGCCGGTGCTGCGCCGGCCGGTGCAGACCGCGCAGACGCTGGCCTCGGTGGACCAGCTCTCCGGCGGCCGGCTGACGGTCGCGGTCGGCGCCGGCTTCCCGGGGCGCTTCGGCCGCCCGCTGCACGAGCTGTCCCAGGTGCCGTGGGAGCGCCGCTTCGCCCGGCTGGACGAGACGGTCGCCCTCTGGCGGGCACTGTGGGCCGGGGCGAAGGAGTTCCACGGCGAGTTCCACTCCTTCGCCGAACTCCCGCCCGCCACCGCGCCGTTCCGCGTCGGCGGGCCGCCGGTCTGGCTCGGCGGCGCGACCCCGGCGGCCCTGGACCGCACCGGTCGCCACTACGACGGCTGGCTGCCCTACCCGCCGGACCCGGCGGACTACGCCGCCGGGCTCGCCGTCGTCCGGGCGGCGGCCGAGCGGGCCGGACGCCCGCCGGAGGCCGTCGCCCCCGCCCTCTTCGTCAACGTCCGGATCGACCGCGACGCGGAGGCCGCCCGCCGGACCATGGACGCCTACACCCGGTCCAACTACGGCCTGCCGCTGGCCGAGACGGAGAAGATCCAGGCCTTCGCCCTCGGCGCACCGGACGAGGTCGCCGCCACCCTCGCCCGCTACGCGTCCGCCGGCGCCCGACACGTCGTGGCCCGCCTCGGGGCACTCGAACTGGACGGTCAGCGCGACCAGTTGGAGAAGCTGGCCGCCCTCGTGGGGCCCGGGTCGCGGTGACCCCGCGGCCCACGGATCCGCCGGAGGCTGCCGGCGCGCCGGGCGCTCACACACCGTGGGTCGCCGTGATCCTCCCGTCCTCGATCGCCGACACCAGCTCCCCGTGGTCCACCAGCGTCCGGTCCGCGTACCGCACCGCGAACTCGGCCACCGCGTCCGCGAAGGTGTCCGCACTGCCGAGGTAGCCGACGATGGCGATGCGGTCGCCGGTCCGGGCGTGGGCACGGGCGAGGGTGCGCCCGCAGAGGTCGGCGTAGGCGCGCAGGCCGGACGGCCGCATCTCGCCGATCTCGACCGAACCCTTCATGTCGCGCAGTTGGCGGCCGTAGAAGTGGCGCCCGGCGGGGCCCGTGGTCCAGCCGAGGAAGATGTCGCTGGCGGCCTGCATCAGGTGCTGTCCGGTGACCACCCGGCGGCCGCCGTGGTGGGCGGCGACCTCGGCCTCGACCCGGGTGGGCGGCAGGTGGTCCTCCAGGACCGACCGGCCGGCCTCCTTGATCTGCAGGAACAGCGGGTCGCGGCCGTCCCGGCCCTCCAGCAGGACGATGAAGCAGCGGGTGCCGACACTGCCGACGCCGACCACCTTGGTGGCCGCGTCGACGAAGCGGTAGCGGTCCAGCAGCACCCGGCGGTCCTCGGCGAGAGTGGCCCGGTAGTCGCTGAACACCTTGCCGACGCCGCGCAGCTCGGTCTTCTTCAGCGGTTCGATCAGCGGCGGCGCGCTGATGATGCGTCGCCGGCCGTCCCGTTCCTCGGTGAGCTTGCCGAAGGCCTGCAGGCTGGTGCGGCGTCGGGCGTGCTCGAGTCCGGCCTCGAAGCGCTTGCGCTGCCCGGACTTGGTCAACAGCGGCACCAGGTCCGCGGTGTCCACCCGGGCGTACCACGCCTCCAGTTCGCCCACGCCCGCCAGGTGCCGCATCGCCGTCGCGTAGCCGGTCGCGGAGGCGCGGGCGGCGCGGCGCACGCGCTCCTCGTCCAGGCCGTTGTCGCGGGCGGCGACGGCGACGCTGGCGGCGAGCCGCTTGACGTCCCACTCGAAGGGGCCGGGGTAGGTCTCGTCGAAGTCGTTGACGTCGAAGAGCAGGGCGCGTTCCGGCGAGGCGTACACCCCGAAGTTCACCAGGTGTGCGTCGCCGCAGAGTTGGACGGTGAGGCCGGTGTCGGGGACGGCGCCGAGGTCGGCCGCCATCACGGCGGCGGCCCCGCGCAGGAAGGCGAAGGGACTGGCGGCCATCCGCCCGTAGCGGATCGGCAACAGCTCGGCGACCCGGTCCTCGCCCTGCCGCTCCAGCACGCCGACCGGATCCGGCCGGTCTGCGGCGGGGATCCACCGGCCGTGGTCGGCCCGGGAGACGCGGTCACGGGCTGCCCGGCCACGGCGGCGGCGATCGGCGGGAGTGGTCATGCGGCGGCTCCGTCCGTCGGCGGGGTCCTCCCCGCGGCGGGGAGGCCGCGGGTGCCCCTCCCCGCGACGCTAGGACACGAGTGCCGGAGCGCGCAGCACACGCCCGCCGGTACTCGCCCGCCCGGGTGAAACCGGGCGGGCGAGTGCCGGGCCGGCTCACTGCACCGTGAAGTCCGCCATCATCGCCATGTCCTCGTGCTCCAGGTTGTGGCAGTGCAGCATGTACGCCCCCGCGTAGTCGGTGAAGCGCACCAGCACCTCGACCGCCTCCGCCGGGCGCAGGTCCACGGTGTCCTTCCAGCCGGCGTCGTACGGGCCCGGGTCCGCGCCGTTGCGCCCGATCACCTGGAAGTGGTCCAGGTGGACGTGCACGGGGTGGTGCAGGTCCGACGAGAAGCGCCAGCGCTCGACCGTCCCGAGGGCGGGCGTGGCGATGCTGTCGCCGGGCCGGTAGGGCGCGCCGTTGATGGTCCAGCCGTCGCCGCGACTGCGGCGGAAGGTGAAGTCGCGGGTGGTGACGGCGGCGGACGCGTCCAGGGCCTCGACGGCGGCCAGCTTGTCCGGCACCGTCGCGTCGTCCGTCACCTGCTTCGAGGAGACGTCGAACCGCATCACCTCGGCCGTCCGGCCGCTGCCGAACCGGTTGACCAGTCGCACCTGGGTACCGGGCTCGTAGCGGGAGAAGTCGACCACGACGTCGAAACGCTCGGCGGGGGCGATCTCGATCCCGTCGTGGGCGACCGGCGCGGCGAGCAGGCCGCCGTCCGAGCCGATCTGGACGAGGGCGCCGCCGCCGGCGGGCTGCGGGTCGAGTTCGAGCCGGTACAGACGGGCGTTGGAGGCGTTGAGCAGGCGCAGCCGGTAGCGGAGGCGGTCGACGTCCAGCCGGGGCCAGGGGGCGCCGTTGACGAGGATGACGTCGCCGAGCACCCCGTTGGCGTAGGCGGCGGTGACGCCGGGCTCGCCGAGCGCGGGGTCGGTGGCGGGGTACTTGAAGGACCCGTCGGCGGCGAAGGACCGGTCGGCGAGCATCAGCGGCAGGTCGCGCGCGCCGCGCGGCAGCGGCAGGGCGCCGTCCTCGTCGTCCTGGACGAGGTGGAAGCCCGCCAGTCCGCGCCAGACGGCCGGCCCGGTGAAGCCCATCCGGTGGTCGTGGTACCAGAGGGTGGCGGCACGCTGCTTGCCCGGATAGGTGTAACTGCGCTCGCCGACGGCGGTGCGGCCCGCCGCGTGGCGCATGCCCGGCATCCCCTGCATGCCCGGCATCCCCTGCATGCCGGGCATGCCCTGGGCGGCGTCCGCCGACGACCCGACGGGCATCAGCAGGTCGACCGGGTAGCCGTCGCTGTCCGCCGGGGTGTGCCCGCCGTGCAGGTGGGTGACGGACGGCACCGGCAGCTCGTTGCGGTGCTTGACCACCGCCACCCGCCCGGAGCGGGTGACCAGCGTCGGCCCCGGGAAGGTGCCGCCGTACGTCCAGGCCTCGGTCCGAACCCCGGGAACGATCTCCAGCTTGGCGACCTGCTGGGTGATCTCGAAGTAGTCGGCGGTCCCGTCGGAGCGCACCGGCTGCAGCACGGCCGGCACCGGCAGCGGGGACCGGAAGGCCTCGGGCAGGTCGAGGTCACTGCTCAGCAGCCGCCCCGGGCGGCCCTCGGCGAGCAACCGGGCGGCCGAGGGGACGGCGACCGCGGCCAGCGCGCCCGCGCCGAGGACGGAGGCGCCGATGCCCAGGAACCGGCGTCGGTTCACTTGGACACCTCCACCGGCCCGGCGGGGCGCGGCAGCCGGCCGCTGCCGTCCGGGCCGGCCCCGGGCAGCCCCGCCCGCACCGGCAGCGGCAGCCGCCAGGCACCGACCAGCGCGAACAGGATGCCGCTGACCAGCAGCACGCCGAGGGTGACGTGCACGCCGAGCGCCCTGGCGTAGCCGGCGCCGATCTGGCCGATGACCGCCACGGTGAGCAGCAGGGTGGTCCACAGCGGCCAGAGCGAACCGCGGCCGGGCCACCGGACCGCGACGGCCACCCCGAGCTGGAGCACCACGACGGTGGCCAGCGTCATCGCGTTGCCCTCGTGGTCCTTGAGGGAGTCGTAGGTGCCGTTGAGGAAGCTGCCGGCCAGCATGACCTGGAGCAGGGCCAACAGGGCCAGCGTGGTGGCGGTGGTGCGCAGCAGGATCAGCGGCCAGCGGGGCACGGGGGCGTCAGGGGGACTGCTCATGTCGGGCTACTCTCTGCGTCGGCGGTCGGTCGGGGCGGGCGAGAGCGTAGCTGATCCGACATCACGATCAGCTCCAATAAAGGCTTTTGGGCCATCCCGTTACCCCATTGCGCCTGCTCGTCCCGCCTTTGTCACCCGGACGAGGGACGTGCTTGAGCAGTCCTCAAGGGCACCTGTCATGAGCTTCGCTCCCCCGGGTCTCATGGATTCCTCGCCGGGGCGCGTCATGAGGCGGGCTCATGGCGAACACCATGAGGCGGGCTCACGCCCGGCCCATGAGGCGGGCTCATGACGCACCCCGGGAGTTCCATGAGTTCTCCTCATCGGAGGCCACGTGAGCGACGTTCATGTGGGCGAGGCATGCGGCCCACTCATGGGCCGAGGCATGAGGCCTACTCATGGAGCAGCGGCCCCATGAGTTCCTCTCATGGGGCCGCCTCATGAACTCAGCTCACCGCCAGCCGGTCTACTGCCGCGCCGCCGCCAGCTCCACCGGCCGGGTCCGCAGCAGGGCTCGGACCGGCAGCCCGGTCGCGCCGAGGCAGAGCAGTACGGCGCCGGCGGCCAGCGGCAGGCCGAGCATCGGCGGGACGTACGGGGAGGCGTTGGCGACGCCCCGGGTGACCGGCACCAGCGTGATCCAGGCGATCACCGCGCCGACCGCCAGCCCGGTCGCGGCCACCAGCAGCGCCTCCCAGCGCATCATGCCGCGCACCTGTCGCCGGGTGGTGCCGGCCAGTCGCAGCAGCGCGACCTCGCGGCGGCGGTCGAGCACCGTCATCACCAGGGTGTTGGCGGCGCTGACGGCAGCGAACCCGCCGAGCACGCCGGCCATCACGGTGTTGGCCCAGCCGTTGAGTTCCATGTCCTTGTCGGCCCGGGCGGCGAATCCGGCCCGGTCGGTCACGCTCGTCCCAGCCGTCGCGCCCAGCCCGGCGGCCACCGCCGCCCGGTCGGCGCCCGGTGCGTCGGCGACCAGCACCTGGCTGTCCTGGTCGGCGGTGACGTGCGCGGCGACGGCCGCCCGGGGCAGCACCGCCTGGCCGACGCCGAGGCCGCGCTCGTACACGGCGACCACGAGGGGCCGTACGGCGGTGCCGTCGCCGAGCCGCAGCGGGACGCGGTCGCCGACCCCGGCGTCCAGGGTGTCGGCGAGGCCGGTGCTCAGGGCGACGGTGTCGGGGGCGCGGCCGAGGTCGGCGAGCGAGCCGGTGCGCACGCCCAGGTCGAGGACCTTCGACAGCCGGGCCGGGTCACCGTCGACCCCCAGCGCGGGGGCGGAGCTCAGCCCGCCGCCGCTCTCGACGACCAGGCCGGTGCGGAGCACGCCGACGGCGGTGTCCACGCCGGGTACCTCGGCCGCCCGTGCGGCGGTCCCGGCGGGCAGGCCGGGGCCGGTGGCGCCGATCACGTGGTCGGCGGTGATGCCGGCCCGGACGTTCTCGCCGGAGGTGTGGCGCAGGGTGCTCTGCAGGACCAGCAGGGTGCCGCAGAAGGCGGTGACGAGGACGATCGGGGTGATCGCGGAGGCGAGTCGGCGGGCGTTGGCGCGGGTGTTGTCGGCGGCGAGCGAGCCGGGTGCGCCGCCGGCCCGCAGCGGGACGCCGAGCACGGTGGCGGCGATCCGGGCCACCCAGGGGCCGAGCAGGGCGACGGCCAGCATGAGGCACATGACCACGCCGAGCGCGGTCTGGGCGGCCTTCTCGCCGTCCAGGGCGGCGGCGACGCCGGCGATCGCGATGCCGCCGGCGGCGAGGAGCAGCCCGAGGACGGCGCGCACCCGGCCCGGGCGGGGCGTCTCGACGGCTGCCTCGCCGAGCGCCTGTGCGGCGCGCAGCTTGGAGGGACGGCGGGCGGCCAGGAAGCCGGCGGTGAGCGCGGCGAGGGTGCAGGTGAGGACGGCGGCGAGCATCGGCAGCGGTCCGATGTCGAGGCGGACGCCCGGGGGGACGGCGCCGCGTTCGGTCAGCTGGCCGAACCACCAGCGGGCGAGGGCGAGTCCGGGCAGGACGCCGAGCGCGGCGGCTGCCGGGGCGACCAGCACCGCCTCGGCGGCGATGGTGCGGCGGATCTGGCGCGGGGTGGCGCCGACGGCGCGCAGCAGGGCGAACTCGCGGGCGCGCTGGCCGGTGGCGAGGGCGACGGTGCTCATGACCACGAAGATCGCGGTCATGGTGGCGTAGCCGCCGAAGGTGCCGCCGATTCCCATCAGCATCGTCCGGGCCTCGCCGAGGGCGGGGTGTTCGACGGCTCCCCGGTCGTCTCCCGAGTGGACCTTCGCCGCGCCGCCGACGGCCTGACGGACCTGTGCGGCGAGGGCGGCGGCGGTCACGCCCTCGCGGGGCTGGACGGCGATGGCGTCGATCCCCCCGGGGTGGCCGGAGAGGCGGTCGGCGGTGGCGTCGGCGAACCAGGCGGTGGGGCCGGTGGTCTGGGCGGCGGCGAGGCCGGAGACCCGGTAGTCGGCGGTGCCGCCGGGCGCGGTGAGCCTGAGGTTCGCGCCGGGCGCGAGGTGGGCGGCGCGCGCGGTGTCGGCGTCGAGCACCACCTCGTTCGCGCCGGGTGCGCGGCCCTCGACCAGTCGGTCGGCCGGTCCGGCGATGCCGAGGGCGGCGTGTCCCCGGCCGGTCAGGGCCGGGGTGCCGCTCGCGGCGGTGACCGGGAAGGCGGTGTCCGGCCGGGCGGCGGCGACGCCGGGCAGGGCGGTCAGCCGGCCCACCAGCGCGGCGTCCGTGCGGGCCAGCTCCGGCGTGGCCTGCTCCTGGGTCTGGGTGTCCTCGCCGACCTTCTTCCGGATCTCCACCGCCTGTTCGGCCGCGACCACCACGGGCGCGGAGGCGTACCGGACGGGTTCGAGGCGCGCGGTGAGGCCGGTCTGCAGCAGCACTCCGCAGGCCGTCACGACGGCGGCGCCGAGCAGCAGGGCGACCAGGGTGCCGACGAAGGAGGCGGGCCGGAAGCGCACCGAGGCGCGCGCGAGTCCGTTGGTCACGCCGCCGCTCCCACCGGGCGGGCGGTGAGCGCGACCATCCGGTCGGCGACGGCCTGCGGGCCGGGGTGCGGCAGGTCGTCGACGATCGCGCCACCGGCCAGGAACAGCACCCGGTCGGCGAAGGAGGCGGCCACCGGGTCGTGGGTGACCATCACGACGGTCGCGCCGAGGGAGTCCACCGCCTGCCGCAGCAGCTCCAGGACCTCGTGCGCCGTGCGGGTGTCGAGCGCCCCGGTCGGCTCGTCGGCGAACACCACGTCCGGGCGGGTGATCAGCGCACGGGCGATCGCGACCCGCTGCTGCTGGCCGCCGGAGAGCTGGCCGGGCCGCCGCCCGGCGTGCCCGCCGAGGCCGACCCGTTCCAGCAGTTCCCGGGCCCGGGCGCGGTCCTGGCGCTCCCCGGCGAGCCGCTGCGGGAGCAGCACGTTCTGCTCGACGCTCAGCGAGGGCAGGAGGTTGAAGGACTGGAAGACGAAGCCGATCCGGCTGCGGCGCAGCTCGGTGAGCCGCTTCTCGCCGAGTGCGGTGATCTCCTCACCGCCGAGCCGGATCTCGCCGGCGTCCGGGCGGTCCAGGCCCGCCGCGCACTGCAGGAAGGTGGACTTGCCGGAGCCGGAGGGCCCCATCACGGCGGTGAAGCTGCCCGGGGCGAGCGCCAGGTCGATCCCGCGCAGCGCCTGCACCGTCCCCGCCCCGCGCCCGTAGGTGCGGCGCACGCCGCGCAGCTCGATCGCGGGGCCCGGCTGCGGTCCGGGGTACCGGTCGGAACCGTACGGGGCGCCGTCGTGCGCGTCGGCGGCGTACGGGTCGCCCGCGCGCTCGGCGTTCCTGCGGCGGTCGTGGCGGCGTGCCATGGAGGGCCTTCCTTCGGTTCTGCGTCGCTCGTCGTCAACGTGCTCCACGCTAGGAAGACGGCGCCCCGCGGACCATGGAGGCCACCGGCGGACCGGAGGTGGGGTTATCCCTACACCGCTTCGGCGGTGATCCCCAGGTAGGCCGCGCGCAGTTCGGCGAGCACCGGGTGCGCCGGGTCGAGGGCGGTGCCGTCGACGGCGGCCAGCGGCCGGACGCCGACGCCCGCGTTCACCGCGAAGGCGGCGGCGAAGCGGCCCAGCCCGGCGGCGGGCAGGGGCGCGCGGGACTGCCGCCCCCGGTACGCGCCGGACAGCAGGGCCTCGGTGACGCCGGGCAGGCTCGGGCCCTCCGGCCAGACCAGCCCGTCCCCGTCCAGGAAGCCGACGTTCCAGGTGGCGCCCTCGGTCACTCGGCCGTCCGGGTCGACGAGCAGCACGTCGTCGTAGCCCGCGAGTTGGGCCCGTCGGCGGTGGTGCACCAGGCCGAACAGGCCGACGTGCTTCACCTCCGGCAACTCGCGCCGGTACACCGCGGTGCGCACCCGCAGCGGGGCGGGTTCGGCCGTCGCGGCCGGGCGGGTGGTGACGAGCAGGGCGGGCACGGCGGGGGCGGCGGGGCGCTCCAGGCCGAGCGCCGGGTCGTACACGGTGACCCGGACGACCACCGGGGCGCCGTCGGCGGGCAGCACCGAGCGGATCCGCTCCCGCACCGCGGCCCGGTCCAGTTCGGCGGCGAACACCGTGCGGCAGTCCCGGACCAGCCGGTCGAGGTGCAACGTCAGGCCGCGGACCCGGCCCGCCTCGGCGCGCAGGGTGGTGAAGTGCCCGTAGTTGAGCAGCCCCAGCGCGGCCAGCCGCGCCGGGTCGGCGGGGGCGCCGTCGATCTCGATCTCAGCCATCCCCCGAGTCTGCCAGCTGCGGCGCCGGCGCAGCCGGCCTCGCAGTGGGCTGCACCGCGTCCTGCGCGGGGGTCCGCACCGTGTCCTGCGCGGGCCCCTGCGGCGCGGGGACCGGCGCCCCGCGGTACGGGGAGGGCCCCGGCCGGCGGGCGGCCCGCTCGAAGTCCTCCATCCGGTACGCCAGCCCCTCCGGTTCACCGCCGTCCGACCAGCGCCACGCCTCCGCCCACCACTGCGGGCCGCGCACCAGCGGGAAGCCCGCGAGCGCCAGGTGCAGGGCCAGCGTCGAGCGCGCGTAGTCGTGCACCCAGCCGTCGGCGCCCCGGTAGTCCGCGGTCTCGTCCAGGCGCAGCCAGCGGCCCTCGCGGCCGGCGGTCAGTATCGGCACCCAGCCGTGCAGCCGGTCGGCGACCAGCAGGAGCAGCCGCCCGTCCACCTCGCGCACCCGGTAGGAGGGGAGTTGGGGCATCCGCGCCAGCGCGAGCGAGCGCTTCCAGCCGACCACCCACAGCCCGCGGCGCAGGTAGTAGCGGACCGCCGGCCGCCAGGTCCAGTGCGCCTCCAGGCGGAACCCGGGCAGGCCCTCGGCGGTGGCCGCCGCGTACACCTCGTCCAGTGCGGCGGCGGCCAGTCCGCGTCCGCGCGCGGCCGGGCTCACGTAGAGGGAGGAGACGGCGAGTTGGCCCGGGCCCCGGGTCCAGTTGTCCACCGCGACGGTGCCCGCCACGGCGCCGTCGTCACCGTGGATCCAGTACCGGCGGCGGTACAGCTCCCCGCCGGGCCACTCCCGGCCGCTCTCGCCCAGCCGCTCTCGCCAGCCTCGCTCCGCCGGCGGCGCCAGACCGTCCGGCTCCACCGGCTCGCCCAGCTCGCCCTCGACCAGGGACGCCAAGTCCCAGCGCGCGAACCGCCGTTCTTCCCCTTCGCCGACCGCCCCCAGCCGCGGACCCGCCGCCAGCCGGTCCTGCGCCCGCTCCACCGCCGCGTCCCACGACCTCACCACGGCGCCACCCTAACCGGGACCGGAGACATTCCGTAATTCAGTGGACACCGAACGTCAGGTCGGATACGAATACGGCTGTCCGATCAGCCCGGTTCCCACCGGCTTGTCCGGGAGGTTCCGTTCAGGAGGGAGATCCCCATGCGCGGCATCTTCGTACGCGCCGTCGCCGGGGCGGCGCGCGCCCTGACCGACGGCCTGACACGGCTTCGGCGCCTCGTCCGCCTCGTCGGACACGCGGTGCCCGACGGGTATGCCGGGCGCGGCGGCGTCGGATGCGTCAGGCACGACGGGCACGGTCCGCCGCCGGGCGGGCCGGGTCAACGCCACAGCCGCGACCACCAGGGCGCCGCCGGCCAGGGCGTTCCAGCCGACCGGCTCCGCGAGGAACAGCGCGCCGATCGCGGTGGACCACAGCGGCATCACGTAGGTGACGGACGAGGCCGCGGTGGTGCCCGCGGTCCGGACGAGACCGAGGTTGAGCAGGTACGCGAAGCCGGTGCCGACCATGCCGAACACCAGCAGGGCGGCGGCGGGGCCGGCCCCGGGCCAGTGCGGGGCTCCCGCGGCGAGCGGCGCGATCACGGCCAACTCCGCGGCGGCGCAGCCGATCTGGAGGGCGGAGAGGGTGGTGACGGACTCCGGACGGCCGGACAGGAAGCGCCGCAGGTAGGCGAAGCCCGCCCCGTAGCAGCAGGCGGCGGCCAGGCAGGCGAGCCCGCCGGCGGCCTCGCCGGGGCCGACGCCGTGCCAGACCCCGAGCACGGTGAGCACCCCGACGAACCCCAGCGCGAGGCCGAGCAGCCGGCGGGCGCCCGGGCGGCGTTCCTCGGGGACGGTGAGCACCGCGAACACCAGGGTGAACAGCGGAGTGGTCGCGTTGATCACCCCGGCGAGCACCGAGCTGACTCTGGTCTCGCCGAACGGGAACAGGATGAACGGCACGGTGTTGAGCAACACCGCGACCACCGCCGAGTGCCCCCACAGCGCACGGTCACGCGGGATCCGCTCACCGCGCAGCACCAGGACGACGCCCAGCGTGACCGCGCCCAGCAGGCACCGCCACAGCGCCACCCAGACCGGCGGCACCCCCGCATCGACCGCCACCTTGATCAGGGCGAAGCTCGCACCCCAGATCCCCGACAGTGCCGCAAAGGCCGGCAGCCATCGTCGCACCGCAACCACCCCCGTATTCCTCCGGTGTTCCCTGCTGGACAGAGGGTGGCCCGGCGTCCGAGCATGAGTCCAACAAGTGGCACTCCGACGTGGATGAGGAAGTCTCATGTCCCCAGGTCACACGCCCCAGGACGCCCGATGACCACGGAGGTCAACCTGGCCCAGCTCAGGGCACTGGTCGCGGTCGCCGACACCGGCGGCTTCGGCGCGGCCGCCGACGAACTGGGCATCAGCCAGTCCGCCGTCTCGCACGCCGTCGGCGCCCTGGAGCGGGTCCTCGGCGCCCCCGTCCTGATGCGCGGGGCGCCCTGCAGGCCGACCCCGCTCGGCGAACAGGTCCTGCCGCACGCCCGAACCGCCGTCGCCTCCGCCGCCGCCGTGCGCACTGTCGCGACCCGGCACACCGGCGGCCTGACCGGTACCGTCCGGCTGGCCGCGCCGACCACCGTGTGCCAGGCGCTGCTGCCCGGGCTGCTGCGAGACTGGAAGGCCGCATACCCGGAGGTCACCGTCCGGGTCTTCGAGGGCGAGGACGCCGAGCTGCCCGCCTGGCTGGAGGCCGGCACCGTGGACGCCGCCGTCCTGGTGGACGCCGGGCCGCCGCTGCCCGGGGCCGTCGCGCTCGGCGCGGACTCGATGCACGCACTGCTGCGCCGCGACCATCCGCTCGCCGGCCAGGAGAGCATCCACGTCGCCGAGTTGGAGGACGACGACTTCCTGCTTTCCGAGGGCGGCTGCGAGCGCCACATCCGGGAGGCCTACCGGCGGGCCGGCACCCGCTTCGCTCCCCGGCACCGGATCCGCGACCTCAACACCCTGATCGGCATGGTGCACGCCGGGGTCGGTGTCTCGGTGATGCCCGCGCTCGCCCTTCCGATGCTCCCGGCCGACTGCGTGCTGGTCCCGATCCGGCCCGCCGTGCACCGGACCCTCACGCTCACCGGCCCGGCCGGGCGGCCGTGGTCCCCGGTGGTCAGCGGGCTGCTCGTGGGAGTGGGGGCGATGACGAAGGGCAAGGCCCTGGCCGCGGCACCGGCCTGAGTGGAGTTTTTCGGCGCCGGGAGCGGGGTCGGTGGAACTTCCCGTCGGTCCGGCCGGCAGTGACTGGTCGGCGCGCCCGTACGGCCGGAGGGTGACGGCATTCCGCCGTACACCCGAGGGAGGACCCGTTGTCCGCACACCCGCCGCGCCCGCTGTCCGCACCGTCCACGCAGCCGACGGCCACGCCGGCCACGGCCGTGCACCCCACTGCCGTACGGGAGAAGGCCGCGCGGGCGAAGGCCGAGCCGTCGTCGCCCGCTCCGCCGACCCCCGCGCACCCACGCCGCTGGTGGGCGCTGTGCGCGCTGCTCACCGCCGAGGCGATGAACCTGTTGGACGCGACGATCGTGCAGGTCGCCGCGCCACGCATGCGCGCCGATCTCGGCGGGCCGACCGCCGCCGTGCCCTGGCTCACCACCGCGTACACGCTGCCGTTCGCCGTCCTCCTGCTCACCGGCGGGCGGCTCGGCGACCGGGTCGGGCGGCGGCGAGTGTTCCGGATCGGGGTCGCAGGCTTCCTGCTCGCCTCACTGGCCTGTGCCTGCGCGCCCACGCTCGGCGCGCTGCTCACCTTCCGGGCCGTCCAGGGCGCGGCGGCCGCCGTGATCGTGCCGCAGACCGTCGGCCTGATCAAGGCCATGTTCCGGGGCCCGGAGACGGCTCGGGCGCTCGGCGCCATCGGTCCGGTGATGGGGCTGGCGGCGGTCGCCGGCCCGGTACTGGGCGGGATCCTCACCCACGCCGACCTGTTCGGCTCCTCCTGGCGCGCCGTCTTCCTCGTCAACCTCCCGCTCTCGCTCGCCGTCCTCGCCCTCGCCCCGCTGCTCACCGAGGACCGCGCCCCTCGCCGCCCCGGCCTCGACCCGGTCGGCAGCGCGCTCGCGGCGCTCGCCACCGGGCTGGTCGTCCTGCCACTGCTCGCCACCGGGAACGCCCCGACGGTGTGGCCGGCCGTCGGAACGGTCGCCGGCGTGGTCGCCGCCGCGGCCTTCGCCGTCCACCAACGGCGCGGGGCCCGGCGCGGCCGCGACACCCTGGTCGAACCCAGCCTGTTCGCCGCTCCGAGGTTCCCGGCCGCGCTGGTCACCCTCGCGCTCGCCTTCGCCGCCACCACGGGACTCGGCCTGGTCGTCGTCCTGCAGCTCCAAATCGGCAGCGGCGCCGACGCGCTGGCCTCCGGCCTGACCTTGCTGCCGATGTCGGCCGGACTCGCCGTCGGCTCGCTGTGGGCAGGGTCGTCGCTGGTCCGGCGGTACGGGCCGCGGGTGATGCCCGCCGGGGTGGCCGTCATGGCGGTCGGCATGGTGGCCGCCGCCGGCGCCTACCGGACGGGCCAACGACCCGAGGCACTGCCGTACGCGCTCGCCGTGGTCGGGCTCGGCCACGGGCTGTTCACGCCCGCCTTCTTCACCACCGCGCTGAAGCCGCTGCGACCGCAGGAGATCGGTTCGGCGGCGGGCCTGCTCAACGCCGTCCAGCAGCTCGGTTCCACGCTCGGTGTCGCAGTGCTCGGCCGGATCTACCTGGCCGCCCCGGACACCGCCGGGGCGCAGCACGCCTGCTGGATGGCGGTCGGCGTGCTGGCGGCCGTCGCCGTGGCGGGACACCTGATGAGCGACGCTCAGGGCGCCCGCACCGGTCTCCCCGTCCACGCGGCAGAATCGGACGGTGAGTCCGCCCACCGGGAACCCCCGCATGCTCGATGACCTCGACCGCGCGCTCGTCCACGCCCTGCGCGTCGACGGGCGCGCCCCGTTCAACCGGATCGCCGCCGTCCTCGACGTCTCCCCGCAGACCGTCGCCCGCCGCTACCGACGGCTGCGGGCCGAGGCCGGCCTGAGAGTGGTCGGCCTCGCCGACCCGCACCGGGCCGGGCGGGCCCAGTGGCTGCTCCGCCTCACCGCCGGACCGCACACCGCCCAGAACCTCGCCCAGGCACTGGTCCGGCGGACCGACACCGCCTGGGTGAAGCTCACCTCCGGTGGCACCGAGATCACCGCCATCGTCGACACCGGCCCGGGCCCCGACGGCCACAGCCTGCTGCTGCGCGACATCCCCCGCACCGCCGCCGTCACCGACGTCTCCGCCCACTGCCTGCTGCACACCTACCGGGGCGGCCCGACCGCCTGGCCGGTCAGCACCGAGGCGCTCAGCGAGGAACAGCAGGACCGGCTCCGCCCCACCGCCGCGGGTCCGCCGTCCGGCGGCCTCGACCCCGCCGACCTGACCCTGCTCGGCGCACTGCACCGGGACGGCCGCACACCCCTCGGAGACCTCGCCGCCGCCACCGGCCGCACCCCGGCCACCGTCGCCCGCCGGCTCGCCGAACTCCGCTCCGACGGAACCGTGTTCCTCGACGTGGAACTCGACGCCCGGCTCCTCGGCGCGGGCATGCAGGCACTGCTGTGGATCGGGGTCGCCCCCGCCCACCTCGACCGCGTCGGCCGTGCCCTCGCCACCCACCGCGAACTCGCCTTCGTCGCCGCCACCACCGGCCCCAGCAACCTCGCCGCCCTCGCCCTGTGCACCGACCCGGCCGACCTCCACCGGTACGTGACCGAGCGGCTGGGCGCCGTCCCGGAGATCACCGCCCTGGAGTCCGCCCCCGTCCTCCGCACCCTCAAGGCCGCCGGTCCGGTCCCGGCGCCACCGGGACACGGACGGTCCTGACCGGGGTCACGGCCCCGCGCGGGGTCATCGCCCCGCACGCGCTCACCGCGGGTCCTGGTGCCGCCCCCGGCCCAGCCCCTGAACCCACCTCCGCCGCAGTGCGACGCAGCGCCACGACCGCAACGATCGAACAGGGAAAGGCAGCCGACACGAAGGCCGCCGTTGATCATCGTGAGTTGTGTCAGCAAACGAGGATCAGGCGGTGGCCGCAGGCCACAGCGCAGTACCTGCCCATCGGCGGTCGATGTTCGACCAGGCGCCGGGTCGCATTGCGGGCCGGTTCGCCCGGGTCGAGCCCCGCCTTCGGGCACGGGCACGGGCGCCGGTGCTGGGCCTGCTGTCCGACCTACCGAGGAAGAACTGCCGGCCCCTGGCCGAGCACGCGGGTGACGCCACCCCGGACGGCATGCAGCACCTGCTGCACCGTGCGCCGTGGGACGCCTACGCGGTCCGCGACGACGTACGCGTCTACGTGGTCGAGCACCTGCACGACCCCGACGCCGTGCTCGTGGTCGACGAGACCGGCGACCTGAAGAAGGGCACCGCGACCGTGGGCGTGCAGCGCCGATGCACCGGCACGGCGGGCCGGATCGAGCACTCCCGGGTCACCGTCTACCCGGTCTACTCCGCCGCCTGCGGGCACGCCGCGATCGACCGGCACCTGCAACGAGATCCAGCACCTGTTCACCACATTGATCGCGGGACGAGTCCACGACTTCCGGCATCGGCTCCGCTGGTCACAGTGGCGGCGCCGACACCAGGCCCGAGCCCGTGACGGCCGCCACCGGCAGCAAGCAGCCCTGCAGCCATGACGATCAAGCCATGCGACCGGAGGTGACTACGCCGGAAATTCCTGGCCCATCGCCCGCAGGACGTCGGCGAGCCACACCAGGTGGTATCCCAGAGCACGATCCTGGTCGGCAAGCAGATCCCTCAGATGCTGCCAGGACTCCGAGAGCTGCCCGATCGTCAGGGCTCCCGGCTCCATGGCGACGTCGTACAGCTCGTCCGAGGGGACGGACCAGAAGTAGTCCTTGTCCAGGGCGACGGTGTCGCCCGCCACGGCGGTTTCCACATGGCTCAGCAGCACGTCGAACGACCTGCGCAGCTCAGCGAGGGACACGTACAGGGGTTCACCAGTCATGAGCACCATCATGAAGGACCGACAAGATCACGATCTACGGCCGGAGTACCAGGCGACCGGAACGCCGATCGCCGCCGCGACGGTCAGGCGGGGCGGCAGTACCGCCGTCACGCGCAGCGCGGAGGCGACGTCGCGGCGCGCGCGGAGCTTGGTGAGGGCGGATCAGGCGAACACCGCCGCGATCACGGCGCGGCAGCCGAGCCACGGGTATGCGGTCACGGCCCCCCTTGCGTCGGCACTCCCGCCGACGCAGGGCGGGGGCACGGGCGGCCCCGCGTCGGCCGGCCGGTTCGGCCTGCGGACCGGTACGGGTCAGCCACCGCCGCCGACGCAGGTGACGCAGGTGACGCAGGACGACTTGACCGCACAGGCCCAGGAGCAGCACCCCGTGACGTACAGGCCTTCGCCGCTGCAGTGCGTGGTGGTGCCGGTCGGGCAGGCGCAGTACGCGTCCGCGACATTCGCCTTGCGGCCGCCGGAAACCACGCGGTCGACCAGGTCGGGAACCGCCTGAACCATTTGTTCCTCCGCTCGGGAGGGTGGATCGGAGAGACCGTGCACGTACTCACGAGATCTCGCGGGACGAAAAGCTGACCGACCATTCGAGAACGTGCCCAGACCAACGCCGAAGCCGTCAACGGTCGGGAGTCCGGAATCAGAGGCTCCTGTCCCCCGGGGTTCACACTTCCCCTCCGCCGGGTCTTGACCCGACCTCCGGGACAGGTCTATACCAGTGGGAGCTCATGGCAACCACCCCACGCCCCTGGGCAGTTCACCCTGCCGACGCGCCACCCCCACCTCCGGCGCGAACAGGCACTTCCCCCACTGCCGTTTCCTGGAAGGCTTCCGATGGAACGCGCCATTCCCCCACACCCCGCCCGCCCGGAACACCCTGCCCACCCGGAACTCCCCGCCGGACCGCAGCAGTTCACCGGCCCGGAGCAGCGCGTCGACCCGAAGCAGCGCGTCGGGCCACCCGCCGGCTCATCCTCCGCGCCCGCCCGGCACCGGCGCAGGCACCGCCCCGGCCGAGCCGCCCTCGCCGCGACCGGCGTGCTCGGTCTGCTGGCCGGAGGCCTCGCCGCACTCGCCGGCTCCGGCTCCGCCGCCGCGGACACCACCGCCGCCACCGCCGCGGCCGGTCTGGGCAGCAACTGGTACGCCTCGGCCCCGTACCTGATGCCCGAGGACAACAGTCCGCCGGACGCCGCCGCCGTCATGGACGCCACCGGCCAGAAGGCCTTCCAGCTGGCGTTCATCCTGGCCCAGGGCAACAGCTGCTCCCCCGCCTGGGGCGGCACCTCCTCGATCGACAGCGACACCACCATGCCGAACGTGATCCAGACGATCCGCGGCAAGGGCGGGGACGTCTCGGTGTCCGTCGGCGGGTACGGCGGCACCAAGCTGGGCCAGGTCTGCGGCACGCCGGAAGCGACCGCCGCCGGCTACCAGAAGGTGATCACCAAGTACCAGCTGAAGGCGATCGACTTCGACCTGGAGGAGCCGGAGTACGAGAACACCGCGGCCATCCACAACGAGATCGGCGCGGCGCGGATCCTGCAGCAGAACAACCCGGGCCTGTACGTCTCGATCACCACCGCCGGCACCAACGCGGGCACCGGCTGGTTCGGCACCCAGATGCTCAACGAGGCCAAGTCCCAGGGCTTCACGCCGAACAACTACTCGATCATGCCGTTCGACGGCGGCTTCAACGGCGCGGCGGCGCAGACCGACGCGCTGGTGAAGTTCAACCGGATCCTGCAGACGACCTTCGGCTGGAGCGAGACCACCGCCTACGCCCACGAGGGCGTGTCGATGATGAACGGCCGCACCGACGCCGCCGAGTACTTCCGCCAGGCCGACTTCCAGGCCGTGCTGGACTTCGCCACCGCGCACGGCCTGGCCCGGTACACCTACTGGTCGGTCAACCGCGACCGGCAGTGCCAGGGCCCGGTGGACCCGGGGCTGTCCGGCTCCTGCTCCAGCGTGGCGCAGAACGACTGGGACTTCACCAAGTACACCGTGAAGTTCGCCGGAGCGACGCCGCCCACCACCCCGCCCACCACCCCGCCGACGACTCCCCCGACCACGCCGCCGACCAGCCCGGGCACCCCCGGCACCTGCACCGCCCCGGCGTGGAACGCGGGCACCACCTACAACGGCGGCGCCAAGGTGTCGTACAACGGGCACGACTACCACGCCAAGTGGTGGACGTTGAACGAGGTGCCGAGCGCCAGCGGCCAGTGGGGCGTCTGGGCCGACGACGGCCCCTGCTGACGCGGGACCGCACGGCACGGCCCGGCCGACCGACCGCCCGCCCGGCGCGACCGGACACGAGCGGGGCCCCGGGGTGCGTACGCACTCCGGGGCCCCACCCTTCGGTTCCGGCGCCCGCGACCCGACCGGGTCACCCGGCGTCCTTCCCCGCGCCGCCCGTCACCCCGACGCGGTGAACCGCTCCCGCAGCTCCGCCAGCACCTGAGCCGCCTCCGGCAGCCCGGCCGCCTCGCACTCCGCGATGCCGGCGGTCAGCCGGGCCACCGCCGCCGCGGTGCGGCCGAGGTCGCTGCCCTCGATCAGGGCGGCCAGCCGGACCGACTCCGCCCGCGGCGCCCCGGCCCGATCGCCGCCCTGCCCGTACGCCTCGACAGCCCGCTCGACCTCCGCGAGCGCCTCCTCGTACCGCTCGGCGACGGCCAGGCAGCGCGCCCGCTCGTAGTGCGAACCGCCGCGCAGGTACCAGGTGTTGTACTCCTGACCGCGCTCGTCGGCGGTCGCGCCGACCGCGTCCGCCTCGGCCACCAGCGCCAGTGCGGCGGACAGGCCGTCCGCCCCTTCCGCGCGTATCGTGATCCGCGCCAACTCCCGCAGCGTGGCGGCCATCTGGTCGACCTGCGGAGCCTTGGCATGGGCCTCGCGGGCCCGTCCGAGGGCCGCCTCGGCGGCTTCGTGGCGGTCCGCCTGGGCAAGCGCCAGGGTGGCCTCGCAGGCGACCATGGTGTGGGTCTCCTGGTCCTCCCAGTCGGCCACCAGGTCGGCCAGCCGCAGGTACTCCTCGGCGGCGTCCCGGTACTCCTCCAGTTCGACCAGGCCCCGGGCGAGGTCCAGCCGGGTCTGGGCGAGCATCCGGACGTCCAGCCCGGCCGCCGACGCGTCCAGCAGCACCGACTCCAGGACGGCGACCGCGTCCGCCGCCCGCCCGGTGTCGCGCAGCACGTCGGCCAGCTGCAGCCGGACCTGCGCGGCCTCCTCGACGGCCTCCGCACCCTTGCGGTCGTAGCGCGCGGCCGCCTCCGACAGCGCGCGGACCGCGCCCCCGAGGTCGCCCACCTGCAAACAGGAGTGGCCGAGCATCATGTACGTCGGCGCGTACGGATAGGAGTCCTCGCCCCAGCGCGCGGCTTCGGCCAGCGCCCGGTGGAACACCTCGACGGCCCGGCCGGGCTCGCGGCCCTGCAGCAGCACCTGGCCCAGCAGGCCGAGCACCCGCGGGGTGTGCCAGGGCAGTTCGGCCGCGTCCAACTCGGCCAGCACCTCGCGCAGTTCGTCGGCCGCCTCGGCCAACCTGCCCTGCCGGGCGGCGGCGTCGGCGGTGTACTGCCGGGAGGTGGCGGCGCGGCGGGCGGAGCCCAGCTCGACGGCACTCCGGTGGTAGCCGCCGACGGCCGCCTCGAAGCGCGCGGCGGTCTCCGCGGAGGGCTCGGGCAGCGCCTCGACCAGGTCGTGGTGGGCCGCGTAGGCGCGGGTCTGCAGCACGATCAGGTAGTCGTCGTCGGTCAGCTCGCCCGTCGCCCGCAGCTCCTCGGCCCGGGTCAGCGCCGTGTCCAGCGCCGCCCAGTCGGCGGTCCGGCCCCCGCTCCCGCCGGCGCCGACGGCGGCCCCCGCATCCGCGTCACCGGCGTCCGCAGCGCCGGCCGCCCCGTCACCGGCCGCCCCGTCAACCGCCGCACCGGCCGCGGCCGCGTCACCGGCTGCGCCACCGGCCGCCGCGTCAGCCTCCGCACGACCCGGCTCCTGGTCGAGTTCGACGATCAGCGTCCTGGTGCGCACCATCAACGCGGGCCCGGGCATCCCCGCCGCCTCGAACAGCTCCGCGGCGGCCAGCAGCCCGGCCTTGCCCTCGGCGTGCGCGTCGCGCTGCAGCGCGTCGTGGGCGCGCTGCTCGGCGAGTTCCGCGCGCAGCCGCTCGGGGCTGCCGACCGCCGTGCCCTCGGGGTGGGCGAAATCCGCGGCGGCGACGCGCTCGGCGATCCGCTTCCAGAGCCGGTCGGAGTCCGGGTGCCCGAGGGCTTCCAGTTCACGGGCCCGGACCACGAGGGCGGTGAAGTCCTCCGGTTCCGCCTCGACCGTCCGGCGCGGCGCGGGCGGGACGGCCGGGGCCGCGGACAGCTCGGGCGCGGCGGCGGCGCGCACGCCCAGGGCCAACGGCTCGTCCAGCAGCGACTCGACGGCCAGCCGCGCGCGCCGCGCGGCGCCGACCGCGTCGGTGCCGTTGCGGGCGTCGAAGCGGGCGGCCAGCGCGTCCGCCTCGGTGCGCAGGTGGGCGAGCAGGGTGTCCACCGTCCAGGCGGTGCCGGCCGGGCCGCTGACCGCGAGGTCGCCGTGGCCCGCCCTCGCCAGGCCGGCGATCAGCACCTCGACGCCGGTCAGGAAGTCCAGCCGGGAGGCGGCCTCGCCGGTGACGGCGAACAGGTCGCGGTTCTCGGCGAGCAGTTCCAGGCCGCGCGGCTCGTTGCCGGACAGTGCGCAGAACTCGATGTGCCGGGCGACGGAGGACAGCATCGAGGACTTGCCGCGCGCGAACCGGTAGCCGGTGAGGTGCGCGGAGCGGGCCTCGTCCGGCCGGCCCCGGCGCAGCAGCGGCAGCAGGGCGACCGACTGGCTCAGGTAGGGCTCCAGCTCGCAGGTGCTGCGGCCGGTCAGCACCGGGGCCAGCACCTCCAGCGCGCGGGCGTCGTCGCCGAGTTCGAGGGCGTGCCGGGCGCGGGCGCGGGTCTCGCAGGCGTGGCAGTCGCTCATCTCGGAGCGCGGACGGCCCGCCCACAGCTCGTACGCCTCCTGGAGGCCGACGCCGGTGAGGCCGGCCAGGTGGTAGCGCTCGGCGTAGTACGGCTGGAGGCCGTAGCCGGCCGCTCGGTAGCGGTCGCGCAGTTCGGTGAGCCAGCGCTCGACGGCCGCCAGCGGCACGTCCGGGTTCTGCCGCAGCGAGCCGGCCACCCACTTGAAGCGCCAGAACACCTGGTGGCGGGCCCAGTCGCCGAAGCCGTCCGGGTCCTTGTCCCAGAGCCCCAGCACGCGCGCGAACACGACCGGGATCTTGTTGCGCTCGCCGTCGTACTCGTAGGCCTCCATCAGTTCGAGCAGGGCCATCGAGCGGACCTTGGTGTCGTCGAACTGCTCGGCGGCGTCGACGAGTTCCTCGGCGGTGACGGTCCGGGAGCGGCCGTACGGACGGGAGTCGTTCTCGTGCAACGCGGCCATCACCGCGTCGGGGGTGTCCAGCATCACGCCTCCTGCTCGCCGTCGCGGTCCGGGCCGCCCGCCCCGCCCGGTCCACCGACTCCACCTGCTCCACCGACACCGCCCGCTCCACCGGCTCCACCGAGCTCGTGGCCGAGCATGGCGTGGTCGAGCAGGCTGATGAACGAACGGTTGAGCAACGCGGACTCGCTGGCCTTGAGCGGACGGCGGGTCATCAGCACGGCCTGCCCGTACAGCGCCTCGACGGCGGTGACGGCCAACTCGCGGTTGGTCACGGTCGCCGCGCGGCGCACCAGCGGGTTGAGGTGGTTGAGCACCAGCTGGGCGCGGGGCACCTCGGCGCGCAGCGAACCGAGGATGTCCGCCCACAACCCGTCTGCCTCGTCCGCGAGTTGGGCGCGGGTCCGTTCGTGCCGGGCCTCCCGGTTGTCGAGCAACAGGGCGGGCGCGTTGGTCGGGTGGAAGCTGCGCAGGGCGACGTCGCAGTCGAACCGGCCGACCACCTCGCGGGCGATCGCGAGGAAGGCGTTGGCGGCCAGCTCGGCGGCCGGGTCGACGGTGTCCAGGTGCGCGGTGACGGTGCCCGGGTCGAGGTCGGACACCGAGACGCCGGGACGGATCTCGGGCAGCCGGTGCACCAGGTCGCGGTCGTAGGTGTAGCCGCCGTTGACCACGCCGAGGCCGGCCGCGCCGGCGATCGGGGCGACCTGGCGGAACTCCTCGACCGTACGGGCCACCAGCACCACCGGGTGGCTGCGGGCGAACTCGTCCAGGGTGACGTTGCCGTCGGTGGTCTCGAACGGCAGCCAGGGCAGCATCATCCGCAGCAACTCGTCGTCGTAGCGCGCGAGTTCCTTGACCGCCAGGTGGTGGACGGACAGGAAGCGGTGCAGCAGCGCCGGGTCGCTCGCGGACAGGCCGGTCAGCCAGTCGCGGATCCGGGCACCGAGCGCGTCCCGGACGGCGGCCAGCGTCTCGTCGGCGTACAGGCCCTCGCGGGAGGCGGTGGGGCGCAGCCCGTCGGTGTCGACGACGCAGCGGACGAAGAAGGCCCAGTCCGGCAGCAGTTCGTCGGCCTGGTCGGACAGCAGCATGCCCTTGAGGTGCACCCGGTGGCCGTTGCGCCGCGACGGCGGGGCCGCGTCCGGCAGCACGTACGCGACGCCGCGCAGGCCGACCAGCGGCAGGTCCAGCTCGATGGTGTCGAGCGGGGTGAAGTCGAAGGTGGCGCGGCAGTACTCGCCGAGCGCGTCGCGCTTGGCGAGCGGGGAGGCGTGGCGCTCGGCCCACGGCGGGGTGCGGTTGACCCGGTGCTCGGTGCCGCCCGCGTCGATCACGGTGACGTCGTGGCGCAGCAGGCTGCCGAACTCCCGGGCGAGGGTGAGCACCCGGCCGGGGCGGGTCCACTCGACGGCGTCGGCTCGCGGGGCCAGGGTGACGGTGGTGCCCGGCTCGGGCTTGGCGGCGGCGGGCAGGGTGCGGATGGTGTAGCTGCCGTCGGAGCTGCCGCGCCATTCGATCACTGGGGCGTCCGGCGTGGCGGCGGAGCGGGTGACCACGGTGATCTCGTCGGCGACCACGAAGCAGGCGAGCAGGCCGATGCCGAACTGGCCGATGAAGTCGCCGCGGGCCCTGGCCAGTCCGTCGCCGTCGAGCCGGCCGTCGGCGTCGCGCTTGGAGCTGCGGCCGATGGTGGCGAGGAAGGTGTGGACGTCCTTCTCGGTCAGGCCGACGCCGGTGTCGGTGACGGACAGTTCGTCGTCGGCGCGGACGGTGATCCGGGCCGGTGCCGCGGGGTCGAGGGCGCGGCGGGCGGAGATCGCGTCCACCGCGTTCTGCAGCAGTTCGCGCAGGTAGACCCGCGGGCTGGAGTAGAGGTGGTGGGAGAGCAGGTCCACCAGGCCGCGCAGGTCCACCTGGAAGGTGTGCGCACTCGTCGGGTTGTCGGTCGGGGACACCGGAGGCTCTTTCGATCGCGGGGCGGGTGGCGGTCAGGGGACGCGGCTCGGCGTCAGGGGACGCTCGGGGTCGGGGGCGGGGCGATGCCGGGAATCGGTCGGGGTCGGGAACGGCAGGCGTCGGGGAACGGCCGGCGTCAGTACGCGGCGCAGCGGTCGCGGTGGGCGCGGAAGGTCCTGACCGGGTCCCCCGACAGGTAGTGCCAGGGCGACTCGGTGACGGCCCCGTCCAGCGCGTCGAACAGCAGCCGGGCGGTCTTGCGCTGGTCGGCCAGCGAGAAGGCCATCGCGAAGGTGTTGAAGGTGCCCTGCCAGCCGCGCACCGGTTCGAAGTCCGGGTGCAACACGGAACGGAAGGCGGCCTCCTGCAGCTCGGCCAGCACGGTCGGGCTGGTCAGGTACGCGCGGTCCTCGCCGTCCGGGAGGTCCAGCCAGTGCTCCAGGTGCGCGAGCGCGACCAGCTCGCCGAGGTGACTGCCCCCGGGCGCGGCCAGCATCGCCGAGCGGGCGAAGCCGTGCATCTCCTCGTGCGAGCCGCCCCACTTGGCGCACAGCTGCTGCAGCCGCTGGCGGTGGGAGCCGCCGTGTTCGGGCGAGCGGCGGACGGCGGCCTCGAAGCGGCAGGTGGCGACCTCCGGACCGAGCGAGGCACCGCGGGCGCTGACCTGCAGGAAGTACCAGGGGGCAAGCCAGGCCGGCTCGCGCTCGGCCACTTCCAGCAACTGCTCCTCGGCCGTGTCCAGCCGCTGCCGGAACACCGTCCACTGCTCCTCGGTGACGTTCTTGGCCCGGGCACCCGTGCGCGCCTCCCAGGCCCAGGTGATCTGCCGGGCGCCGGAGAGCAGCAGCGCCACCGTGTCGTCCGGGGTGTCGTCCAGGACCCGGCCGGTCCACGCCTCGACCCCGGGCACGTCGGCGATCACCCCGGCGAGGTACGTCAGTTCGGCGCCGTCCTCGACGGCGGACAGCACGGGGCGCAGCGCGGCCCAGTCCCCGTCCGCGGCCTGCGCGAGCACCAGGCGCACGGCCGCGTCCCCGAACGTCGGGTCGAGCTGCGGCTCGGCACCGCGGGACGCCGCGGGCGCCGCGGGCGCCGCGGTGGAGCGACGGCCGAACCCGAACCCGCGCCACCCGGCCCGGTCCTGCGCGCCCTCCCCGCCGGAGCGGCGTCGGAACAGCGGCATGTGGTGGCCCCCTCGAACGTCATCGGCATCTTTCGCATGGCCGTACTGCAGCCACTCCAGATGGAGTACATATCACGCCCGACTGACATCCGTTTCCCCAGCCCAGCGCCCTCCCGGGCCGGAAGCGGAGCGGAGCCCGTCCGGGGACGGAGCAGAGCGGAGCCGGAAGCGGAGCGGAGCCGGGAACAGGACCGGGGCCGGGCACGGAGCGGAACCCGGGGCCGGGCACGGAGCGCAACCACACCCGAACCGGCACCAGCGGGCATCAAGGGTGACATCTTGCTGCCTGACAGCGATCTGCCACCGTCTCTCGCACCGCACCGCACCGACGATCCGTCACCCTTGGTACCGTGCACGCCATCCGTTTCCACCTGCGCGCCCCCGACGGCCCCCGCAGCACCGACCAGCCGACCCCCGAGTCCGTGCGGGACGGGCTGGAGCGCGGGCTGCGCGGTCCGGTCCGGGTCGGGCACGCCCGGATCGTGGCCGGGCCCGGCACCGTGGACGCGGTGGTCTTCACCCTCGCCGACGACCTGATCACCGCCGAGGCCGCCCTGACCGCGGCCTGCGCCGAACTGGTGGGCACGGACGGCCCGCTGCCCGGCTGGCGGGTGGCCCACTGCGGGTTGGACACCTGGCTCACGCTCGGACCGTACGAACCCAGCCACCGCTGACGGGCGGACGGCCGCACCGCCGGCGCCCCGTCAGCAGCACCCGCCACCCGGACTCAGGCCGGCCCCGGCCCGGCGTCCGGCGTCCGGCCCGCCTGTGCCTGCTCGATCCGCTGGACCAGCATCACCGCGAACCGCCGCGTCGCGGCCACGTCCACCGGGCCGCCCTCGGTGGTCACGCTCGCCACCACGGTGCCCGAGCGCACCACGATGCCGACGCCCTCGCCCTCGGCCAGCGGCCCCTGGAAGGCCTGGCTCTCGCTGCCCAGCACCGGGGTGTCGAGCTTCCTGAACGGCCCGGCGGCGTACGAGGTGTACGTCTCCTTCAGCCGGTTCTTCGCCGCGTCCCGGCTGGGCAGGGTCTCCACGATGAAGCGGGTGACCACGTCGCCCGAGGAGAACCGGACCGACGCGCTGAGCGGCTTGCCCGCGCAGGGCTTGGCCGCGGTGCAGGTGACGGCGTGGTCGGCGGTGTCGACCCGGCGCTTCTCCTCCTCCCACCCGGCCATCGCCTTGGCGTCCGGCAGCACCTGGCCGACCAGCTTGTCGTCCAGCAGCGCCGCCTCCAGGTCCGCGGTGGGCGCCGCCACGGGGGCCGGCGCGGAGGCGGGTGCACTCGCGGGCGCGGTCGCGGGGGCCGGAGCCGCCCCGGACCCGGACCCCGCCGCCGACGGTGCGGCCGGATCCGCGGGCGCGGATGCCGCAGCCGTTCCGGCGGCCGCGCTCGCCGCCGCGCCCGGCGCCCCGGACGCCGTCGGCGCGGCGCCCTTCGACCCCCCGGACGAGCATCCCGCCAGCACCGCTGCCAGCACCCCGGCCGCAACCCCGGCGGCCATCCGCCGACCACCCATCCCCATTGCCCGCTCCCTCCGGCTGTCCGTGACCCCTCAACATAGCCGCAGCTCCACCCCCTTCCACCCCCGCCCCCTTCCACCTCCGCCCTCACGCCTGCCGCCCACGTTCCCGCCCGCATGCCCGCCGCCGCGGCCCGCCCCGGCCAGTAGCGTCCACCCGGGCACGACGACCGACAGCGGCCGGCAGCAACCGACGACGGGGGCGACATGACAGACGCGGACGGCCGACCACGGGGCACCCACCCGCCGGTGCCCACCCCGCCGGACTCCGCCCCGACCGACCCCACCGTGCCTGACCTCACCGCGCCCGACCTCACCGCGCCCGACCAGACCCCGCTGGTCCGGGCAGCCCAGCAGGGCGACGCCCTCGCGCTGAACGAGGTGATGAGCCCGCTCATGCCGTACGTCGGCCGGGTCTGCGCCCCGATCGCACGGCAGGACGCCCCCGACGCCGCCCAAGAAGCGGTGATCGCGATCGTCCGGAACCTGCCCCCGACTCAGGGCCCCGAAGCACTGTTCCGCCGGGCCCGGACCATCGCCGCCCGCGAGGCCGTCCGGTTCGTGAGCCGCGCCACGGCCGGCCCTGGCCGGACCGCCGCCGGCGCCGTACCCCTCTCCCCTCTCGTCGACGAGCAACCCGACCTGCGCGACGGCGAGTTGGCCGCTGACGTCCACGATGCCCTGGAGCGCCCGCCTCCCCGCCATCGCACCGTTCTGACGTTTCGTCACATCGAAGGACTGGACGAGCAGTCGGTGTCCGAGATCCTCGACATCCCGCTCGGCAGCGTCCGTTCACGACTCTTCGCGGCTGACCGTCCCCACCCATCTGCTCGGCGGCGCGCCGGACCCGGTGATCCGCCCCCCGCCCTGCTCTCCCCCGCCGGTGCTCCGGCGGACCGCCTGACGGCCGAAGTCCTGCCCGGCTGCGGGCACTTCCTGCCGCACGAGCGTCCCGAGGAGGTGGCCGCCGCCGTCCGCCGCCTATTCGCCGACGGCGTCCGACCGTGACCGGCCCCGTCGTTCCAGGCGGTCCAGCAGCACCTCGCCGCGCCGGTCGACGGGCTCGCCGAAGAAGCGCTGCACCGGCCCCGCGCCGGGCACCCGCGGGGTGGCGAGCAGGGCGAAGCGCGTCCCGTCGCCGTCCGGTACGGCCGCCATCCCGCCGAGCAGCACCCGGCTCCGCATCAGGCACCACCCGCCACGCAGCACGACCTCGAACTGCTCCCGGTGTCCCACCGCACTCACCGCGGCCCCCTCCCGCCGACCGCCGGGCCCGGCGGGACCGACCTCGAAGGAGCGCAACCCGCTGGTCAGGCGGGGCAGTTGACCGGACAGGTCGTCCACGACCGACCACACCTCGTCGAAGCCAGCCGCGATCCGGCGCTCGGCGAACAGCGGACGTCCGGGCCCGGCCGCGGCCGGCACCCGCCGCCGCACGGCGCCCCACTTGACCGTCGGCCACCCGTCCGCCGTCCCCGCCCCTCCCACCAGCCGACGCCCGACGCCCGATCACCACCCTCGGGCACCCGGGACTCGGCACCCGGCACCGGGCACCGCAGGCCGCGTGCCGACCGACCGGGCACCCGGCCGGCACCTAGCGCCGCCGGAAGGACCCCGGTACGCCGACGGGGCGGCGACCAACCGGTCACCGCCCCGTCGTACGACCCCACCGACGGATCAGACCGCCGGAGCCGGGTAGGTCGGGTACTCGACACCCGAGATGTACTGCACGACCCGCACGACCTGGCAGGAGTAGCCGAACTCGTTGTCGTACCACAGGTAGAGGATCGCGTTGTCGCCCTCGACCTTGGTCGCGCCGGCGTCCACGATCGAGGCGTGGCGCGAGCCGATGAAGTCGCTGGAGACCGCGTCGGGCGAGTCGATGAAGTCGATCTGGCGCTTCAGCGGCGAGGTCAGCGAGACGTTGCGCAGGTACTCCAGGACGTCCTCGCGGTTGGTCTCCCGCTTGAGCTGGAGGTTGAGGATCGCGATGGAGACGTCCGGCACGGGCACGCGGATCGAGCTACCGGTGATCTTCGCCTTGAGGTCCGGCAGGGCCTTGGCGACGGCCGAGGCGGCACCGGTCTCGGTGATCACCATGTTCAGCGGTGCCGAGCGGCCACGGCGGTCGGCCTTGTGGTAGTTGTCCAGCAGGTTCTGGTCGTTGGTGAACGAGTGGACGGTCTCCACGTGGCCGCGGACCACGCCGTACTCGTCCTCCATCGCCTTCAGCGGCGGGACGATGGCGTTGGTGGTGCAGGAGGCGCAGGAGATGATCTGCTCGTCCGGCTTGATCATGTCGTGGTTGACGCCGTGGACGATGTTCGGGACGTCGCCCTTGCCCGGAGCGGTCAGCACGACCTTGGCGATGCCGGGGCGCAGGTGCTTCGACAGGCCCTCGCGGTCACGCCACCGGCCGGTGTTGTCGATCAGGATGGCGTCCTTGATCCCGTACTCCGTGTAGTCGACCTTGGTCGGGTCGTCGGAGTAGATCACGGTGATCTCGTTGCCGTTGACGACGATCTTGTTGTTCGTCTCGTCGACGGTGATCGTGCCCTGGAACTGGCCGTGGATGGAGTCCCGGCGCAGCAGCGAGGCGCGCTTGACCAGGTCGTCGCCGCCGCCGTTGCGCACGACGATGGCCTTCAGCCGCAGACCGTTGGCCGAGGCCTTTTCGATCAGCAGGCGGGCGACCAGGCGGCCGATGCGGCCGAACCCGTACAGCACGACGTCCTGGGCGGACCGGCGCTCCAGCTTGTTCTCACCGGTGGCACCGGCGACGGCCTGGGCGGTGAACTCCTCCACCGACAGACCGTGGTCGTCCGCCTTGTACGTGGCGGCGAGCATGCCGATGTCGATCTGCGAGGGGCCGAGGTCCAGGGCGGTCAGCGCGCTCAGGAACGGCATCGTCTCGGTGACCGAGAGCTCCTCGCCGGCTATCTGCCGGGCGAAGCGGTGCGTCTTGAGGATGCTGACCACCGACTTGTTCACCAGGGAACGGCTGTGGCACAGGACGGTGACGTCCCGCTCCCGGTGCAGCCGCCCGATGATCGGGATCATCGACTCCGCGATCTCCTCGCGGTTCTTCCAGTCCGTGAACACGTCGTCGTTGACAGTCACAAGTCCATCTTTCGAGCTGAGGGTGTTGCCCACATGGTAGCTTCGCCCGCTCCCGACCCAGCGGCCGGTCCCGCCCTTCGCGCCCACACCGAAGCCCCCGACCTGCACTTTCCCCCACGCCCCCACCCCAGAAGGTGATCACCGCCACCCTCGGACAGCACCCGCCGGCGCCGCCGAGGGGGCCGGCGTCCCGGAGGACGACGGAGCCAGGCACCACCGCCGACCGGGCGCGCGCCGCCGTTTCGTCCACCGACCCGACGCGGACCCGGAGCCGACCCGACACGGACCCGACGCGGACCCGGAGCCGACCCGACGCGGACCCGATGCCGGCTCGGCGCCGACCGGCGCGACGCCCCGCACGGGCTCCCGGAGCCGGGAAGGCACGCCCGCGACGAGGCGAGCCGGCGCGGGGTCGACGGGCCCGAACCGGACGGACCCGCAGCGAACGTGCGTCCGCCCGCCCGCTCCCGCGCGTTCCACGCCCGACCTTGGGAAGCCGTTGCGGTTCCGGGGTGGTTCGTCCACGCCGCCCCGCGCGGGGCGCCCCCGGTCGGCGTCGCGTGGCGGCCACCCGCCGTCGTCCCGAGTGATCGTCGGGCCGGTACCGGGCCAGTACAGTGAGCGCACTGCCCGACCGGACAGAGGTGTGAGGGGGCCTGCGTGGCGACGCTGGGTATGCACCGGGACTTCCTGCTGGAGTTCGCGGCGCTGGAGAAGTCGGTGCAGCGGCGGGTCTTCGAGACCTTCGAGAAGTTCACCGTGGCGACGCACGCCGGCACGCACTTGGAGAAGCTCACCCACCAGCGGGATCCCCGGATCCGCACCATCCGGATCACCGACTTCTGGCGCGGGGTCGTCCTCAAGGCCGACCGGGGCGACGGCTACCTGCTGCTGAAGGTCCTCCCGCACGACAAGGCCAACGACTGGGCGGGCAAGCACCGGGCCTCGGTCAACGCCGCCACCCAGGGCGTCGAGATCCGCAACGACGTCGCGCTGGAACGCGCCACCGAGTCGCTGCGGACCCGGGCGTCCGACGAACCCCGGCGGCTCTTCGCCGACCGCTCCGACAAGGTCCTGCGCAGCCTGGGCATCGACGAGGAGATCCTGCCGATCATCCGGCTGCTGCCCGACGAAGCCCATCTGGAGGCGCTCCACCGGGTCCTGCCGGAGCAGCAGTTCGACGTCCTGATCGGTCTCGCCAGCGGGATGGAACCGGCCGACATCGACCGCGAGATCGTCCAGGCGTACGCGCGGGCGGCGGCTCCGGCGGGCGCCGAGCGGTCCGGGGACGAGCTGGTGTCGGCGATGGCCCGCGCGCGCGGCCGGGTCGCCCTGGTGTCCGGTCCCGAGGAACTGCTGGAGATCCTGGAGCGCCCCTTCGACGCGTGGCGGATCTTCCTGCACCCGGCGCAGTACCGGATCGCCTACCGGGAGTCGTACAACGGTCCGGCCCGCGTCACCGGCGGTCCCGGGACCGGCAAGACCGTGGTGGCCCTGCACCGGACCTACCACCTGGCGCGCCGGCTGCCGCCGGACGCCCCCGACGGGTCGGTGCTGCTCACCACCTATACCAAGGACCTCGCCGCGGAGCTGGAACGCTGCCTCGGTCTGCTCGTCACGGACGAGCGGATCAGGGCGAAGGTCCGGGTGGTCACCGTCGACGCGCTGGCCAACGAGCTCCTCCGCCGCGCCCTCGGCGGCGCCCCGCTGAAGATCGTCTTCAACCAGCGCGCGGTCCTCGCCCGTTGGCGGCGGGTCGCCGACCGGCTCGGCGTCGACTTCACCGACGTGTTCCTCGACCAGGAGTGGCGACAGGTCGTCCTGGCCCAGTCGATCGAGGGCCCGGAGCAGTACCTGAAGGCGTCGCGGACCGGCCGGGGCACGACCCTCGGGCCGCTGAAGCGGGCCCAACTGTGGCGTGCGGTCGCCGCGTTCGAGGAGGACCTGCGACAGACCGGGGAGCGGACCTTCCTGCAGGTGTGCGCGCAGGCCGCGCGGACGCTCGACGAACAGGGGCACCGCCCGTTCCGGCACGTGGTGATCGACGAGGCGCAGGACCTGCACCCCGCGCAGTGGCGGTTCCTCCGCGCCGTCGTCGCACCCGGACCGGACGACCTCTTCCTCGCCGGTGACCCGCACCAGCGGATCTACGGGAACAAGGTCTCGCTGCGCTCGCTCGGGATCCAGGTGGTCGGCCGGTCCTCCCGGCTGCGGATCAACTACCGGACCACGCACGAGATCCTCAGCTGGTCCGCCTCCCTGCTCACCGGCGAACGCCCGGACGACATGGACGGCGGGGAGGAGTCCCTGGTGGGCTACCACTCGACCCTGCACGGCGCGCATCCCGAGACGCACGGTCACGCCGACAGGTCCGAGGAGATCCGGGCGCTCGTCGCCCGCATCGGGGAGTGGACCGCCTCGGGCGTGCGCCCGGAGGACATCGGCGTCGCCGCCCGGACCGCCCAGCTCGGCCGCGACATCGCCCAGGCCCTGGACCGCGCCGGAACCCCCGCGTACGTGCTCGGAAACGCGCCGTCCCCCGGCGTCCGGATCGGCACCATGCACCGGATGAAGGGACTGGAGTTCCGCTGCGTGGCCGTCGTGGGCGTGAGCGACGGCATGGTGCCCATGCAGAGCGCGATCACCCCGCAGGACACGGACCCGCAGCAGCACCAGGAAGACCTGAACAGCGAGCTGAGCCTGCTCTTCGTGGCGTGCACGCGCGCCCGGGAAGCCCTGCACGTGTCCTGGCACGGCACACCGAGCGACTTCCTCGCGCCGGTCGTGCAGCCGCGGACGCCGGAACCCCGACGGGCCGACGCCCTGGTCCGCTGACCGCACGCTCCTGTCCGGTCCGCTCCGGTCCGCTCCGGTCCGCTCCCGCGGTGACCGTTCCCGTCCGTCCGCGGGCGCCGAGTGGCGCCCCCACGGCCGGAGTTGCCCGGGGCCCGGCAGGGTGGGGTAATGGGAGGCGTCCGGCGTTTGAGCGTTCCGCGAGAGACCCGGGAGCAGGCAATGACCGGTGGTCCCGAACCCATCAGTGCCGAGGGCCTGCGTGCGGTGCAGGAGGAGTTGGCGCAGCTGCGGACGGATCGGGGGGAGGTGGCCGAGACGCTGCGCGGCGTGGAGCCGGTGGGCGACCGGGCGGACGCGGCGGACGAGTTGCAGCGGGCGTCGGAGGTGACGCGGCTGGACCGGCGGATCGCCGAGCTGGAGGAGCGCCTGCGGGAGGCGTCCGTCGCCGGCGCACCGTCGACGGAGGTGGTGGGGGTGGGGTCCACCGTCACGGTGCGGTTCGCGGACGGTGACGAGGAGACCGTCGAGGTCGCGGAGCTCGCCGAGGAGCGGGAGCTGACGCTGGTGACCTCCGACAGTCCGCTCGGCAAGGCCCTGCTCGGGCGCCACGCCGGGGAGACGGTGCACTACGAGACGCCGGGCGGCGCGACCAGTGCGGTGGTGCTGTCGGTGGGGCGGAGCACGGACTAGCGCAGCGGCTCCGTGCCGTCACGCTCCCGAAGAGCCCGCCGCGCCCTCGAAGGGCCCGTGCCCCGACCGCCCTGACCGCGGTGCGGACATTCCCGATCGCCCGGTCGGGGAAATCCGGCGGACCGTTCCGGAATCCACGATAAGCGGCGCCTATCACCCCACAGGAACCACCTCTTTGACGTGCCACCGCCCCGGACTCCACACTGGCAGGAAGGAATCCGGAAAACGAAACCCGGGTCAACGGTACGCCGGTAAAAGGGACACCGTAAAACGGGACGCCGGAGAATCGGCGAGCCGGGAAATCCGGGCAAGGGGCGGCGCAGCACGTGGTCATCATCGACGACCTGGTGGACGCCCTCGCCCCGACTCCACCCGCCCCCGGAATTTCCCGGGCCGCACACCGCTCGCCCTGCCGGACGGCATTCACGGGCCCGGAATCATCACGTCGATGATTTCCGCGAGAACGACACCGAGCACATCGACATCGGGTGATTCGACGCCGCAGACGATTTCCGTCGGGCCGCCGCCGAATTGTCCCGTACCCGTTCCGGCACGCCGGTTCCGGCCGTCCGCAGGATCGGCGCAACCGTCCGTGGGGGCGAGAGAGCAGAGCACGCAGATGTCCACCCGCTGGCTCCCGGTGGCGGCGGCCGTGGCCGTCGCCGCCTGGGGCGCGAACCAGTTCACCGCCCTGGCCACCGTGTACCGGGTACGCACCGACTGGTCGGCGCTGTCGCTGGCCGCCATGTTCTCGGTGTACCTGGTCGGGCTGGTGCCCGGTCTGTTGCTGGGCCGCCCCGCAGCGGACCGCTACGGCCGGCGGCGGGTGGTGCGCGGCGCGCTGGTGCTTTCCGCCGCCGCGAGCGCCGTCCTGGCCGTGGCGGACGAGTCGGCCGTGTTCGCGGCCCGGGCGGCCACCGGCTTCGCCGCGGGTCTGGTGTTCCTGGCCGGGGCGGCCTGGCTGCGGGAGCTCTCCGGCCCGTCCGTGCCGCCCGCGGTGTCGGCCCGGCGGGCGGTGTGCGCGACCGGGGCGGGCTTCTCGGGGGGTGCGCTGGTCTCCGGGGTGCTCGCCGAGTGGCTGCCCGGCCCGATGGTGCTGCCGGCGCTCGCCCACGCCCTCGGCTGCCTGCTGGTCCTGTGGGCCACCCGCCGCCTGCCCGATACCGGGCCCGCCGCCGCACCGGGCAGCGCGGCGAGCACCGCACCGGACACCACGGCGAGCACCGCACCGGACACCACGGCGAGCACCGCACCGGACACCACGGCGAGCACCACACCGGGCACCGCACCGGCCCGCGGTCCGGGCTCCGGCCCCGCCCCGAGCACCGGCACCGCCCCCAGCCCCTGCCCCGGACGGGGAACCGGACAGGGCCCCGGACACCGCGCGGCCGTCCGGCACCCCCGCTTCCGCTACGTCGTACTTCCCGCCAGCCCCGCCGTGCTCGGCTCCGCCACGGTGGCGTACGTCGTGCTGCCCCCGCTGGTCGCCGACCGCGTCCCCGGCCACGCGCCGCTGTTCGGCGGCCTGGTGGCGGCGCTCACCCTCGCCACGGGCGTGCTCGCCCAGCCCTTCGCGGAACGGCTGGACGACCGCGGCAGCGCCCGGGCGACCCTCACCGCGATGGCCACGGTGATCGCCGGGCTGCTGGTCGGTGCCCTCGCCGCCGAGCGCGACTCGGTGGCGCTGGTGCTGGTGGCCGCCGTCGTCCTCGGCACCGGGTACGGGCTGACGCTCGGCGCGGGTCTGCACGAGGTGGAGCGGCTGCCCCGCACGCCCTCCGGGCCCTCCGGCCCGAGCGGCCCGAGCGCCGCCTCCCTCTACCAGAGCACCACCTCCAGCGGCTTCCTCACCCCGCTGCTGCTCGCCGGGACGGCCGGCCACGCCTCCTACCCGGCGCTGCTGACCGGCATGGCCGCGGTGGGCGTGCTGTGCCTGGCCGTGACGGCCGCGCACAGCCGCCGTCACCTGCCCGAACCGGACCTCGTGGCGCACCTCCCCCGCCGAACGCGCGAGGATTCATGCGTAGCGTCCGCCACGACCCCGCCGAGGAGCCGACGACCATGGGCCGAGTGACCGTCCCGCGCAGAGTGCTGCGCCTGCGCCAGGGCACGCCCACGCACCGCCCCGACACCCTGGCCGCCGAGGAGCCGATGGAGATCCGGGTCGGCGGGCGTCCGCTGACGGTGACCATGCGCACGCCCGGCAGCGACTTCGACCTGGCGGCCGGTTTCCTGGTCAGCGAGGGCGTGCTGCACGCCGCGCACCAGGTGGCCGGGATCCGGTACTGCGCCGGTGCCACCGCCGACGGCGGCAACACCTACAACGTCGTGGACGTCGTCCTCGCCGCCGGTGTGCCCGCCCCGGACGCCTCCCTGGAGCGCAACTTCTACACCACCTCCTCCTGCGGCCTGTGCGGCAAGGCCAGCCTGGACGCGGTGCGCACCACCGCGTCGTGGAGCGTCGCCGGGGACGAACTGCGTGTCACCCCCTCCCTGCTCTCCGCCCTGCCGGACCGGCTGCGGGCCGCCCAGAAGGTCTTCGACAGCACCGGCGGCCTGCACGCGGCCGGGCTGTTCGACGCCGACGGGCGGCTGCTCTGCCTGCGCGAGGACGTCGGACGGCACAACGCCGTGGACAAGGTGGTCGGCCACGCCCTGCGCGAGGGCATGCTACCGGCCCGCGGCACGGTGCTGATGGTGAGCGGCCGGGCGTCCTTCGAGCTGGTCCAGAAGGCCGTGATGGCGGGCGTCCCGATGCTCGCGGCGGTCTCGGCCCCCTCCTCGCTGGCGGTGGACCTCGCCGAGGAGACCGGTCTGACCCTGGTCGGTTTCCTGCGTGGCGAGTCGATGAACGTGTACACCCGCACCGACCGCATAGACACCGGCACCGGCACCGGCACCGGCACCCGGACCGCAGCCGGCACCGACGCCGCAACCGGCACCGACGCCGGAACCGCCGGCGGAACCGGAACGGACCCGGCCGCCGCCCCCGCGCCGGAGGCCGGGTAGATGCTCTTCCGCCAGCTCGAGTACCTCGTCGCCCTCGCCCGGGAGCGCCACTTCGCCCGCGCCGCCCAGGCCTGCCACGTCTCCCAGCCGGCCCTCTCCGAGGCCGTCCGCAAGCTGGAGGACGAACTGAAGGTGCTGCTGGTCCGGCGCGGCCGCGCCTACGAGGGGCTCACCCCCGAAGGCGAGCGGATCGTGCTGTGGGCGCGGCGGATCCTGGCCGACCGGGACGCCCTGCGGGACGAGGTGGACGCGCTGCGCACCGGTCTGAGCGGACGGCTGCGGATCGGCTCGGTGCCGACCGCCTCGGGCGCCGTGTCGCTGCTCACCGGGCCGCTCTGCGCCGCCCACCCGCTGGCCACGGTGGAGCTGTCCACCGATCTGCGTTCCGAGGAACTCCTGCGCCAGGTGCGGGACTTCGAGATCGACGCGGGCATCACCTACCTGCCCGGGCCGGGCGCCGACGACGTGCGCACACTCCCGCTGTACGAGGAGCGCTACGTCCTGTTGACCGGCCTGGCCGACGAGTTGGCCCGGCACCCGGGGGCGACCTGGACGGAGGCCTCCCGGCTGCCGCTGTGCCTGCTGCACTCGGGCATGCAGGGCCGGCGGGTGCTGGACGAGGTGTTCGCGGGCCTCGGGCTGGAGCCGACCCCGCGGGTCGAGACGGACTCGGTGGCCTCGCTGTTCGCGCACGTGCGGACCGGGCACTGGGCGAGCGTCGTGCCCTACGCCTGGCTGCACGTGTTCGGGGTGCCGCACGGCATGCAGGCCGTCCCGCTGGTGGAGCCGGTGCACAGCGCGTCGATCGGCCTGGTGATCGCCGCCCGCGAGCCGGGTTCGGTGATGGCCCGCGCGCTGCTGGACGTCGCCCGGCGGACGGACGTCGCCGCCGTGCTGGGCAGCCTGCCGGGCGTGTGAGCGCTCGCCGCGCAGGGCCCGGCGGGCGGACGTAGTCTCGGTCCAGCGCCGGGTCCCCGACGCCCGCGCGCCCCTGCGAGGGAAGGCGAGCACCGTGACCACCTCCGACGACGCCCCCGACGACGCTTCGGACGACGGCGCCGCCGTGACCGCCCGCCGCGAACCCGCGCGGGAACCGGACATCGGCCCCTCCCCCGCCGCTCCGCCGCGGTTCGCGCCGTACCACCACCCCGCCGCGGGCTGGGGCGCGGCCAGGAGCGTGACCCGCTTCCTGGCCCGTGAGGGCGCCTACGTGGACGGGCCGCGGGCGGTCATGCGGATGAACCACGAGAACACCGGCTTCGACTGCCCCGGCTGCGCCTGGCCCGACGACACCAAGGGCCTGCACCTGGACATCTGCGAGAACGGCATCAAGCACGTCACCTGGGAGATGACCCGCAAGCGGGTGGGCCGCGACTTCTTCGCCGCCCACTCGGTGACCGAGCTGTCGGGGTGGAGCGACTTCGCGCTGGAGGACCAGGGGCGGCTCACCGAGCCGATGGTCTACGACGCCGCGACCGACCACTACGTGCCGATCGGCTGGAAGGACGCCTTCGAACTCGTCGGCCGGACGCTGCGCGGGCTGGACCACCCGGACCGGGCGGCTTTCTACACCTCCGGCCGGCTCGGCAACGAGGCCACCTTCCTCTACCAGCTGATGGCCCGCGAGCTGGGCACCAACAACCTGCCCGACTGCTCCAACATGTGCCACGAGGCCAGCGGACGGGCCCTGCAGGCCGCGCTCGGCACCGGGAAGGGCACGGTCGACCTCAAGGACTGGGAGGTCGCCGACGCGCTGTTCATCCTGGGCGTCAACGCCGCCTCCAACGCGCCCCGGATGCTGACCGCGCTCGCCGAGGCGTTCAAACGGGGCGCGCAGGTCGTGCACGTCAACCCGCTGGTCGAGGCGGCGGCGACCCGGACGATCATCCCGCACGACTTCACGGACATGGCGCTGAACCGGTCCACCCGCACCTCCACCCTGAACCTCCAGCCGCGCATCGGCGGCGACATGGCGTTGCTGCGCGGGATGGCGAAGGCGATCCTGGAGCAGTCCGCGACCGACGACGGGGCCCTCGACCGGCTGTTCGTGGAACGCCACACCAGCGGCTTCGAAGCCTACCGGGAGGTCTGCGAGGCCACGCCGTGGGCGGAGATCGAGCGGCAGAGCGGGCTGGACCGCGCCGAGGTCCTCAAGGCCGCCCGGATCTACCGCGACGCGGACCGGTCGATCTTCAGCTGGTGCCTGGGCGTCACCCAGCACGAGCACGGCGTGGACACCGTCCGGGAGATCGTCAACCTCCTGCTGCTGCGCGGCAACCTGGGCCGCGAAGGCGCGGGCCCCTCCCCCGTGCGCGGGCACAGCAACGTCCAGGGCAACCGCACCTGCGGCATCGACCACCGGCCGTCCGCGGAGTTCCTGGACCGGCTCGCCGAGGTGTGCGGGATCGATCCGCCGCGCGAGCACGGGCTGGACACCGTCCGCACCATCGAGGCGATGCGGCGCGGCGCGGTCACGGTCTTCGTCGGCATGGGCGGCAACTTCGCGCTCGCCGCGCCGGACACTCCCGTCACCTACGAGGCCCTGGCCGGGTGCGAGCTGACCCTCCAGGTGAGCACCAAGCTGAACCGCAGCCACCTGGTGCACGGCCGGAAGGCGCTGATCCTGCCCTGCCTGGGCCGCACCGAGAAGGACCAGCAGCGCGGCGGGCTGCAGTCCACCTCCGTCGAGGACTCCATGAGCATGGTGCACCTCTCGGTCGGCATGAAGAAGCCGGCCTCATCGCACCTGCTCTCGGAGCCGGCGATCATCGCCGGGATGGCCCGCGCGGCCCTGCCGGACAGCCCCACGCCGTGGGAGTGGTACATCGAGGACTACGACCGGATCCGCGACACCATGGCGCGGGTCCTGGACGGCTTCGAGGACTTCAACCGCCGGGTGCGGCTGCCGCTGGGCTTCCGGATCAAGCAGCCCGCCCGCGAGCTGGTCTTCCTCACCCCCTCCGGCAAGGCCGAGTTCTCCGCCGCCCCGCTGCCCGACGTCGTCCCCGGGGCCGGCACCCTGGCCCTGGGCACGATGCGCTCGCACGACCAGTGGAACACCACCATCTACTCGGACGACGACCGCTACCGGGGCGTACGGAACCTGCGCACCCTGGTCTTCCTGAACAAGGACGACATGCGCGAGCGCGGCATCGCCGAGTTCGACCGGGTGGACGTCACCAGCACCGCCCGGGACGGCAGCACCCGCTCGCTGAGCGGCTACCTGGCCGTCCCGTACGACATCCCGCGCGGCTGCGCGGCCGGGTACATGCCGGAGATGAACGTGCTCTGTGCGCTCGGCGACCACAGCACGCAGAGCGACCAGCCGATCATGAAGCACCTCACGGTGACCGTGACGAAGGCCTGACCGTCCGGTCCACGCGCCGGTCCCGTCCCGGCCGCGGCCACGGCCGTCCGGTCCACGCGCCGGTCCCGGTCGCCGTGCCGGTCCCGGTCGCCGTGCCTGTCGCGGTTCCGGTTCGGGTCGCGGTTCCGGCGGCTCAGTCGGTCGGCTGGGGCGTCCAGCGGTGCAGGCCCTTGCGGTCGTAGTAGCGGGTCATCCCGAAGCCGAACGCCAGGGCCAGCACCGCACCGATGGCGATCATGGTCCAGCCGCGGGCCAGCCCGGCGTCGCCCCTGGCGTCGAAGAACAGGATCGCCCGGATGCCGTCGCTGAGCTGGCGCATCGGCTCGAACACGCTCAGGAAGCGGTAGAAGGAGGGCACCGCCTGCAGCGGCACGGTCGCGCCGGAGGAGGGCAGGGCCAGCGCGATGAAGACGAACATCGAGATCAGCTGTCCGATGCCGCCGAACGCGGCGTTGATCGCCTGCACCCCGAGGCCGACGGCGAGGCTGGCGCAGTAGGCGAAGAGCCAGAGCATCGGCTGGTGCGGGGCGTCCATGCCGAGGACGCCGACCGTGCACAGCAGCACCAGGGAGGTGGTGATCAGCATGATCCCGGCCGTCATGACCATCTTGAGCAGCAGGGTCTGGGTGCGGTTGATCGGGACGGTCGGCCGGCGGGTGTGCCAGGGGCCGATCTCGCTGTCGCTGTAGCCGAGCGCGCCGTCGACGCCGTTGTGGATGATGTTGCCGCCGATGAAGCCGGTCAGGACGGCCAGCAGGGTGAAGTAGAAGGCGCTCAGGCCGAGTCCGCTGCGGCTGCCGATCGGGTGGCCGACCTGGGTCGCGACGGCGAACGGGTCGGCGAGCAACAGGCGCGCGGTGGCGCCGGTGTCCGGGCCCGCGGCGGTCGCGGGGCTCGCGGGCGGAACGGCGGCGAGCAGTTCCCGGCCGGCCGCCTGGGAGGCCTGGTGGGCGGCGTTCTGGGCGATCTGCGCGGCCATCGAGGAACCGAGGCTGCCCAGGCCGGGGTTGGTCAGCACGGTCACGGTCGGGCGCTTCGTGGCGCCGCCGGCGACCAGCGCGGTGACGTCCGCGGTGAAGTCCTCGGGGACGACCAGCGCGCCGTAGACCTTGCCGGAGGCGAGCTGTTCGCGCAGTCCGGCCTCGTCCACCTGCCGCCAGTCGACGGTGCTGTCGGGCGTGCCGGCCACGATCGCCTTCGTCAGCTGGGTGCCGAGGTTGGCCGGCTGCCCGGGCGGCGGCGCGCCCCGGTCCGCGTTCACCAGGGCGATGGGGAGCCGGTGCAGGTGCCCGGTCGGGTTCACGATGCCGCCCATGTAGAGCAGCGAGAGCACGACGGCCAGCAGGCCGCACAGGACGGTCGGGAAGAGCCACAGCTTCGGGCGCCGGGCGAGCGCCAGCGCCCGGGCCTGCCGGGGAGCCTCCTGGGAACCTTCGGCCGCCATGCCACCCCTCGGGTCCGGGCACGACCTGGTGCCGCTGCCGGTACGGCGGGAAGTCGTTCCGTGGCGGCCGGACGGCCAAACCCCGCGTCACCCGGGTGGGCGTGCCACCCGACCGAAAAGGTAAAGGTTTAACCAAGTGCGCAAGTATGGGTCGCCGGCGGGGATAGGCTCTGACGAGTTGGGGTGAACCGGTGGTCGCATCGCGCGGACCGGTGAACTCCTTGCCGCGTCGATGACTCGCACCACGGGGTGCGCCGGCCGGGAGGAGGCGAGAGACATGGAATGCAGTAGTCCGGGCCACAGTTGCCCCTACCCCCGCTTGCCCTCGCACACCTCCGGCACGCGGTAACGACCTTCCCTGCACGTCGCTCTGACGACGCGTCGATCCGGCACGCGGCTACGCCATGCCTGTTCGCGCCATGAGGCGCGCTCATGGTCGAGCTCATGAGACTTGCTCATGGGTTGGCCCATGAGACGCGCTCATGTCCGAACTCCCCCTCGCTCATGAGACCTCCTCATGAGCGGCGGACCGCCGCGCGCCGATGCGTCATGCCCACCTGCAGGGAGGTACCGCCGCGTGCCTCCGACCCGCCCCGTCCGCACGGGGCCCACGGGAGGAACTCATGACCACGCACGCCACCCTCGACCCCAAGGCGCCGACGACGCCCCGCCCGGCGGTCCTCGACGACGCCCACATCGGCGACATCAAGGGCGCGTTCGGCACCGTCCGCCTCGATGACACCGCACCGCGGCAGGGACTGTCGGCCCGGCTGAAGACCCTGCTCGCGATCGTCGGGCCCGGATTGATCGTGATGGTCGGCGACAACGACGCCGGCGCCTTCTCGACGTACGGGCAGGCCGGGCAGAACTACGGCACCCAACTACTGTGGACGCTGCTGATGCTGGTCCCGGTGCTGTACGTCAACCAGGAGATGGTGCTGCGCCTGGGCGCGGTCACCGGGGTCGGGCACGCCCGGCTGATCCTGGAGCGGTTCGGCAGGTTCTGGGGCGCGTTCAGCGTCGTCGACCTGTTCCTGCTGAACGCGCTGACGCTCGTGACGGAGTTCATCGGGGTGACGCTCGCGGCGGGCTACCTGGGACTGCCGAAGGCGGCCTCGGTGGTGCTGGCGGCGGCGATCATCATCGCCTCCGCGTTCACCGGCTCGTTCCGGCGCTTCGAGCGGGTCGCGGTGACGCTGTGCGTCGGCTCGCTGCTGCTGGTGCCGATCTACTTCCTGGTGCACCCGAGGACCTCGCAGATGGCGCACGACTTCGTGACGCCCACCGTGCCCGGCGGCTCGGGGCAGCTCGCCGCCGTGATGCTGGTGATCATCTCGATCGTCGGCACCACCGTCGCCCCCTGGCAGCTGTTCTTCCAGCAGTCGTACGTCATCGACAAGCGGATCACCCCGCGCTTCATGACCTACGAGAAGGCCGACCTGTGGATCGGCATCGTGATCGTGATCGTCGGCGCGGCCGCCATGATGGGCTTCACCGCCGCCGCGTTCGCCGGCACCGACGGGTTCGGACAGTTCTCCGACGCGGGCGCCGTCGCCCGGGGCATCGAGGCCAAGGCGGGCCACCTCGCCGGGGTGCTGTTCGCGATCGCGCTGCTGGACGCCTCCATCATCGGCGCGTTCGCCGTCTCGCTCTCCACCGCGTACGCGATCGGCGACGTGTTCGGCATCAAGCACTCGCTGCACCGCGGCGTGAAGGGCGCCAAGGGCTTCTACGGGATCTACGCGGGCCTGGTGGTAGCGGCAGCGGCGATCACCCTGCTGTCCACCGACTACACGCAGGGCCTGATGACGCAGTTCGTGCAGGTGCTGGCCGGGGTACTGCTGCCCTCCGCGACCGTCTTCCTGCTGCTGCTCTGCAACGACAGGGCGGTGCTCGGCCCCTGGGTGAACGGGCCCAGGACCAACGCCTTCACCTCCGCCGTGGTCGGCGTCCTGGTGACGCTCTCGATGATCCTCACCGCGGCCGTGGTCTGGCCGGACATCAGCTCCGGCGCGATCCTGTGGATCATGGCCGGCTGCGGCGTCGCCGGCGTCCTGGTCGCCGGGTACTCGTTCACCTTCGGCCGGACGGCCACCAAGGAGGACCCCGTCGACCGCACCGGCCGCGAGGACTGGCGGATGCCCCCGTTGGAGACCCTCGACAAGCCGGTGATGTCCACCGCCCGCAAGGTCGGCATGGGCGCCCTGCGGGCCTACCTGCTCGTGGCGATGGTGATGGTCATCGTCAAGATCGTCCAGACCGCGCTGAGCCACTGAGCCCGAGCCGTCGGACCCCCGACCCCGTCCACCGCTCGGCACTCACGGCACAAGGCTCACGGCTGACGGCTGACGGCTGACGGCCGACGGCTGACGGCTGACGGCTGACGGCTGACGGCTGACCGCCGACCGACCACCGACCCGTCACGGAGGTGACCTGCCATGACCATCGTCGCCGCTTTCCGACCCGCCCGTCCGTCCACCGACCGGGGCCGGACCCGCGCCGCCCTCGCCGCCCTCGCCGCCGTCGGCCGACGGCTGGCAGCGAGCCCGCTGGACCACGCCGTCCTGCAGGCCGCCGCCGCGTCGGCCGTCGTCCCGGCCGCCACACCGGCGGGCGACCGCACGAGCGGGATGCGCGCCCGTTGGCGGACCGCCACCGCCCCGGACGGCACCACCCGGCTGGAGGCCACCTGGCACCTCGCCCGCTGACCGACCCTCCTGTCCCCTACCCTCCGAGGGAGCATCCGCCATGGTCGTGCGCCGCCCCAGGCTCGACGCCGTCTTCTCCGATCACGCCCCCGCCCCGCCCCGACGCGCCGCAGCCGGCTCCGGACCCGGCTCCACCGCCGCCGGCCTCGTGGTGGACACCGAGCAGCGGACCGTCACCGTCGACGGCCACCGGCTCACCCCGCTGCCCTACCTGGAGTTCGAGCTGCTCGCGCACCTGGTCGGCAACCCGCTGCGGGTCCACTCCCGCCGCCAGCTGATGGAGGCGGTCTGGGGCCGCCCGGACACCGGCGAGAGCCGCACCGTCGCCACCCACATCGCCAGGATCCGCCGCAAGCTCGGCCCCGGGCACCGGGAGGCGATCGCCACCGTCCGCCAGATCGGCTACAAGTACGACCCCCGGCTGGCCCGCGTCGCCTGAGCACACCCACTCCCGGCACCGCCGAAGGAGGACCCGCCATGACCCGCACCGCTCTGTTCCACCGCTCCGCCTCGTTCCCCCGGAGCTCCCCGTTCACCCGGAACGGTCCATTCACCCGGAACGGTCCGTCCTCCCGGAACGGCAGGTCTCCCCGGAGCCGCGGAGCGACCGCGTTGTCCGGCGTCCTGCTCGTGCTCGCCCTCCAGGGCCTCGCCGTCGGCCTCGCGCCGGGCCCGCTGCGCCTCTTCCTGTCCGGTGTGCTCATCGGCGCCTCGGTCGCGGGCCTGCTGCTCGCCCTGCTGCTGGCCACCGGCCGGCGGCGGGCGGGCACGGCCCGGACGGCGGACCCGCAGAACCCGGCGGACCTGGCGGACCTGGCGGACCTGGCGCGCCGACGGAGCGCACGGAGCGCGCAGGCCGGGACGAACGCACCGGGCGACGACGACACCCAGTGGTTCACGGCCCGCTCCCTGGAGGGCTTTCCGATGGAGCAGGTCCGGCCGCTCCTACTCGCCCCCGGCACTCCCGGCCTGAACCGGCTCTACACCGCCTGGATGTTCGCCACCCACGGCCAGGACCCGCAGTGGATCGCCCACCACCTGGACCTTCCCACCCCGACCGCCCGCCTCCTGGTCACTGCCGCCCGGAACCGTCCCTCCCCCAAGACCCCACCCGGAACCTCCCCCCGAACCTCCCCCGAGACCCCATCCGGAACCTGATCCGGGACGCAATCCACGAGGTGACCCGCGGCCTGGCCCGGGACGCACCCCGGAAACACTCCGGGGTGCACCCCATGCGCAAAGGTCCATTTGCACACAGACGTACGAACGGAGCAGACTGCCGGGGTTTGCGCCGGAGGTACCGCCATGACCCTGCCGAAGCCCGCCCCGGGCACGAGTCCGGCCACGAATCCGGCCACGGACCCGGGCACGACCCCGGGTACGACCCCGGTCCGGCCTGCGGGCAGGTCCCCGGACACGGCCCCGGTCCTGTCCCGGATCCTGTCCCGGGGGCCGCTGCCCACCCCCCGCACGACCGGCCGCCTCGGCCGGGGCGTGTGGGTGGACCTGGTCGTCGCGGCCGCCGTCCTGGTCCTGCTGTACACCGGGCTGCGGCTCGGCGGGGACACCACCGTCCGGTTCGCCACCGCCCGGGACGCCGTCGTCGACACCGACCCGGCCCGGCTGCCGTACGACGCGGCCCGCACACTGCTGCGGATGTTCGCCGCACTCGCCGTCTCGGTCGTCTTCACCTTCGGCTACGCCTACGCCGCCGCCCGCAGCCGCCGCCTGGAACGCGTGCTGATCCCCGCCCTGGACATCCTCCAGTCGGTGCCGGTGCTCGCCTTCCTGACCGTCGCGGTGACCGGCTTCCTCGCCCTGTTCCCCGGCTCGATGGTGGGCCTCGAATGCGCCGCCGTGTTCGCCATCTTCACGTCCCAGGCGTGGAACATGACCTTCGCCTTCTACCACTCGCTGGTCTCCCTGCCGCGTGAACTCGACGAGCTGTCGCGCTCGTTCGGGTTCAGCCGGTGGATGCGGTTCTGGCGGGTCGAGCTGCCCTCGGGCATGATCGGCCTGGTCTGGAACGGCATGCTGAGCTTCGGCGGCGGCTGGTTCTTCCTGGTCGCATCGGAGGCGATCAGCGTCGACGACCAGCGGTACGCGCTGCCCGGGGTCGGCTCGTACGCGGGCGCGGCGATCGCCGCCGGGGACCTCGGCCGGGTCGGCTGGGCGATCGCCACCATGGTCGTGCTGGTGGTGGGCGTCAACTTCCTCTTCTGGCGGCCGCTGACCGCCTGGGCCGAACGGTTCCGCAACGAGCAGTCCGAAGCCTCCTCGGTCCAGCGCTCCGTCGTCCTCGACCTGCTGCGCCGATCGCACCTGCCCGCCCTGCTCGGCCGGGTGCTGCGCCCGGTCGGGCGGGCGCTCGGCCGGGCCGGCCGGCTGTCCGGCACCGGCCGCGGGCCGCGGTCGGGCCGACCCGCACACCCCGCCCGCCCCGGCGTTCCCGGCCACAACGGCCACCCAGGCCACCCAGGCCACCGCCCCCGTCACCTCCCCCACCCCGCGCGACAGCGGGCCGGCGACGTGGTCTTCGCCGTCGTCGCGGGCGGCATCGTGCTCTGGGGCCTGGTCGACCTCGGCCGCTACCTCGCCGACCGCACCGGCCTCGGCGTGTTCGGCGAACCGCTGCTGCTCGGTCTGGCCACCCTGGCCCGGGTCGTCGTCCTGGTCGCGGTGGCCACCGTCGTCTGGGTGCCGGTCGGAGTGCGGATCGGCTTCTCGCCACGGCTGACCAGGATCGCCCAGCCCGTCGTCCAGGTGCTGGCGAGCTTCCCGGCCAACCTCCTCTTCCCGCTGGCGGTCTGGCTGCTGCTGCGCACCGGTCTGTCGATCGACGTCGGCGGCATCCTGCTGATGGCGCTCGGCGCCCAGTGGTACGTCCTGTTCAACGCCATCGCCGGTGCCATGGCCATCCCCACCGACCTGCGCGAGGCCATGGACGACCTCGGCGTGCACGGCTGGCAGCGCTGGCGTCGGCTGATCATCCCCGGTGTCTTCCCGGCATACGTCACCGGCGGCATCACCGCCTCCGGCGGCGCCTGGAACGCCTCCATCGTCTCCGAGGTGGTCACCTTCGGCGGCACCACGCTCACCGCCACCGGCCTCGGCGCGTACATCGCCCGGGCCACCGAACGCGGCGACCACCCGCACCTGCTCGCCGGCGTAGCGGTGATGAGCCTCTACGTCGTCGCCCTCAACCGCCTGTTCTGGCGCCGGCTGTACCGGCTGGCCGAGCGCCGCTACTCGCTCTAGTCCCGGAGACCCCGCCGATGCGCCTCCCCTTCTTCCGCGCCGCCGCCTCGACGGCCCGCCGGGCCGTTCCCGCCCCGCCCCCCGGGCGGGACGAGGTCCTGCTGGAGACCGTCGGGCTGACCAAGGCCTACGCCGGGGCCGACGGTGAGTTGCCCGTGCTCTCCGGCATCGACCTCACCGTCCGGTCCGGCGAGATCGTCGCGCTGCTCGGCCGCTCCGGCTCCGGGAAGTCCACTCTGCTGCGCTGCCTGGCCGGGCTCCTCCCGCCCGGCACCGGCACCGTCCGTTACCGCGGCACCCCGCTCACCGGGGCCAACCCCGGCACCGCGCTGGTTTTCCAGACCTTCGCCCTGCTGCCCTGGCTGACCGTCCGGCAGAACGTCGAGCTCGGCCTGGAGGCGCGCGGGGTGGCACCCCGCGAACGCGCCCGGGCCGCCGCCCAGGCCATCGACCTGATCGGCCTGACCGGCTTCGAGTCCGCCTACCCCCGCGAGCTCTCCGGCGGCATGCGCCAACGGGTGGGCTTCGCCCGGGCGCTGGTCGTCGAACCCGACGTGCTGCTGATGGACGAGCCGTTCTCCGCGCTCGACGTCCTCACCGCCGAGCACCTGCGCGGCGAGCTGCTGGAACTGTGGGACTCCGGCCAGTTCCCGACCCGGGCCGTCGTCCTGGTCACCCACGACATCGAGGAGGCGGTGCTGATGGCCGACCGCGTCGTCGTCCTCGGCACCCGCCCGCACGGCACCATCCGGGAGACCGTCGAGGTCGGTCTGGAACGGCCGCGCGACCGCGACTGCGCCGCCTTCGACGACCTGGTCGACCGGGTCTACCGGATCATGACCGGCCGCCCCAAGGACCCCCGTCCGAACGGCCGTTCCGGGCCCGTCGGGTGGAACGACGGCGCACCGGAGGGGGCCCGGCCCGACGACGGCGCACCGGACGGAGCCCGACCCGACGACGGCGCACCGGACGGAGCCCGACCCGACGACAACGTCCTCCGCCCTGAGCGCCCGACGGTCGCCACCACCCCGCTTCCCACGGCCACGGTCGACGGTCTCTCCGGACTCGCCGCGACGATCGCCCACCGGGGCGGGCGCTGCGACCTCGTCGACCTCGCCGACGAACTCGGCCTCGACATCGACGACCTGCTCCCCCAGGTCGACGCCCTCGACCTGCTCGGCCTGGCCGCCCTCCACGGCGACGACCTGGTCCTCACCCCGGACGGTGCCGCGTTCGCCGGCGCCGACGCCCAGGACGCCCGCGCGGTCTTCGCCGGCGCCGCCCTCGGCGTCCCGTTGATCAGACTGATCGTCAACAGCCTCGGCGACCGGCCCGGCGCGACCGTCCGCGCGGGCTTCCTCCGCGACCTGCTCGCCCGCCACTACACCGGTGACCGGACCGACCGGCAGCTGGAGACCGCGACCGACTGGGGACGCTACGCCGGACTCTTCACGTACGACTCGGACCGGCAGGAGTACCGGTCGGAGCACCGGCAGGAGTACAGGTCGGAGCACCGGTCGGACCCGCCGCCCCCGGCCCGCTGAGGGCTCACCCGGCCTGGCCGGTCGCCGGGCGGCGACGCACCGCCCGGACGGCGCGGGCGAAGGGCTGCGGGGCGGTCGCCCCGGCCGGGGCCGCGCCGCCGTCGCCGCCGTCGCGGCGGGAGGGCAGGTCGTTGGCGATCAGGGCGGCCTCGGTGAGCAGGCCGCGCACCTCGGTGGCGCGGTAGAAGATCCGCGTCCCCTCCCGGCGCGCCACCACCAGCCCGGCCGCCCGCAGCTTCGCCAGGTGCTGCGAGGTCGCCGCCACGTGCGCGCCCAGCAGTTCGGCCAGCTCGCTCACCGGCGCCTCCCGCCGGCTCAACGCCCACAACAGCCGGTACCGGGACGGATCGGCGACCGCCTTCAGCACCGCCACCGCCCGCTCCGTCGCCTCGGAGTCCCAGGCTTCTTCGTCCGCACCACCCATACACCGATCGTACCGACGCCACCCCGTCCTCATCCCGGCCCCCGTCGTACGCGGGCCGTCGGCCCCGCCGGCTTCCGGCTTCCGGCGCGCACACCGCCCGCGCACACCCCGCACTCGCCCGCACACGGCCCGTTCCGCACGCCCCGTCACCCCCACCGGACGCCCGTTCCCCCGCGCTGCGCGCCCCGTCGCCCCCACGTCCCACCCCTGGTCGAGCCCCACCGCGCCGTCCCGGCGGCACAGGATCGACAGTAGGCGGGCGGGGACGCCCGGATAGTCCACCTGAACCCCCGGCCGGGGCGGGTCTGAACCACCCCGGCCGGGGGGTGCGGGCTGCACGGCGGTCACTCCCGGACGCGCTCCCTCCGGGCCCCCTACCGCCGGCCGGGTGCCTCGGTCTCCCCCGCGCCCGCTCAGCGCACGTCGACCGTGAAGCGCCGCTCGTCCTGGTCGGAACTCCCGGGGCGGCCGACGTGGTTGGGGTTGTGCAGGGTGATGGTGGTGCGGCCCGGATCGGGGCCGGCGCGGAAGACGAAGTAGTAGCGGCCGCCGGAGCCCGCCGAGCCGGTGGCGCCGACCAGGTCCCCGAGACCGACGTTCTTGACGTACTCGTCGCCCACGGCCCGCACGGAGGCACCTCCCGTCGACGCACCGGCGGACGAGCCGGCGGACGAACCGGCCGACGCACCGACCGACGCACCGACCGACGCACCGACCGACGCACCGACGGACGAGCCGGCCGACGGGTCCGGTTCGGCCACGGTCCAGACCTGCCCGGTCACCCGGTGGGCGCTGACCTCGACGGAGAACAACTCGCCCGGCCTGACGCTCAGTTCACCGGAGGTCTGGGCGAAGACCGTGCCGTGGTCGAGCGTGCCGGTGGTCATCCGGTGCACCACCACCGCGCCCGCCACGCCCGCGACGGCCAGCACGGCGACCGACGCGATCAGGATCCGGCGCCACGGCACGCGCTCGCCTCCCGGTGGGTGACCCGCAGCGCCAGGACGGCGGCGACCGCGTCCAGCCATCGGGCGACCAGCAGGTCCCCGGTCACGTCCCCGGCGACCATCGAGGCCGCCTCCAGCCAGCCGCGCGCCACGGCGGCCGCCGGGCCGGGCAGCGGTTCGGGGAGCGCGGCGGCATGGCGGGTGCCGCCGGAGCGGACCACCTCACCGAGGAAGACCAGGGCGCGCGGCAGGGCGCCGAGCCGGTCGACGTCGTCGGCGGAGGCCTTGACGACCTCGGCCGCCTTCTCCCCGACCTGTCCGGCCCAGGCGTCCGGCAGGTGCTCGGCGCCGACCCGCGCCACCTTCATCTGGATGATGTCCAGCTGACTGTTCGCCGTGTTGTACGCGGCGGCGAACTCGCCGAGCTTGCCCGGGTCCCCCTTGGGCGCTGGCAGCTGCAGGGCGTCGTGGACGGCGTACTTGAGGTCTCCGGCGCCCCACATGCCGTGGGACTCGTCGATGGTCTTCTTGAGCCGCTCGGCCTGCTCCCGCTGGTTGCCCAGGTCGATGCCGAACGGGCCGAGCGGGTTCGGGCTGTGGTCGGGCACCGTCACGCCCCCTGCTGCCGGCACTGCTCACCGACGACGTGGTCGGTGCCGGTGTAGTTGGCCGCGGTGGTGTGCACCCGGCCGCCGAGGTCCTTCAGCGCGTCGACGTTCACGCCCAACTCGTCCTGCCAGGCCTGCCAGAACGCCTTCGCCGCGTCCCCCGCGCCGTACTCGCCGAAGGTGTCCTCGCCGGACATGCCCAGCGTGCCGAGCGTGTCCTTGACCGATCCCACGTCGGTGCTCGCCGTCACCAGCTGGTCGCCCGCGTCCCCGAGCTTGTCCGGATGGGCGCTGAACCCCGCCCCGGCACCGCTGCCGCCACTTCCACTGCCGTTGCCACTGCCGTTGCCGCTCATGCGTCTCCCCCGATTCCCGGTCGTCGCCCGGTCGTTGGTCGGTCGTCCGTCTCCGGCCGCCCGGTCGCCGGTCGGCCCCCGGCCGTTCCTCCGTGGAGCGGCGGTCAGCCCAGCGGCAGTTCTGCCGCCCGCCCCGGCCTGAACACCCGCTTGGAAGGGTGGTCGCACAACCCGCCCGATCCACCCGGAACGATCACAGGATCGAGGGGATCCCTTGGGGAACCGCCGCGTCCTCCGTCGGCCGCTCGGCACGGCACGGCGGCGTCCACCCCGTCCATCTCCAGCGTCAGGCGCTCCTCGGCCGCCGCGCCGTCCCGCCGGACCGCCACCCGGTACTCGTCCTGGAGGCTCCGCGGTACGGCGACCGTGCGGACGGTGCGGGGCACGCCCTCGACCTCGATCGCGCACCCCTTCACGACCGGGAAGTCCCGCCCCTGCCAGGAGAGGTGATCCACCCGCCACCGCTACGGGGGGAACCTCCGTGTCCGTTCGCCGTGCCCGGTTCGTCCCGGCCGCCTCGCCCCCGCCCTCGCCCTCGGCGTCGCCCTCGGCGTCACCCTCGGTGTTCACGCTCGGCGTCACGCTCACCGCGACCGGAACGGGCCCGGGCGCAGCCCCAGGGGACCCCCACGTCCCGTATCCCGTCCGGCTGATGGCCGTTAGCATGACGGGCGAGGCGTCGGCAACCGGCGCCCGATCGGGCAGATTCCGCTTCGGTGCTGAGGAGTTGACGATGCGTCCCGCATTCCCGCTGGTCCGGACGACCACCCCCGTACCGGAGGCGGAGCGACGCGCCGTCCTCGCCGAGCCGGGCTTCGGCAAGCACTTCACCGACCACATGGCCACCGCCGCCTGGACGACGGGCGAGGGCTGGCACGACCGCCGGGTCGGGCCGCTGGCGCCGTTCTCGCTGCACCCGAGCGCGTCGGTGCTGCACTACGCGCAGGAGATCTTCGAGGGCCTGAAGGCCTACCGGCACGCCGACGGCGGCGTCCGGCTGTTCCGGCCCGAGTTCAACGCCCGCCGCTTCGCCCGCTCCGCGGAGCGGCTCGCGCTGCCCGTGCTGCCGGAGGAGGACTTCCTCGCGAGCGTCGAGGAACTGGTCCGCGCGGACGAGGCGTGGGTGCCGGGCGCCGGGGGCGAGGCGAGCCTCTACCTGCGGCCGTACATGTTCGCCTCGGAGGCCTTCCTCGGGGTGCGGCCCGCCGAGGAGGTCGTCTACTCGGTCATCGCGAGCCCGGCCGGGCCGTACTTCCCCGGCGGGGTCACCGGCATCACGCTGTGGGTCAGCAGCCGGTACACCCGCGCCGGGCGGGGCGGCACGGGCGCGGCCAAGTGCGGCGGCAACTACGCCTCCAGCCTGGCCGCGCAGATCGAGGCGCGGGAGCACGGCTGCGACCAGGTGCTGTTCCTGGACGACACCGGCGGCGAGGGCGACCTGGAGGAGTCCGGCACGATGAACCTGTGCCTGGTCACCTCGGGCGGCGAGCTGGTCACCCCCGGGCTCGGCACCATCCTCGACGGCGTCACCCGGGACTCGATCCTGGCCCTCGCCGCCGAGTTCGGCCTGACACCGGTCGAACGCGCCGTCACCTTCGCCGAGTTGCGCGCAGGCGCCGCCGACGGCAGCGTCACCGAGGTGTTCGCGGCCGGCACCGCGGCGGTGATCACCCCGATCGTCGCGCTGGAGGGCGAGGGCTTCGAGTTCACCGTCGGCGGCGGTGCGCCCGGCAAGTACACCCTCGACATCCGCGGGCACCTGCTGGACATCCAGTACGGACGCGCCGAGGACCGGTACGGCTGGCTGCGGCGGGTGGTCTGACCGAGTCCCGGCCCGCCGCACTCCGCACCCCACCCCACGCCGCCCCGGACCACTTCGTCCCGCCTCGCCCCTTCTCTCCGTCAACGCCGTTGACATAGCCTGCGGGCATGACCGACCGCGTGATCCCCGAACCGCAGCGGAGGCGCCGGCGCCCCACCAAACAGGGCGTCGTCCTCTCCGCCGAGCTGATCGTCGACACCGCGATCCGGCTGATCGGACAGCACGGCGCCGACGCGCTCACCGTACGGCGCCTCGGCGCCGCGCTCGGCGCCGACCCGAGCGCGGTCTACCGCTACTTCCACAGCACCGACGACCTGCTGCTCGCCGTCGCCGACGACCTCATCGGCCAGGCCCAGCACGGCTGGCAGCCCACCGGTGACTGGCGCGCCGACCTGCGCGCCATCGGCCTGCGCATCCACGCCGCCTACCAGGCCCACCCGCAGGCCGCCCTGCTCGCCGCCCACCGCACCACCGGCCGCGCCCACGAGATCGCCGCCGTCGAGACCATCCTCGGCATCCTGCGCACCGCCGGCTTCCCGGACCCGGAGGCCGTCCGCGTCTACCACGCCTTCGTCGACCAGAGCCTGGGCTTCGCCGCCCTGGACGCCGCCGCGCTCGCCCTCCCGGCACCCGCCGCGGCCGCCGACCTCCGGGTCTGGCAGGCCTCCTACGCCCGGCTCGACGCCACCACCCACCCGCACATCGCCGCGACCGCCGAACTGCTCACCGGCGACATGCGCCGCAGCGGCTACCCGTACGCCCTGGACCTGCTCCTCGACGCGGCCGAGGCCCGTCTCCGGGCGGCCTCGCACGACGCGGCGGGAAGGAGCCACGCGGCGGGCGGGGGCGACTCGGCGGGCGACGTTGACGACGGCTGACCGCCGGCCCTCGGACACGGCACCGCCGGTGGTGCGCCCCCGTGCGCTCACCACCGGCGGCCGGCCCGCCCCGGGCCTCCTGCCCGCACCCCGGGGGCTCGGACCGGCACCCCCGGGCCTCGGAGCCGCGGCCCGGCCCCGGATCCCCGGCCGGGCTCACTCCGCCGCGTGCACCAGCTCCCCGCCCACGTAGGTCCGCAGCACCCGGGCCTGCGCGATCTCCCCGGCCGGCCCGGTGAGGACGTCCCGGTCGAGCACGACCAGGTCCGCGAGCCGGCCGGCCGCCAGCACACCCGCGTCGTCGTGCCCGTTCACGTACGCGGACCCGGCCGTGTACGCGGCGATGGCGGAGCCCAGGTCGAGCCGCTGCTCGGGCAGGAAGACCCGGCCGTCGGTGGCCTCCGGCTCCATCCGGTTGACCGCCACGTGCAGGCCCGCGAGCGGGTCCGGGCTGCTCACCGGCCAGTCGCTGCCCGCCGCCAGGGTGGCGCCCGCGCGCTGGAGGTCGCCGAACGGGTACTGCCAGGCGGCGCGTTCCGGGCCGAGGAAGGGGATGGTCAGCTCGTCCATCTGCGGTTCGTGGGCGGCCCAGAGCGGCTGGATGTTGGCGATCGCGCCGAGCCGGGCGAAGCGGGCCAGGTCGTCCGGGTGGACCACCTGGAGGTGGGCGAGGTGGTGCCGGGCGCCGCGCCACCCGTTGGCGGTCCGGGCGGCCTCGACGGCGTCCAGCGCCTCACGGACGGCCCGGTCGCCGAGCGCGTGGAAGTGCACCTGGAAGCCGAGCGCGTCCAGTTCGGTGACGTACCCGCGCAGCGCGTCCGGATCGACGAAGCTGAGGCCGGAGTTGGGGGTGGCGCAGCCGCAGCCGTCCAGGTACGGGCTGGTCATCGCGGCGGTGAAGTTCTCCGCGATGCCGTCCTGCATGATCTTCACCGAGCCGGCCCGGAACCTCCCGTGGCTCAACTCCTCTCGCCGTCGCACCAGTTCGGCGATCTGCTCGGCACCCCGGTCACGCTGCCACCAGAGCGCGCCGGTCACCCGGGCGGTCAGCGCGCCGGAGCGCGCCGCGGCCAGGTAGGCGTCGGACGGGTCCGGCTGGCCGTTGAACTCGCCGAGCAGCGCGTCCTGCCAGCCGGTGATGCCGAGCGAGTGCAGCAGCCGCTGGGCGCGCAGCAGCCCGTCCAGCCGGTCGGCGGCGGTGGAGGGCGGCACCAGCCGGGCGACCAGCGCGGTGGCGCCCTCCTGCAGCGTGCCGCCGGGGGTGCCGTCGGCCTCGCGCTCGATCCGCCCGTCGGCCGGGTCGGGGGTGTCCCGGGTGAGGCCGGCGAGTTCCAGCGCCCGGGTGTTGGCCCAGGCGCCGTGGTGGTCCCGGTTGGTCAGGTACACCGGCCGGTCGGGGACGACGGAGTCCAGCAGCCGGCGGGTCGGCAGGCCGCCGTCGAAGCTCTCCATCGACCACCCGCTTCCGGTGATCCACTCCTGCCCGGGATGGGCCTGCGCGTACGCCCGGATCCGCTCCAGGTAGTCGGCGACGCCGACCGTCCCGGTGAGGTCGCAGGCCGCCAACTCCGTTCCGCCGTACACCGCGTGGATGTGCGCGTCCTGGAAGCCGGGCAGCAGCAGCTTGCCGGTGAGGTCCACGACCTCGGTCTTCGGCCCGATCAGCTCGCGGACCTCGTCGTGCCCGACGGCGGCGATCCGCTCGCCGACGACGGCCAGGCTGCTCGCCCTCGTCCGGGCGGCGTCACCGGTGTGGACGGGGCCGCGGGTGAAGACCAGATCGGCCTGGGTCATGGGTGGTGCTCCGTTCTCGTGCAACTCGTGTCTGCCGGATCCCTCGGACCCCTCGGATCTCTCGGATCCCTCGCGCGTGGCGCGACGTGCTTCGCCGTGCGGCCTTTCGTCGTCCTCTCCGTCGCCGTGCGCCCTACGACTCCTGAACGGCCGGGGAGTTGCCCGGATCCCCCGCGCCGTCCAGGAAGTACGGCGAGCGCCGCCGCCAGCGGGCCCAGGCCGCCGCCGGCAGCCCGGTGACGACCATCAGCGTCACCACCGTCAGCTCGAACCACCCGTTGTCGGCGGACAGTTCGAAGTGGTCGGTGGAGTCGTAGAAGGTCCAGGCGAGGTAGCCGCCGACCGCGAGCAGTGCCGCCGCGCCCAGCAGGGGGCCGACCACCGCGCGCAGCGCCTCCACCGGGTCGGTGCGCAGCAGCCCGCGGAACCGGACGGCCGCGGCGACGGCGGTCAGCGCGTAGTAGAGCGCGACGATGACGCCGATCGCGTTGACGGCGGCCGAGATCAGGTCGTTGACGGTCGGGATGGCGATCGAGGCCAGGGCCAGGGCGACGGCGACGCCGGTGATCAGCAGCGTGCCGACGGCGGGCGTGGCGTGCCGGGGGTGCAGCCGGGTCCAGACCGGGCCGAGCACCCGGTCGCGTCCCATCGCGTACATCCCGCGGGCGGTCGGGATCACCGAGGACTGCAGCGAGGCCACCGCGGAGAACATCAGCGCGATCAACGGCAGTGCGGCAAGCGGCTGGTGGGCGAGCCTGGTGCCGAAGTAGGTCAGTCCGTGCGCGCCGTTGTCCGCCAACTCGTCGATCGGCAGGACCCGTTGGAACGCGGTGCCGGCCAGCAGGAAGAGCAGCAGCATCACCACCAGGGCGAGTATGCCGCCCCGGGAGGCGTCGCGCGGGTCGCGCACCTCCTCGCCGACGCTGAACACCGACTCGAAGCCCCAGTAGCAGAACACGGCCAGCACCATGCCCTGCGCGACGGCGTCGAAGGAGGGGATGTCGAAGGGGTTGAACCACTGCACGGAGAACGGCTGGTCACCCGCGAACAGCCCGTACCCGCAGAAGCCGAGCAGCACCGCGTACTCGAACACCAGCAGCGCCTTCTGCAGCCGGGCGGCCGTCTCCAGCCCGCGCACCGCGACCAGCGCGGCGCCGACCAGGACGACCAGGCCGAGCAGGGTGCACTGGACGGTGGAGTCCGCGTCCAGCCGCAGGCCCGCGACGCTGCGCAGGTGCGCCTCGTCGAGCAGTTGGATGATCGACGAGCCGGTGACGGTCGTGGTGTACGCCATGAACACCACCGTGCCGACGGTGTTCACCCAGCCGGTGAGGAACCCCAGCCAGGGGTTGAGGATCCGCCCGACCCAGCGGTAGCTGCTGCCGGCGTCCGGCTCCACCGCGTTCAGCCGCCCGTAGCCGCCCGCGATCGCGAGCACGGGCAGGAAGGCCAGCAGCATGATCGCCGGCAGGTGCAGGCCGACCACGCCGGCCATCAGGCCCAGGCCGATCCCGATACTGCTGGTGGCGGCCGTGCTGGACGCGGCGATCGTCGCGCCGTCCAACAGGCCGAGCGACTTTCGCATCACGACGCTGGAGCCGCTCGCGTCCGTTCTCGGGCCGCCGCCCGTGTCCTTCACCGTCGATGCCAACGGATCACCGCCTTGGTCGTGGGGGTGCACGTGTGTGGTCGTGGGGTGCACGTGTGTGTGGGGGAACGCGCGCACCTCGGGGGCGGTGCGCGCGGGAAGTGCGAGCCATGAAACAGGTGGCCCGCGCAACACGTCAATGCCGTTGTCATAAGGGCGGGGGGCCGTCGCGTCCCGCCCCGACCCCCCGCCCTTCACCACGGGTTCACCCGTGCCCGGAACCCGCGTTCACCCGCGCCGCCTACGGTCTTCGCGCCGAGGTCACCGAGACCGCGTCCACGGACGCACACGCCGACGAGAGGGATCCACAGATGCTCCAGCGCAACCGCCGGTCCGCCACCCTCGCCCTGAGCACGATGGCACTGGCAGGCGCCCTGTCGCTCACCGCCTGCGGGAGCGACGACAACAAGACCGGGACGGCCACCGCGAACGGCTCCGCGCCCGCGGTCGCCTGCGGCAAGGGCGGCACCCTCCTCGGCGCCGGCTCCACGGCGCAGGGCAACGCGATGGACCTGTGGAAGACCACCTACGCCACCTCCTGCTCCGGCACCACCGTCAACTACAGCGGCGGCGGCTCCGGTGCGGGCGTCCAGCAGTTCACCCAGGGCAAGGTCGCCTTCGCCGGCACGGACTACGTCCTCAAGCCCGCCGACGTCGACGCCTCCAAGGCCGTCTGCACCGGCGGCAAGGCCATCGGCCTGCCGATGGTCGGCGGCCTCGTCTCGCTGGTCTTCAACGTCGACGGCGTCGACGACCTCGTCCTGGACGGCCCGACCGCCGCCAAGATCTTCGACTCGCAGATCACCAAGTGGAACGACCCGGCCATCGCCGCCCTCAACCCGGGCGCCAAGCTGCCGGACGCCGACATCCAGTCCGTCCACCGCTCCGACGACTCCGGCACCACCTTCAACCTCACCTCCTACTTCGCCAAGACCTCCGGCGGAGCCTGGAGCGCGGCCCCGGACAAGGCGTGGAAGGGCAAGGGCGGCCAGTCCGCGAACGGCAGCGCCGGCGTCTCCGCCCAGATCAAGCAGGTCAAGAACTCCATCGGCTACGCCGAGCTGTCCTACGCCCAGATCAACAACCTCAAGAGCGCCCGGATCTCGACCGGCGCCACCAAGCCCGTCGAGGCCACCGCCGCCAACGCGGCCGCCACCTTCGCCACCTCCACCGTCGTCGGCGCCGACGGCGACCTCGCCCTCTCCCTCGACTACGGCACCAAGGCCGACAACGCCTACCCGATCGTCCTCGTCACCTACGAGGTCGTCTGCGACAAGGGCAACAAGGCCGAGTCCCTCGACACCCTCAAGTCCTTCCTCGCCTACACCATCGGCGACGCCTCCCAGAAGGCCATCGCCGAGAAGGGCTACGTCCCCCTCCCCGCCGCCATCGGCGACAAGGTGAAGACCGCCGTCACCACCCTGGCCTGACCCACCCCCGGCCCGGCCCCTCGACGGGGGCCGGGTCCGGCAGGGCCCCTGTCGGACCCCGGCGCCAGAATGGGGTCATGCCCTCCTTGGAGACCACTCCGAAGATCCGCGCCCGGATGAGCAAGCAGCGCAGTCACGACACGGGAATCGAGGTCACCCTCCGCCGCGCCCTGTTCGCGGCCGGGTTCCGTTACCGCGTCCACCGCAAGCCGCTCAAGGGCATGCGCCGCGAGGCCGACATCCTGTTCGGCCCGGCCCGCGTCGCGGTCTTCGTCGACGGCTGCTTCTGGCACGGCTGCCCGGAACACGCGACGTGGCCCAAGAACAACGCCGAATTCTGGCGGGAGAAGATCGAGAAGAACCGGGCCCGGGACCGGGACACCGACGCCCGCCTCGCCGACGCCGGTTGGCTGTCGGTCCGCGTCTGGGAGCACGAGAGTGCCGCCGAAGCCGCCGAGCGGATCGCCGCCCTCGTCGACGGGCGACGGCCGGGGCGTGGGCGTGGGCGGAACGCCGGGGAAGCAGCGACCGAGTACGTCGCACCCCCTGTCGCCGGCTCCGCCTCCACCTCCACCTCGCCGACCGTCGTGTCGGTCCGCCGGACGGTGTCGACCGAGTTGGTCAGACCGGCGCCCATGACGCCGAGGGCGGGCATGACGCCGACGACCCGTGCCGCGCACGGGCGGAGGACGGCCCCGGCCTCCGCCATGCGGTCAACCGTCCCGTCCTGCTGCGACCTTCCGTAACCACCGGCGCGCAAGCCCGCTCCCGACCCCTCTCAGGGGGCGCAGCCGGAGCGTGTGCGCCGGGCGCAGGAGCGGATACAGCGCACGTAGCCGGAATTCGCGCGCGGGGGCGCACTCCGGCGCATCGAATGTGTACACCACACTGTTGCCAAGAGATATCCGAATCGTGTCCGAAAAATCCCCGAGTTCGCCACAGAACCCCTTCTGACCTGCGGAATCACCACCCGGAGTGCGGCCCGGCGGGTATATGTGAAGACGCCCCACAGGTCACATCCGACTCTCTGGCACCACAACGCCTCCATTGTGAGAAATTCGGCCAAAATCCGGCCCCGGCGGGTCTACGATCTCCCAACGTCAGACCGGACCAGGGCCGTCGGTGATCACCAGGGGGTGGCATGGGCCTGCTCGGCGGCGACCTGCCGTTCGCCCGAACACTCACGGCCCACGACCTCGAAGCCCTCACCTCACTCGGAGCCCCGCGGACCTTCGCACCGGAGCAGCACCTGCTCTCCGAAGGGGACCGCTCGACGCACGTCCTGCTGGTCCTGACCGGCTGGTCGATGGTCTTCACGGCCATCGACCGGGGCGCCACCCGGCTCGTCCTCGGACTCCGCGGGCCGGGCGAACTGATCGGCGAACTGGCCGCGCTGGACCAGCGTCCGCGCAGTGCGACGGTCCAGGCGCTGGGCCCGGTCGAGGCCCTGGTGATCCCCGGCGACGGGTTCCGCCGGTTCCTGGCCGAAAGTCCCCGGGTCGGCAGTCAGGTGATGACCCAACTCGCCTCCCGGCTAAGGGACTCGGACCGGGAGCGGTCGGCCCTGGCCTCGCTCACCGTGGTGCAGCGGCTCGCCCGCCGCCTGGTCGAGTTCTCCCACGCCGACGCCACCTCCCGGCCGGGCCGGGACGACGTCGCCGCGGTGGTCCACCTGGCCCAGGACGAACTCGCCGCCACCGTCGGCGCCACCCGCGAGGCGGTGGCCAAGGCGCTCCGGCTCCTGCGCGACCAGGGGCTGGTGCGCACCGGCACCCGGAAGGTGGAGATCCTCGCCCCCGCGCCGCTGCTGCTGCTCGCCCGGGGGCCGTACGACCAGCGCCCGGAAGCTCGACGGCGCGCGGGAGGCGCGCCCGGACCGAACGCCCGGCGCGTGTAAACCGCCACAGACAACCCGGCGTGCGGCGCCGGATCCTGACGGCGTGTCGAAGACAACCATGGGGGAGAACGTGGACGACCAGGCAGTCGACGCGGTGTACGAGCTGGTGGTGGGCGTGGACGTCCGGAGGTCCGGCGCCTACGACGATCCGGGCAAGACCCGGATGCGCCGGCAGCTCTACGCCGTCCTGGACCGGGCCTTCGCCCGGGCCGGGGTGCCGGCCCGGGTCGTCCACCGGGAGGACCGCGGCGACGGCGTCCTGGCGACCATCGCCTCGACCGTCCCGCCGGCGCGGATCATCGGCGTCTGGGTGACCGAGGTGCACGAGCAGCTGCGCCAGGAGAACCGCGACCTGCGCACGCCGCTCGGGCTGCGGATCGGCCTGCACGTCGGGCCGGTCACCCACGACTCCCAGGGGGTCAGCGGCCACGCCGTGGACCTCGCCTGCCGCCTCACCGACGCGGACACCGCACGCCGGTTGCTCGAACGCGACCGTGCCGACCTGGTGGTGGTCGTCTCCGATTCGCTGTACCGGGAGGTGGTCCGCCACGGCGGCCGCTTCGTCGACCCCGAGCACTACGCGCCCGCCCGGCTGCGGCTCAAGGACGGCGAGGTGCCCGCCTGGATCAGGCTTCCGGGCCGGCCGCGGCCCGCCCCGGTGCCCGACCACGACGAACCGCCCGCCGACGGGCCGACCACAGGGGAGCCGGCCAACGGCGGGACGTCCGACGATCGCGGCACCGACGGCGGGGCGCCCGGCGACGCACCACCGCACCGCGCCGACGCGAACGCCGGCGCAACGGACACCAGCCTCACCGGCTCGGTCAACGTCGGCGGGGACTTCTCCGTGCACCGCGACAACACCTACCGCGCGCCGGTCCACATCGGCCGCACCACCGGGGGAGACCGCCGTGGCTGAACTGCACGGGGCACCCGACGCCGCCCCGGAACGCCGTACCGAGGAACCCCGCCGCCGGGACGACCGTGCCCGGGACGACCGTCGCCGGGACGACCGCGGACGCGGCGACAGGCCCGGGCGGGAGGACCGTGCGCGGGACGAGCGTGACCGTGCCGACCGCGGCCACCCCGAGCGTGACCGCGACCGCCCCGGCCGTGAACGGGACAGCGACCGTGCCGACCGCGACCGCGACCCGAAGCGGCCGGGCGGCGAGGAGCCGGGGCGCCCCGAGGACGGGCCGAACCGCCCCGACCGCGACGAACCGGCCCGCCCCGAGCACGACCGTGAGGAGCAGGAGCGCTCCGAACACGAGCGCGCCGCCGGCCGCTTCCGCGAGCGCAGCCGCGACCGGCTGCTGGACGAGCAGGAGGAGGAGGGCGGCGCCGCCACCGGCATGGCCGCCACCTCCCGCGCCCACCGTTCGGCCCGCTCCTCCTACCAGGTCGGCGGCGACCACACCCTCTTCGACCGCTCGGTGTTCCACAGCGCCCACATCGGCGACGTGCACCTGCGCCTGGACAGCCGGCAGGCGGTCGGCGCGGTCAGCGGCCCGGTGCCGGAGTCGGAACTGCGACGGGTCCGCCGGATCTACCGCGAACCGGACGGGTACGTCGGCCTCCAGCGGGCCCTGCGCCACCAGCACGTCCTGGTGCTCGCCGCCGCCCCCGGCACCGGCCGGACCTGCACCACGCTGGCCCTGCTCGACGAACTGACCGACGTCGAGCCGGCCGAGGACGACGCGGCGGGCACGGCGGACACCGCGGACACGCCCCCCTCGGACGGCGGCCAGGAGCCGCCCGCCCGGGTCTCCCGGGTCGCGCCGGACACCCCGGTGAGCCGGCTGACCGCCGTGGTGCGCGAACAGGAGCACCGGCACCGCGGCTACCTGCTGGAACTCCCGTCCGGCGGCGGCCGCCCGGTCCTGCCGCCCGAGGAGCTCGAACTCGACGCGCTCGCCGCCGCCCTGGCCGCCCGGGACTCCTTCGCGGTGCTGGTGGTCGCCGCCGGCCCCACCGCGGCGCCGCTGCTCTCCGGGCGGTACGGACTGATCTGCCCGCCCGCGCCCACCGAGGAACTGCTGCGCGCCCGGCTGGCCGAACGGCTCGCGGAGGAGGCCGACCGGGCCTTCGAGGACGACCCGGGCGCCGACCGCCGGGAGACGTTCGGGCGGGGCCCGGGCGCCCGGACGTCCGCACGCGCCGAGGAACTCGCCGACGACCCCGAACTGCGTGCCGCCGTCGGCCTGGAGGATCTCCGGCCCGCCGAGGCCGAACTGCTCGCCGACCTGATCGCGGCCCACGTGCTGGGCCGGCTCGGCCGCGCGGACCTGCTGGACGGCTGCGCCAGCCTGGCCCCGCAGCAGGCCCAGGAGTGGTTCGCCGGCGCCGACCGGGAGATCGCCGACACCACGGACACCAGCGAACGCTCGGCCGCCACGGTGCTGCACCCGACCGCGTCGCGGATCGCCCTCGCCGTCCTCAACGGTTCGGCACACAGCACCGTCGCGGAGGCCGCGCACCTGCTCACCTGGGAGCTCGCGATCGCCCGCGACCCGGCCAACGCGCCCGCCCGGCCGCTGTTCTGCGACGACCCGACCTCCGATCTGGCCTTCCTGCGGGCCGAGTTGACCACCGGCGAGGTGGAGACCGCAGGCATCGGCGCCCCGGCCCGGATCGTCCGCTACCGGGGCGCGGCGCTGCCCGCCGCAGTACTCGCCGAGGTCTGGGACCGCCACCACCCGGCCCGCGAACCGGTGGTCCGCTGGATGCGGCTGCTCGCCGACGACCCGCGGCCCGAGGTCTGGGTGCGGGCAGCACTGGCCTCCGGCGAGCTGTGCGCCCGGGACTTCGCCACCGGCTACGAGAAGCTGGTCCGCCCGATGGCCACCGCGCCCGCCACCCAGCGGCGCGCGTTCGCCGCCACCGTCCTCGACCAGACCGCCCGGCACGAGAGCCACCGGCCCACCGTCCGGGCCCTGGTCCGCGACTGGGCCGGCTCCGACTCGGCCCGGCTGCGCTGGACCGCCGCCATGGCGCTCGGCTTCGGCCGCATCGCCCCGGTCGAGGAGGCGCTGGACCGGCTCGCCCGGATCGGCGCCGACGAGGACGAGGACCAGGCACCGCTCGCCTCGTACAGCGCCGTCCGGCTGCTGTCCGGCCCCGACGACCGGGCGGTGCTGCGCCGGATCGCCGAGTGGACGGCCGACCGCCGGGTGCCCTACCAGGACCTCGGCCTGCTCACCACCGTGCGGCTGGCGCTGACCACGGTCGGCGAGGTGTGGGACGGCGAGGACTCGCCCGACCTCGCGGAACTCCTCGACTGGCCACTGCCGTTGGCCATCGCGGCGACCCGCCCTGACCGGTCCGGGGCCCTGGCCGACCTGATGTGGACGGCGTTGCGCACCCCGCGCTCGCACGAGGCCGCCGTCGACTGCCTGGAGTACTGGCTGCGCGGGGCCGTCCCCGAGGAGGACGGCGGGCCGGAGGACGGGCCGGACACCCGGCGCGGCTTGGCCGCGCTGCTGCCCCACCTGATCGCCGAGGACCGCGAACGACAGCTCCTGGACTGGCTGTTGCGCCGGATGATGAACGACCCCGACGACCCGCTGGACAAGACCGCGGCCCGCCGGCTCTGGCACCTCGCCACCAGCGGCCGACCCGCCCCCGACGACCGCCGGGGGGAGCTCGTCGCCCGGCCCCGCCCGGAACGCGGCCACCGGGACGACCGGCGCCGGGACGACCGACGCCAAGACGACCCCGACCGCGACCGCGACCGCGACCGCAGCCGCGACGACCGACGCCAGGACGACCGCGGCCGGGACAACGGCCGCCACAACGACAGCCGGCCGGAGCGGAACAGGTCCGCCCGCGACCACCGCGATCACCGCCACCAGGACCCGGAGGAGGACGAACGATGACGGACACCCCCAAGCCCACCCCGACGCCCGCCCGGAAGTCCCCCGGCGGGGCCGGGCCGGCGACGACGCACCCCGCCGGTCCGCTGCTGAAGGAGTACCCGCGCCCGGAGACCGGCATCCGCCGGCCCGGACCGGGTGTCGCACTGGTGGTCTTCTACCGCAACGGCGGCCACAGCGTCGTCACCGCGAGGGGCAACGAGCACGTCGACCGCCCCTTCCTGGCCCGCCCGGTGACGGTCTGCGAAGTGGCGCGCGGCACGCACGTCACCCGGATGTCGCTCCAGGTGCCGGCGGCCGGTGGCACCACCTTCTTCGAGGTCGAGGTGGACGTCCAGTGGACGGCCACCGACTACCTCAAGGTGGTGGACGAGCAGGTGACCAACGTGGCCGTCCGGCTGCGGGCCCCGCTCACCGAGCGTCTGCGGGGCATCTGCGCCGGCTACCCCGTGTCGGCCGCCGCCGAGGCCGACCGTTCCGTCAAGGCCGCCTGTCGCAACGGCCAGTGGGACGACCTGGGGTACGACCTCGGGCTGAGCGCGGAGCTGTTCGTCCGCTTCGCCGTCGACCGCAAGACCATCACGCACGCCGAGGAGGTCCGGGACGACGACCACCGGGGGACGATGGCCGAGCGCGAGCACGTGCACTCCCTGACGGGCGAACACCGCTCGGGCGAACTGCTGCAGCTGAGGATGCAGAAGTTCCGGGTGATGCTCGACGGCGGGGAGTGGAGCCAGATCTGCTTCATGCTCGCCGACAACCCGGGCGAGGCCCGCGCCTTCATGGAGCTGCTGCGCCAGGAGGCCCGCGCGGACAAGCGCGAACTGCTCGAACACACCCTGGACCTGGTCGAGAAGGGGGTGATCCAGTCCGCCGAGTTGGAGAGCCAGGTCCGCGAGCTGCTCGGCACCGGGGTGTACCGGGTCGAGGGCAGCTTCGGCCGGCCGCCGGTGCGGTCCGCACCCCGGCGCGGGGAACTCCCGGCCGGCGGGCACCACGACGATCCGGACGACCGCCCTGACCACCGGACCGAGGACCACCGCGAGGACCGCCGGGGCGAACGGTCCGAGCGCTACGACCGGACCGAGCGGACCGACCGGACCGACCGCGGGACCGACCGGACCGACCGCGGGACCGACCGCCACACCGAACGGAAAGCCCCTCGGCACGACGACCCCGACAGCGGGCCCGACCACGACGGCCCGGCCGACCGCACCCGGCGCACCGGGTGGGACGACGGCGACCGCCGGGACGCCCCCCGCTCCGCCCCCCGGACGGACCGCGCCGCCGGCGCCCCCGACCTCGTCCAACGCCCCTACACGCCATCCTGGTTGGACACCGAGCCGGAGCCGCCCCGGCGCGCCGCGGCCGACACCCGGCCGCGCCGGCGCCCGAGCGAGGCGTTCGACGACTGGGAGCCCGGCGCGGCCCGGGACGACCGCGCGCAGTGGTCCGACCGCGACGACGACCGCGCCCCCGAACCGGACCGCGCCCAGGACCGCAACCTGGACCGCGGCCGCGACCGCGCCCAGGACCGCGCCCAGGACCGCGACGACCGGTACGCGGGCGGGACACGGAACGACCGGGTCGGCGACGCTCACGACGACCGCGACGACGACGGTCACGACGACCGGGACGACCGGGACGACCGGGACGACCGCCCCTGGTCCCCGGTCCGGGGGTGGTGACGCCATGACCGAGACCCCTGCCGCCCCCGCGCCACCGACCCCGCGGCCCGTCTCCGCCGCCGGGTCCACCACCCCGCCCGGGTCCACCACCCCGCCCGGGGCCGCCCCCACCGCCCCCGTCCCACCGACCGCCCCCAAGCCCCCGGACGCCCCCGACGAGACCCGTTTCGTCGCGGACCGCCTGCTGGCCGCCGTCCGCGAGGACATAGGCCGGGCCGACACCAAGGCCTCGATCCTGCTCACCGCCGCCCTCGGCCTCCCGGCCCTGCTGCTCGGCCGCAGCTGGCCGGACGGCCGCCCGGCCGGGCTCGCCGCCGTCCTGCTCGTCCTCGGCGGCGTGTTCTGGGCGGCCGGAGCCGTGGCGCTGGTGCGGGCGATACTGCCGCGCACCGGCACCCAGCGCGATCACGAGGGCGTCACCTACTTCGGCGACCTGCTGCCCGCCGGGGGCCGGACGGCACTGGCCGACCGGGTCTCGGCCGCCGGTCGCGACCCGGTCGGCTGGCTGCTCGTCCAGGCCGTCGACGTCAGCACCATCCTGGCCGCCAAGTACCGCTGGATCCGCTGGGGCGTCGGTTGCCTGGCGCCCGGCGCCGTCCTCACCACCGCCGGAGTGCTGCTCGCCTGAGCCCACCCGGTCCGCCCCCACCCGCCGATTTCCCGGCCGGCCCCGCCGGTCGGCCGGGAACACGCACCCTGATCCGGAGGAGATGACGGTGCTCCACCTGTCCCTGGCGCCCCACCGCGGGCGCGCCGCGACGGCCGCGACCCGGCCCCGATCCCGGCCCCGCCGGCCACGGCGCGGCTTCGGACGCGCCGCGGCCGTCGTCACGGCGGCCCTGTTGACCACCGGCCTGCCCGCCGCTCCGGCCGGCGCCGACACCCCGCCGCCCACCCCCACGTCGGCGTCCCCGTCCGGGGCACCGGCCGGCGCGCCCGGAACGCCCTCGGCGACGATCGGCCCGGTCGACTACGCCGTCGCCGTCGACGAGTCCGGCAGCCTCAAGCCCGAGGACCTCGAACGCGAGCGCGCGGCCGCCGTCCGGATCGCCCTCGGCGAGGTCCACCACGCCTCGACGGTCGGCATCTTCGGCTTCGCGAGCGCCGACCAGCCGGGCCAGCACCCGGTGGACGAGGTCTGTCCGCCGACCGCCCTGGACGCCGCCGGCCGCGACCGGATCGGCGTCTGCGTCGCCGGGCTGCACAGCCGCACCCCCGCCGAGGGCCAGGGCACCGACTTCCCGAGCGCCGTCCTGCAGGGCATCAGCCGGCTCACCTCCGGTACCGACCCCGCCGTCCCCCGGGTGCTGTTCGTCCTCACCGACGGCAAGCTGGACGTCAAGGACAGCCCCGCGTACGGCGATCCGGGCCACCGGGCGGCCGCCGGCGAGGAGGCCCTGACCGCGGCGCTGGCCGCCGCCAAGGCCGCCGGCATCCAGGTCTGGCCGCTCGGCTTCGGCGCGGAGCCCGACCAGGCCGCACTGGACCGGATGGCCGCCGGCGGCTTCCAGGAGGGCTGCGTCGGCCTCCCGGGTGCCAAGCCCCGCGCCTCGGTGGTGAAGGACTCGGGCCAGGTCGGCGCCGCCCTGGAGGCCGCCTTCGCCGCCGCCCACTGCCTGCGGAGCGAGGGGGTGCAGACCGGCCGCCCGCCGGCCGACCTGCCGGTGCGGATCTCCCCGCTCGCCACCGTCGGCAGCATCGTGGTCGACAAGGGCGACCCGGCGGTGACCGCGACCTACTTCGACCCGAGCGGACGCCCGATCACCGGCGCCGGGTCCGACCCGGACTCGACGTTCGAGTTCTCCGGGCGGGACAAGGCCATCGAGTCGCTGCGCATCACCGACCCCATGCCGGGCCAGTGGCGGGTCCACCTGGACGCTCCCGAGGGCCACCGGTCCCAGCTGGCCAGCGTCAGCGTGCTCTGGCGCGGCGCCCTGAACAGCTCGATCAGCCTGACCCCGCCGTCGCCGCGGGCCGGCGAGAAGGCCACGGTGACGGTCAAGCTGCAGACCCGCAAGGGCCTGGCGATCACCGACCAGCAGGACCTCAAGGACCTCGCCGTCACCTCCGTCCTGGAGGGCGAGGGCTTCCCCGCCGTCCGGGTCGACCTGGCCGACGACGGTGCGGCCCCGGACGCCAAGGCCGGTGACGCCACGTTCACCGGCGCCGTCACCGTCCCCGCCGGTGCCACCGGCCGGATCACGGCGTCCAGCACCCTGACCGCCTCCGGCCTCGCCGCCGACCAGAACCGCCCGTTCAGCTCGGTGGTCTCCCCCGCGGTGCCGCTGGTCACCGCGGCCTTCTCGCTGGACGGCGACCACCGCGTCCACCCCGGGGACACCCTCAAGGGCACCCTGAACCTGCGCAACGACGACACGGCGCCGCACATCCTGCACCCGGCCGTGACCGACGTCGCGCCCGGCCTGCTGACGCTGTCCCCGGACTCGATCACGCTGGCGCCCAAGGAGTCCCGCAGCGTCGGCATCACGCTGACCGCCGGCGACGCCAAGGCGTTCGGCCGGCTGCTCGGCCACGACGGCGTCACCGTCGGCGGCAAGGTCTCCGTCGTCGACACCTCCGACCGCGACCGGGTGGTCGCCGACAGCCCGCTGTCCGTCACCGTCACGCCACCGCCCAGCTTCCTGGACGAGTGGTGGTGGGCCCTCCTGCTGCTCGGCATCCTCGTGGTGGTCGCCGTGCTGGCGCTGCTGGTCGTGCTCCGGGCCAGGAAGACCGGGACGTCCCCGGCCGGGCTGGAGCTGGTCCTGCTGGACGGCCGCGGCCGGGAACTCGGGAAGCTCACCGCCGACGGCGGGTCCGGCGGCTGGTACGGGTTCGAGGTCAGCGGCGTCGGCGGCCCGCACCCGCGCCTCGTCCGCCGGCCCGGCGGGACGTACCGGGTCCAGCGCAGCCAGGACGGCGGCGCGGTACTGGAGGTCCGCCGCCGCACCCGCCACCGGCTGGGCGCGGGCACCCCGGTGGAGCTCGCCGACGGCCTGAGCCTGACGCTCGGCGCGAGCCGCCGCCCCGGCCCGGGCACGCCGCCACCGGCGTCCGGCAGCCGGCCGGGCCGGACCGAGCGGACCACCCCGCTGAACGACCTCCTGTGACCCGAACCGCTGCTCCTCACCGCGACCCACGCCCACCTCGTCCCACCCGACACCCGAGCCGGCCGCACCGCGCGGCCGGATGGAGGCGGAACCCATGAAGATCTTCCAGCCGATGCTGTTCGTCGGTCTGGGCGGCACCGGCGGCCTGGTCGGCGCGGAACTCGACCGGCGGCTGCGCGCCGAGCTCTGCGGACCGGACGGCACGGCGCTGACCGGCCTCGGCGCCATGGCCCCCTACCAGCTGCCGGACTGCCTGCAGTTCGTCTACGCCGACTTCAGCGAGACCGACCTGGCCAGGCTGCCGCACGCCACCGCCGCCCCGGCGCTGCGCCCCGCGTTCAGCCGCACCTCGCGCTCCACCCACGACCTGCTGCCGAACTTCGACAGCTCGCCGGACGTCACCAAGATGCTCCGGGCCAGCCTGCCCGAGGAGACCGCCGTCTGGCTGCCGCCGCGGCAGAACGAGCCCAGGGTCACCCCGCTGAAGAACGGCGCCGGCCAGCTGCCGACCGTCGGCCGGGCCGGGCTGTTCGGCACCCTGCGCGGCGGCCTGGACCCGGTCCTGGAACCACTGATGCAGGCCATCGACGCGCTCGCCCGCTCGGGCGGGACGCTCAGCCAGCTCGGCGGCGGCCCGGTCAACGGCTGCGACGTCTTCGTGGCGTTCTCGGTCGCGGGCGGCACCGGCGCCGGCATCTTCCTGGACTACCTGTACCTGATCAACCACGCCTTCCGGGAGAAGGGCTTCGACGGCGTCAAGATCTACCCGCTGGTCGTGATGCCCTCGGCGTTCCCGGCGGCGAGCGGCGGCGGCCGGGAGGCGGAGCTGAACTCGGCCCGTGCCCTGGTCGACCTCTTCCGCCTGGTCGACGAGCAGAACGCGCCTGTCGAAGGGGCCGAACTCGGCGACCTCGACGAGGACCTGACCCTGCGCATCCGCTACCCGCACACCGCCCCGATCCGGCTGCGCACCGGGATCCTGCCGACCGCCTTCCTGTTCAACCGCACCGCCGGCATCCGCCCCGACGACCTGCGCCGCTCCATGGTGTCGCTGGTGATGTCGCTCATCGGCACCGAACTCGGGGACGGCCGGGCCGCCCGCACCCGGGCCGACGACGACTACCAGACCTTCGCCGCGAGCTTCATCAACCGCGGTGTGCAACGGGCCGCCAACTCACCGTCCGGGATCGGCCGGCGCGGGGTCTCCACCAGCCTGGTCGCCTCGATGACCGCGCCGGTCGACGAACTGGCCTCGCTGGTCTCCGGCCGCATCCTGCGCGCCTCCGTCGACCAGCTCGACGACCGCACGCACCGCCCGATCCGCGCCGCCGAGGAGCTGGTGAAGCAGATGTTCACCGACTCCGGGCTGGAGGAGCTGCTGCTGCGGCCCGTCCTGGAGGTCCAGCCGCCGGTCCCCGAGCCGCGCGGCAGCTCGGCGATCGAGGCCGGGCTGGCCGCCCGACTCGTCGACATGCAGTCCGAACTGGCCAACCTGGCACGGCAGGTGGCGGTCCGGACGGCCGAGATGGCCAAGGACTTCGCGCCCCGCCGCGCGGTCGACAAACTGCTCGCGACCGTCGACCCGTTCACCGTCCAGCGGATCGTGCGGGGCGAGCCGCAGGACGCCGACGACCTCGTGCGCCTGGGCTTCCTCGGCATGCTCGACCAGCGCACCCACACCCCGCCGCTGCCGCCCGGCACCCACGAGCAGCCGCCGCCGGTCCCCCGGATCCGGCGCCGGATGGGCGGCCTGGCCCAGCCGCGCTGGGGCGACGACGACGTCCAGGCCGTGCTGCACGCCCAGGACGCCTGGTACCGCTGGCGCAGCCGGCAGCTGTGGCACGAGGGCTGGAAGAGCCAGCAGCAGCGGTGGGAACCGACGGCCCGCGCGCTGGACACCGAGGTCGCCCGGCTCGCCTCGGCCTTCCGCAACCACGCCAAGGACGAGCCGCGGGCGTTCGCCGAACAGTCCCAGACGCTCTACGAGGACCGCACCGGCGTCTCGTACCTGCTGCCGCCGCAGCGCGACCTGAAGCACTTCTACGACGACCTGGTCGCCCGGCTCACCGCCCGCGAGGGCTTGCCCGACACCGAGGACGAGGCGGCCCTGCTGATGCGGCTGGTGGGCGGCGACGAGTGGCGCTCCGCCAACACGCTCAGCCGGCGCAACCCCGGCAGTGCCGTCGGCGAGGTCAAGGCGGCCGTCGAGGCGGGGGTCAAGCGGCTGTTCGCGGAGAGCGGGGAGCAGTTGGAGGAGCGTCCGCTGCTGCCCGCGATGGGAGTGCTGCTGGCTGCGGCGGCCGGCAGCGCGGAGGACGCCGAGCAGGTCAGCAAGGAGGCGCTGGAGCAGTTCGGCCGCAAGCTGGCGGGGCTGCTGCCGGCCGGGTTCGTGCCGGAGGGCACCGGGCCGCTGAAGGCCCTGGTGACGTACCCGCGGGTGAAGTCCGCGGACGAGGTGGAGGACTTCCTGCGGAAGGCGCTGCGGCTGCCGAAGGAGGCCCGGGCGGAGTTCCGGGGGGTCGAGACCCAGTCGATCACGGTCGTGCTGTTCCGCAGCGAGATGAGCCTCACCCAGGTGCCCGAGGCCCGCAAGATGCTGCGCCAGTGGGCGAAGGCGAAGGACCACGAGCAGTCCGAGGACGTGTTGCGCTGGCGCCAGCGCCTCGGTCACCGCGACGACTGGCTGGTCTCCACCGAGGCGGACCGCCGGCTCATCCTGCACCGGCTGCTGGCCCTCCTCTGGAACGGGCAGGTGGACGTGTTGGAGGGCCCCGACCACTCCCCCCGCGTGATCCGGCTGCGGTTGTTCCGGGAGCGCGGGGTGGACGTGCCGGGCGTGCGGCTGCGCCTGGGCGAGCAGCAGAACGGCGTCTCCAGCTGGGCCGAGCTGCTGCGCGCCTACGAGCGGTGGACGGTGCTGGACGACGAACGGACGGTGGAGGACTACTGCAGCCGGCTGATGGGGGCGCGCCCGGCGGGCCTGACCCGCTCCGCGAGCCGGCCGGACCCGCTGTTCGTCAAGCTGGTCGAGGAGATCGCGCCCCAGCAGCTGCGGATGCTCAAGTCCCGCCGGGAGTCCGGCGGGGAACGGGTCGACGGCTGGTTCCGCCCGCTGTGGCAGTTCTGGGCGGACACCCTGCCGGCCGCGCTGCGGCTGGAGTTCAACGACCAGCGGGCCGTCCAGCCGACGCTGGAGGCGCTGCTGGACGTCATCCTGCGCGGCGAACTGTCCCCGCGCGCCGCCGCGGACCTCGACGACGACGCCTACGGCGGGTCCGGCACCCGCCCCCCGGTGCGCGAGGAGGACGACTTCGGCACCACGCGCCCGGCCGACCGGCCCGACGGACGGGGGCCGGACCCGCGGGGACCCGGCGGCTGGGACCCGACGGCCGAGCCGCCGCGCGACGACCGCACCGACCGCGACACCCGCACCGACCGTGATGCGGGACGCCGTCCCGGGCGCGGACGCGGGTACGACGAAGCGGACCGGCGGGGCCGGGGCGCCGCCGGGTACGACGACGGCGCGTACGGCACGGACCGCGGCCACCACGAGGGCGGGTACCGGGACGTCGACGGCCGCGTCGGCCACGCGGACGACCACGACGACCGGTACCGCACCGGCACCGCCGACCGCTCCGACGACCGGGCCGCCGACCGGGCCGACGACCGGACCGCCGACCGGGCCGACGACCGGACCGGCGCACCGCGCCACGACGACCGGAGGACGGGCTCCGGCCGTTTCACCGACCGGGCCGACCGGCGGTCCGTCGACCGCACCGACGACCCGGCCACCGACCGGGCCGACAGCCGCCCCGCCGACCGGAGGGACGACCGGGCCTCGGAGTGGGACTGGGACCGCCCGCCCGCCCCGGCCGCGGAGCCGGGCCCCACCCGGCACACCGACCGCGACACCGAGTGGGAGGCGCCCCGGAGCGAACCACCGCGCCGGGACCCGTCGGACGAGCCGCGCGGGCGGTCCTTCTGGGAGAAGCCGGACCACCCGGGCTCGGAGCGACGGGACGGTGAGCCCGCGTGAGCGCCCCCCTGCCGCTGTCCCCACCGGTCGTCCACCTCGACCTGCGCACCGACGAACTCGCCGGCGACGACCCGGCCGTGCTGCGCAGCGCCGTCGCGACCCGGCTCGCGGCCCAGGGCCTGGCCCAGCCGCACGACCAGCGCTTCCTGGTGGTCGACACCCCCGCCGGGCTGCGCGAGCACCGCACCCGGTTCGAGCAGATCATGGGCTACCGCACGCCCGGCCGGGTGCGGGTGGTCTGCCTGCTGGTGGGCGGGCTGCCCGCGTACCCCGCCGAGGGCTACCCGGCGGAGCGCCGGCTGGTGCGGCCCGCGACCCTGCGCACGCCGGAGGCCGGCCTGGTCTGGGCCGGCGACCTCCAGGCCGGGCACGGCGCCGACGACCCGGCCGGGCCCGCCGACCCGCAGGCCCTGGCGGTGCTGGTCGACCTCCTCTCCGTTACCGAACTGTTCGACGAGACACTGGAGTTGCTCGGCTCGCTGCCCGACGGCGTGGCGGCTCCGGCGCTGCGCGTGATGGAGCACGGCCTCTCCCCGGAGGTCCGCGGCCAGGCCTGGAGCGAGGCACTGCTCCGCTTCGCCGGCTCGCACGGCACCGCCTCGGGCAGCCCGACCGGCGGTCACCCCACCGTCCTCGCCGGGCTGGTCGAGGGCTCCACCACCGGCACCCCCGGGCGGCGGGTCGACGGCGGGCCGGCGTCCCGGGCGTACTACGAGGTGGTCACCGAGCTGGCCGCCGCGGAGGGCGAACTGGTCAGGCTCGGCGGCCCGGCCGGGCTGTTCACCGGCGCCGCCCGGCGCGCCCTGGAGGCCGCGCTCGGCCGGGGCCGGCAGGCGCTCGACCGGTACGGCAGCGTGGTCGGCGAGGTGCTGCGCAGTGACGGCGGCATCGCCGGCACCCAGCCGGCCGCCGAGTCCGCGACCCGGCTGGCCCGGCTGGGCATCGCCGTGGATCCGCCCACCACCACCGGCGAGCGGATCGGCGAGAGCCTGCGCGGCCTCGCCGTCGGGCTGCTCCGCGACGGACTGCCGCTGCGCTCGGTGGCCCAGCGGTTCGCGCTGCTCGCCGAACAGGTGCAGCCGCTGTCCAACGCCCCGCTCCTGGCCGAGCTGGACGGGCTGCGGGCGTCCGGCCCGTCCGACCGTCCGCTGCCGCCCGATCCGCCCGGCCCCGGGGTGCTGGCCGCGGCCGCGCTCGCCGGTGCGTCCGGCGGGCTCTGGACCTGGCCGGCGCTGCCGGCCGCGCTCGCCGTCCCGGCGCTGCTCGTCCTGAGCGTCCTGGCCACCGTGATCCGGCTGCCGGGCGGCTCCGGACGGATCTCCGACGCCGGCCGGTTCGGCCTGGCCGCCGTCCTCGGGGCCGCCGCCGCGGCCACCGCGGCCGCCCGGACCGGGCTGCCGGTCTGGGCCGGTACGGTCGGCCTGCTCGCCGGTCTCGGTCTCGCCGCCTGGCTGGTGCTGCGCAGCTGGCACGACCACGCGCAGCGGTGGGGCCTGGAGCGCGGCATCACGCCCCTGCAGGACGAACTGAACGACCTCGACGAACTGCTCGCCCGCGCCCTGCGGGAGTTCTGGGCGGTCGAGGAGCGCCGCTACTGCGCCGACGCGGCGCTGTCCGTCGTCGGCGTGCTGCGGGCCACCGCGGCCGCCGCCGAGGAGGAGGCCACCCGCGACCTCGCCGCCGAGCGGCCCGGGGCCGCCGCCGAGAGCGAGGACGACTGGCTCGGTCGCACCGCCGAGGAGGAGTCCGAGGACCCCTACCGGGGGTACGGCCGGGACGACCGGGACGACCGGGACGGATACGACGCCCCGGACGACGACTGGACGAGTGTCCCCGCCGAAGCCGACGAGGAATGGTGGGACCGCGCCCCGACACCCGACCCGCGCGGCTCCGGCGACGCCCACGGTCCCCGCGCGGCCGCGCCCACGATCACCCCGGGCGCCGGCGGACCCGGCCCGCGCTGGCTGGAGCGCGGGGAGGCCAAGGGCGGCCCGGACCTGGTGCCGACCCTGGCCGGTGACCTGGCGGACGCCGCCCTGACCGCCCTGGAGCCGTACTGGGGGGCGGTCGAACGCGGCCACGCCGGCGACGCCGCCCAGGAGCGGATCGCCGAACGGGTGCGCGAGCTGCTCGGCGTGGCGCGCGCCCACCTGCGCCGCAACGACGTCCTGACCGCCCCTCCGTTCGCGGACCCGCACCGGGCGCGCAGCGGCCCGTCCGGGCTGCTGGGCATCGACATCCGCCGGGCCGCCGACCCGATCGGCCCCGAGCAGGACGGCCAAGGCCTCCTGCAACTGAACTCGGCCGAGCAGCTGGACCTGCTCAGCCGCAACCCCGACGCGGTCGCCCTGATCCGCTTCGCCCCCGAGGCCGCCCGCGAGGGCACCGCCGGGAGCGCGGCGGGCGGCCATCCGGCCGAGGACGGCCGGGAGGTGCGGACCGCCGCCGGGCGCTACGCCGGCCGGCTGCGGCTGACCGCGCTGCGCGCCGGGGTGGTCGAGACGGTCCGGCAACGGCACGTCTCGCCGTACGACGAGGAGGAGGAGCAGTGGTGAGCACCACCGGGTCCGGCACGCACCCGCCGAGCCCCGACGACCCCGGTCGCCGCAAGGGCGTCGACCTGCCGTACCTGACCCCCGCCGGGCGGCGGCGGGTCGCGGCCGCCCGGTTCGGCCCCGACCCGTCCGGCCCCGACCGCGGCGTCCCCCGGATGCGCAACGCGATGCTCGACGGCACCCTCCGGTGCGTCCAGGTCCGGGCCGCCGTCTCCGACGGGGCCGGCGTCACCGAGGCCGTCCGGGACGCGCTGGACAGCGAGGCGGCGACCGCCCTGCGCCTGCACCGCACCTTCGGCGGCACCGAGGCCGCCCGGCTCTTCCCCGTGGTGATCGGCTACGACCTGGACGTGACCGAGCCGTTCGTCCTCTACGAGCCGCCGCGCGGCAACCGGGCCGACCGGCTGCACAGCCTCGCCGGCACCCAACTGCGCACCATCGAGCGGGACCTCGTCGACGCCGCCGCCCTGCTCGCCGAACTCGGCCTCGTCCACCAGGGCCTCACCCCCTCGACGGTCCGCTGGGACGGCCGCTCCGTCCAGCTGTGGGGCCTGGACGCGGTCGCCCACACCGGCCGGCCGCGCACCCCGCGCGGCCCCGCGCCGTACGCCTCCCCCGAACTGCGCGAAGGCACCGGGCACAGCGACCCCCGCGACGCCCTGTGGAGCACCGCCCAGGTGATGTACCGCCTGGTCACCGGGCGGCCCGGCGAATCCGACCGGACACCGGCCGACCTGGGCGACCACCGCTCGCTCGCCCACACCATGCGGAGCTCGTTCGCCGCCCGCGCCGTCGACCGCCCCACCCCGGCCGCGCTCCTCGGTCTGCTCTCCCCCGACCGGCACGCCACCGGCCGCACCGTCGGCGGCGACGGCCTCGCCGCGCACCGCACGGCGTTCGACCACGCCGTCTCCCTGAAGCGCGCCGCCGGCGGCGACCCGCCCGGCGGCCCCGGCGCGGACGGCACACCGCACGGCCCCGGCGTCCCGGACGACGGCACCGCCGCGCCCGCGGGCCCGTACGGGACGCCGGGCACGGCGGGGGCCGACGACTCCGGCGACGTGCTCTGCCCCTATTGCCTGGAGTACATCCGCTTCGACCCGAACGCGCTCCACGTCCCCGACGCCGTCCAGGAACTCCAGCCGTACGCGTTCTCCGAGCGCCAGAGCGACCGGCTGCTCGCCGACGAACTGCGCGGCGCCTTCCAGCTCTGCCAGGGCAACCAGACGACGCCGCCGCACCACATCCCGGTGCCCTACCTGAGGAACGGGCGTCCGCTGACCGTCGCCATGATCGGCCAGTCGAACACCGGGAAGAGCCACCTGCTGACCCAGATGATCGCCGAGATCGCCGACGACCGACTGAAGCCGTACGGCGTCAGCTGGCAGTCCGTCAACCCGGAGCAGCACGCCAGCTTCCTCAACGACCGCGTGGTGCCGCTGCGCGACGGCAACGTGATCGCCCACACCGCCGGACTGGGCGACAGCGAGTCCGCCCGCTTCGTCGAGTCCCTGCTGATCACCGACGCCCGCGGCCGGGTCCGCCCGCTGGCCTTCTTCGACCTCGCCGGCGAGGACCTGCTGCGCACCGACGCGCTGCTGCGCTTCCTGCTCGGCATCGACGCCCTGGTCTTCGTCGTCGACCCCACCCTGGCCATGCCCCTGCCCCAGCTCGACGAGATCCGCACCGCGCTCGACCTGCACGTCAGCCGGGACGGCGACCCCGCGTTCGCCACCGCCCTGGACCGCATCCCGCGGACCGGCCCGTACCTGACCGTCCCGTCGGCGGTCGTGGTCGCCAAGGCCGACCTGCTGCGCTCCGAGCCCCCGGTGGACCGCTGGCTGACCGAGCCCGGCACCGTCCCCCTGAGCCGCCGACGGCTCTACGAGGAGAGCCGCGACGTGTACGCGCTGCTGCACCGCCACGCCGGAAAGGCCTGGCTGCGCCCCTTCGACACCGCCCTGCACTGCACCATGCACATCGCCTCCGCCACCGGCGGCCGGCAGGAGGACAGCCGCTACCCGCGCGGCGTCCGGGCGCAGCGGGTGCTGGAACCGCTGATCTCGCTGCTCGCGATGCACGGCATCATCGAGCTGGCCGCCGGCCCGGAGGTGGCCCGATGAGCGCCGGCGGCCCGGAGGAGTCGGTCGACCAGGTCGTGTTCCGCTGGAAGGGCAACCAGGGGCGCCGCAGCTCCGGCATGGCCGCCACTGCCTGGTCCTGCTCCCCGGAGCGCGCCGACGACCTCTCCCGCGAACTCGCCCCGCTGCTCCGGGTGGACGGCGCGGCGCGGCCCAGCCTGGTCCGCACCCTCACCAAACGCGGCGAGGCCGCCGTCATCCGGCGCTGGCCGACCACGGACGCGGGCGGGCGGCCCAACACCGCCTGCCACCTGCTGCTCGGTGACCAGGACCTGCTCGGCCCCCGGCTCGCCCTGGCCCTGTACGGCTGGCCGTTCGGCTCCCAGGAGTTCGCCGAGACGACCACCGGCCGGTGCGGCCGGGTCGAGTACGCCCTGCTGGCGGACACCGCCAAGGAGGCCTGGCCCGACACCCCGAGCCGGATCGGCGAGGTCACCGACGCGCTCACGGTCGCGGTCGCGGCCCTGCTGCGCCGCCCGGGAGCCCGGCTGTCGCTGCGCGCCGACTCCCTGCCCGGCTGGCCCGACCGCAACCGCTCCGCCGCGGTGATCAGGGGCCTGTACGAGATCTTCGGCCGCGACTGGCTCGGCCAGCCCTGGACCTTCGCGACCTACGACGTGACGGACCGCCACGACCTGGCGGTCACCTGGGTCACGGACTGGACGACCGACGCGGGCCACCAGGGCGCACGGTCGCGGGTCGACCCGCGGCGGTCCGAGAGCGACTTCGCCCACACCCTGGCCGCCCGGATGGTCGAGCTCGTGCTGGAACGCCCCGTACGGGCCCCGGGGCTGTCCGAACTCCACGCGAACGACCTCCGGGACGCCGCGACCCTGTCGACCGCCGAACGCCTGCGCCGGCTCTCCCACGTCCTCGGCGTCGACCGCGGCAGCCGCCCGCGGCCCGGCCGCACGGAACCACCCCGGCCGGAGGACACCCGGCCCGGCCGCCGCGACGACGACCGCCGGCCCACCGCCGACCACCGGCCCGCCGAACACCACCCGCTCGACCACGGCCCACTCGACCACGATCCCGAGCCGCCGTCCCCGGCCCCCGACGGCAATGCCGACCGCCACGACGACTCCGACGACTCCGACGACCGAGGCGTCTACACCGACCCGCCCGCCGACCACCGCCCGCCACCGTCCCTCCGGACGCTGCGCCGGGAGCTCGACGACCCCGCCCCCACCAAAGACATCCTCCCCCGCCTGGTCGGCCTGTCCACCGGCATCGGTGACGGGCCCCTGCTGGACCTGCTGCGCGAGGAGGACCTCTCCGGCACCGCCACCAAGCGCCTGCTGTTCGTCCTCTGCATCCTCACCGGCTCGCGCCCCCCGGAGGACTGCCACCTGCTCTGCGCCGAGGTCCTGCGACAGCAGCTCTACCTCTACCGGTCCGACCGGGCGCCCCAAGGCGAGCACGACGCCCCCGACGACCAGCTCGTCGAACGCGCCGCCTGGCTGTTCGGCTGGGCCGTGGCCCCGTACACCCGGGAGCCCCGGCACGAGCAGGCCCTCATCACCCTGTTCGACCAGCTCCAGCGCGACAGCTCCGCCGTCGAACAGGACCTGCTCCGCCGACTCGTCCCCCCACCCGAGTCGAACGACCCGTCGCCCGACCTCCCGACCCGGGTCTGGCAACGACTGGTCTACCCGCCCCCCACCACCCCACCCCGCGCCCAGCCCCAACCCCAGCCACAACCAAAGCCACAGCCACACCCCGAACCGGAAACCCCTCCCCTCTCTCCCACCCCACAGCCACCCACCAGCCCCCCGCCCGCACCCACCGAACCCGACCCCCCGCCGATCACTCCACCCCCCGGCCCCCGCCACGCCACCCCACCGAGGTCCCCCCACCCCACGACCCCACCGGACCCCCAGACCCGCAACGTCCGCCTCGTCCTCGGCATCTCGGCCGCCCTGATCGCCATCCTCGTCATCGCCCTCGCCCTGGCCTGACCGCCCGACACCCACGACCCAGCCGACCCGACGCACAGCGGCGCGGCCCCAGGAGCCCGCGCCGCCACCGGCCCCGAGCCCCAACCGCCCTACGCACCAGGGCTCCTGGGCCCACCCCCTCGACGCGCCCTCGGCCGGCGGGCGCCGTCGGCAGCGATGCCGCAGCGGCTTCCGCACCTGCGGGTCCGGCCACGAGGCACTGGAGCGCGCCGTCGAACGCGAGCGCACCGGATCGGATCGGATCCCGACGACGACCTGACGGAGGCCGGATACCCGACCGGTCGGCCACCGACGAGGAGGACGTGCTCAGTTGCGGGAGCTGGTCAGCGGCACGTCCCGCGAGCAGCGACTTGCTCGCGAACCGGACGTGCCCAGGAGTGCACCGCGGACTTCGGATGAACGCCCACTGCGAGCGCGTCATCGGCAGCATCCGCCGCGAAGGCCTCGGCCGCGTCCTCGTCGAGCGGCACAGGTCTGCGCTAACTGCTCTGCCCGAGGACCTTTTCCAGCGACGCCAGGGCCGACTCCAGTTCCTCGCGCGTGATCGTCAGGGGTGGGGCGAGGCGGATCGTGGCACCGTGGGTGTCCTTGACCAGGACGCCCTCGTGCATGAGCCGTTCGCTGATCTCACGGCCCGTCGCGATGGCCGGATCGATGTCCACGCCCGCCCAGAGCCCGCGCGCCCGGAAGCCCGTGATCCCCCGCCCGGCCAGGGCGGCCAGGCCGGTGTGCAGTACGGTGCCCAGCTCGGCCGCACGGCGCTGGAACTCCCCGGTGGCCAGCAGGTCGACGACGGCCGAACCGACCGCCGCGGCCAGGGGGTTGCCGCCGAAGGTGGAGCCGTGCTCGCCCGGGCGCAGCACGCCGAGGACGTCGCGGCGGGCGAGGACTGCGGAGACCGGGACGATGCCGCCGCCGAGGGCCTTGCCGAGGAGCAGGACGTCCGGCACGACGGATTCGTGGTCGACGGCCAGGGTGCGGCCGGTGCGGCCGAGGCCGGACTGGATCTCGTCGGCGATGAACAGGCAGCCCGCACGCCGGGTCAGGTCGCGGACGCCGGTGAGGTATCCGTCGTCCGGGATGACCACGCCCGCCTCGCCCTGGATGGGTTCGATCAGCACGGCCGCCGTCGTCTCGTCGACGGCTGCTTCGAGCGCGGCGAGGTCGTTGAAGGGAACGACGCGGAAGCCCGGGGTGAAGGGGCCGAATCCGGCCCGGGCCGTGTCGTCGCTGGAGAATCCCACGATCGTGGTCGTGCGGCCGTGGAAGTTCTCGGCGGCCACGACGATCGTCGCCCGGTCCCTGGCGACGCCCTTGACCTCGTACGCCCACTTGCGAGCGACCTTGATGGCGCTCTCCACCGCCTCGGCGCCGGTGTTCATCGGCAGCACCATGTCGAGGCCGGTCAGTCGGGCCAGCCCCTCGGCGAAGCCGGCGAGGCGGTCGTGGTGGAAGGCCCGCGAGGTGAGGGTGAGCCGGTCGAGTTGGTCGTGCGCGGCCGCGGTCAGCGCCGGATGACGGTGGCCGAAGTTGAGGGCCGAGTAGCCGGCCAGCAGGTCGAGGTAGCGGCGGCCTTCGACGTCCTCGACCCAGACGCCCTCGGCCCGGGCGACGACCACGGGCAGGGGGTGGTAGTTGTGCGCGAGGACCGGCGCCTCCGCCCTGATCAGCTCGGCCGACGAGTGCGGTGCGGGGGTGGTCCGGTGGGTTCCGGTGGGGGTGGTCATGCGTGGATCTCCTGGGTGCAGCACTTGATGCCTCCGCCGGCCTTGTGGAATTCCGACAGGTCGACGGGGACGGGAACGTAGCCGTGGTCGGCGAGCCGGCCGATGAGGCCTTCGGCTTGTGGGGCGACGAAGACGTGGCGTCCGTCCGAGACGGAGTTGAGGCCGAACGCCAGGGCGTCTTCGAGGGTGGCGATCACCGCGTCCGGGTAGAGGCGCTCCAGTGCCGCGCGGCTTTCGGGGGAGAACGCGTCGGGGAAGTAGGCGATGTTCCGGTCGTCCAGGACGAACAGCGCGGTGTCCAGGTGGTAGAAGCGGGGATCCACCAGGTGCAGGCTGATCGTCGGCAGGCCGAAGAACTCCTGCACCTCGTGATGGGCCGCCGTGGTCGTCCGGAAACCGGTGCCCGCCAGGATGAAGGGGCCTGCCGGTACGAGGTCGCCCTCGCCCTCGCACACCGCTTCCGCCTCGGTGACGTCGAAGCCCGCCGCCTTGAACCAGTTCCCGTACGCGACGGACTCGGGCCGGCGCTGGGGAGCGTGGAACCGGGAGCCGAAGACCCGACCGCCCAGGACCAGGGCCGCGTTGGCCGCGAACACCATGTCGGGCAGTCCCTCCGTCGGGTCCACCGTCTCCACGGTGTGGCCGTGCTCGCGGTAGGCGCGGATCAGCGTTTCCCACTGGGCGCGGGCGAGGGCGCGGTCGACCCGGGTGTCTTCACGCATCCACGGATTGATGGCGTACCGCACGTCGAAGTGGGTGGGTTCGCAGGTCAGGTAGCGCCGGGGGCGCACACCGTTCGTGGACGCAGAGGGGCTCGTGGGCACAGAGAGGCTCGTGGGCACAGAGAGGCTCGTGGGCACAGAGGGGTCCTCCGCTTCCGATGAGTGACGATCAGGGGATGCCCCAACGGTAGGAACCCACCGCGCCGCACGACAAGGCGCAACAGCTGCTCGAATGCGCCGGAACGCTGCGTGATGTCGGCGATCAGCGCACGTTCGTTGCGCCCCGGGGTGCCGGCTGGCCGATCCCGGCTTCCGGGCTCTCCGGCAGCAGGTGGGTCAGCACCAGGCAGCTGATCGTCTTGCGGACGAACGGCTCGCTCCTGATCCGTTCCAGCACCTCCTCGAAGTGCTCGACGTCGGTGGCCCGGACGTGCAGCAGTGCGTCGGCGGCGCCGGTCACGGTCATGGCAGCCGTGATCTCGGGGTGGTCGCGCACGACTTCCGCGAGGCGCCTGGGCGGCGCGGCGCTGTCGCAGTACACCTCCACGTAGGCCTCCGTGCGCCAGCCGAGGGCAGCGGGTCTGACGGTGGCGCTGAAGCCGGTGATCACGCCGTCCTTCCGCATCCTGTCGACCCGGCGCTTGACCGCGCTGGCCGACAGGCCGACCGCCGCGCCGATCTCGGCGAAGCTGGCCCGGGCGTTGTCGATCAGGGCGGTGACGATCTTGCGGTCCAGGTCGTCGAACGGTGCTGCCTGGCTGGTCATCGCGGGTCGTTCCCTCTCCTCGGCGGGCGTTCGGCCCCGAAGATAGCCGGAACACGATGCCGGCACGGCTGCCGAGCGGGAGGCCACGGACGCGTGCCGGGCCGCTTGCCCCGACCGGCAGATCGTGCCGATCGACGCCACTTCGATCATCAAGACCGCCGGCGCGATCCACGGCACCACCACGACGATCGCAAAGCCCTGAGCCCCTCCCGGCTCACTGCGGCTCCGTCCGGCCGCAGTGAGCCGGTACTCGCCGTTCCCGTGGCTGGAGAGATATCCGCCAGTCGGCACAAAAGCACAGGTCAGACGGCTTGTGCCGGGGAGTCGTCGGGTGCTGCGGGGGTAGCCGATGTCGAGGCCGACCGCCCCGGCCGTGTCCCCGCCTGCCATCCGACCGACTGCCCAGACGTGCCTGGCTGGCGGATGTTTCCCTCTTTCCCGCCATGCAAACCTCGATCGTCGGCACGACCGGCACAACTCCCTGATCGACGCGCGAGGACCTTCATGAGAACGCTCACCCACAGCAGACCCACACGGGTGAACGGCTCCCCGGCCGTCCGGGCCCGGATGTCCGAGGTCGCGTTCCGCCGGTTGAGCGCCATGCACCGCCCCGCGGTCCTCTCCTACCTCGCCAAGCGCACCTTCGGGGATCCGCAGCTGGCCGAGGACCTCACGCAGGAGACCTTCCTCCGTGCGTTGCACCATCCCGAGGTGCTGTCGTCCGACCACCGGAGCGCGCTGCCGTGGCTCTACCGGGTGGCCGGGAACCTGCTCATCGATCACCTGCGCTCGCGCCGGTACCGGCCCGTCGAGGTCGGCTTCGACGCCCCCGACACGCTCGTCGACGAAAGCGCGGCCACGAACGAGATCGACCTGCTCCTGACGGCCTGGTCGGTTCGCTCGGCGCTGGCGTCCCTGAGCGATCAGCACCGCGCCGTGGTCACGCAGGTCTACTTCGAGGACCGCTCCATCAAGGCCGCCGCCGAGATCCTCGGCGTGCCCCCGGGCACCGTCAAGTCCCGCTGCCACTACGCGCTCCGCTCGCTTCGGACGACCCTGCGAGAGCACCGGTCGGTCGCATAGCCGACCCGGCGCGATGCGTACGGCCCACCGGTGGGCATCGGGAACGCACGCCGCCGTGCCGAGAACCACACCTGCCCACACCCGCTTTCGGCTGCCCCCACGGAGGCCCCGCATGACGACGACCGACCACCCGCACGCGCCGCACCACGACCCGGTGCACCACCCTCCCCGCCCGGCGGAGGGCAGGCGTGAGCGCCTTCATCCCGAACGGAGCGGACCGCCGGGTCTCCTGGGCCGGCTCGGTCTCCGGGCTGCCGGCCGCCTGCGGCTGGTCGCCGTGCTCTGGCTCGTCGTGGTCGCCGGGCTCGGCGCCTTCGCCCCGCAGGTGACGTCCGCGCTGGCCGGCGCGGGCTGGCAGGCCAACGGCTCGGAGTCGGTGCGCGTCCGTGAGCTCGCCGAGCAGCACTTCGACGGCAACGCCTCCTCGGCTCTCCAGGTCGTCATCGCCGCCGACCGACCGGTGACCGACCCCGCTGTTCGGCAGGTCGTCGACCGGGCGATGGCGCTGCTGCGGGCCGACCCGCGCATCAGCGAGGTGGTGCCACCCCAACCCGGCACCACGATCAGCCCCGACGGGCGCACCGCGGTCGTGCTGGCCGGCGCGAAGGCCGACACCAACGCCATGGTCCGTGCGGCGGACGACCTCAAGGGTCCGCTCGGGGCGCTGTCCGGAGATGGTGTCCGGGTGAGCGCCACGGGCGCCTCCGTCCTGTGGAGCGACTTCAACGCCGCCAACCACGACGCGATGATGCGCTCGGAGATGCTGTCGTGGCCGGTGACCCTCGCGATCCTGGTGCTGGCCTTCGGGTCGCTGGTCGCCGCCGGGCTCCCACTGCTGCTGACGATGGCGGGACTGGCGGCCTCCGCGGGTGCCCTGGTGCTGCTCAACCACCTGACACCGACGTCCATCTGGGCGATGAACTTCGCGATGATGTTCGCCCTCGCCCTGGGCATCGACTACGCCCTGTTCATCGTCGTGCGCTTCCGTGGGGCGCTCGCCCGGCACGGCGCCGCCCGGCTCGCCGTCGGCGAGACCATGGACACCGCCGGCAAGGCCGTCGCGCTGTCCGGCGCCACCGTCCTGGTCAGCCTTTCCGCGGTGCTGCTCGTCCCGTCACCCGCGTTCCGGTCCATGGCGCTGGGCATCATGATCGCGGTCGCGTTCGTCCTGGCCGCGACCCTGACGCTGTTGCCGGCGGTCCTCGGAAGCCTCGGCCTCCGGGTCAACGCGGCGCCCCTGCCGTTCACCCGTCCCACGGACCCCGCCGGTTCGCCCCGCTTCGCCGGCTGGGCCGAACGACTGTGGGCGCACCCCCTCCGGTACGGCGTCCCCGCTCTCGTCGCCCTGCTGGCACTCGCCGTGCCCGTGATCGGGCTCCGGACCGCCATGCCGTCCGTCACCGTCATCCCCGCGGACTCCTCCGCGCGGACGGGTTACCTGGCCGTTCAGGAGGCGTTCGGTGCCGGCGCTCCCGGGGCCCTCCAGATCGTGACGCCGATCTCCCAGGCCGAGGCCGCCGCCGCGGTCCTCAGGAGCAACCCCGGGATCGCGGCCGTGATGCCGGCGACGAACGCGGCCGACGGTACCGACCTCGCGCTCGTCCAGGCCGTCCCGGCCGCCGACCCCGCGGACCCCGCCCTGCGGGCGACCGTCGCCGAACTGCGCGGGCACCTGCCCCGGCAGACGCTGGTCGGCGGTGCCGCCGTCGAGAACCTCGACCTCCAGGACGTCCTGAACGCCAAGACCCCCCTGGTCGTCGGAGTCATCCTGGCGCTCGGATTCGTCCTGCTCCTGCTCGCCCTGCAAGCGCCACTGGTCGCGCTGATCGGCACCGTCACCAACCTGCTCGCCACCACGGCCGCCTTCGGCGCCGCCCGTCTCGTCTTCCAGGACGGGCACGGGGCGGGACTGCTCGGTTTCACCCCGCAGGGCTTCCTCGACGGGTGGGCGCCGGTCTTCTTCTTCGCCATGATCTTCGCGATCGCGATGGACTACACCGTCTTCCTCCTCGCCTCGGCCAAGGAACACTACGAGCGCAGCGGCGACCCCCGCACGGCCATGGTCGCGTCGCTGACCCACTCGGGCCGGGTCGTCTTCGCGGCCGCCGCCGTCATGGTCGCCGTGTTCTTCACCTTCGCCCTCTCCGGCCCGCTGCCCCCGAAGGAGATGGGCATCGTCCTGGGCCTGGCCGTCCTGCTCGACGCCGCCCTCGTCCGGCTGGTCCTGCTGCCCGTCCTGCTCCGGCTGACCGGCCGGGCCGCCTGGTGGACCCCGGCCTGGCTCGGCAGGATCCTGCCGAACCTCCGGTTCTCGCACGACTGACGCGGATCAGGGCCGACGCGGATCAGGGCCGACGCGGATCAGGACCGCAGCCGGGACCCGGCAGGGCGGGCGGACGATCCCCCGGGCCTCGCGCGGCGCAACGCCGATCCGTCCCCCGACGGGGACGGACCGGCGCCCGGCCCGCTGCTCAGCGAGGCTGTCGCAACGTCGCCGCCACCGCGAGCCCCACCCGCGAGGACTCGCCGAGCTTCGCCATGATGCGTGACACGTGCACCTGCACCGTCCGGCGGGACATGTACAGGCGCTCGGAGATCTGCGGGTTGGAACAGCCCTCCGCGATCATGGTCAGCACGGTGCGCTCGGTCGCGCTCAGGGCCTCCCAGCCCGTCTCGCTCCTGGCAGCCGTCCGCCGGTTCCTGACGGTGATCCCTTCCTCCCGCAGGCGCTGCCGGGTGCGGCGGGCGTCCCACGAGGCGCCGAGTGCGAGGTAGCCGTCGACGGCTTCGGCCGAGGCGGCGGCGGCCCGGTCCGACAGGCCGGCGCGGGCCGACAGCACCGCTTCGTTCTCGCGGGCGAACGCCGCGAACAGCGGGCGCCCCGCCGCCTCGTACGCCGTGGCGGATTCAGCGAGCAACGAGCCGTCCGCGTCGGCCAGCCCCCGACAGAGCGCGGCGGTGCCGCGCCTGTTCGGGGACGGCTGGAAGTCGGCCATCTCCTGGGCATACGCGGCGATCGCGGCCAGGCGGTCCGAGCGGCCCAGGCAGAAGGCCATCCGGGCGGCGTCCGGGAAGAGGTGGTCGAGGTTCACCACCGTGCGCAGTCCTCCTGAGGCCCACAGGTAGGACTCGAGGAGGTCGAAGGCTCGCGCGCAGTCGCCTTCGGCGTCCAGCACCAGGGCCCGGGCCCACCAGTGCAGGAACTCCGTGTGGGAGCGCACGGGCCGGACTTCGGCCGCGTTGACGACCGCGTCGGTGTGGTCGGACCGCTGGTCTCGGCGCACCTCGATCAGCGCCGCGACCGCGTGCAGATCGGGGCCGATGCCCAGGGGGTCGATGGAGTCCAGGCCGCTCTGGACGGCGACCAGGGCGTCGTCCCAGTTTCCGCGCAGGAACTCGACCTTGGCGATGGCGGACTGGTACCCGGTCAGCAGCGCCACTCCGGCCCGCTCGCTCTCGCGCGCGCCCGTGCGCAGGTGCTCGTGGGCCTCCGTCAGGCGGTCCAGGTCGGCCAGGCAGTAGGCCCGGGCCAGGTGCGGGGAGAGCTGGAAGTCGGAGGAGATCCCCGTCGCCCCGAGATTGTCGAGGGCCTCAGTGGTGAGAACGAGGGCCTCCTCGACCCGTCTGGTGACCACCAGGACCGCGGCCTGGGTCGTGAGACCGTACGCCGTCGCGAAGCCGTCGCCGCTCTCCTGCCCGTTCCGCACCGCCAGGAGCGCGGCGGCCTCCGACTCCTCCATGCGGCTCATGAAGTGGAGCGCCTGCGCCTGAACGGCGTGGAACCGGGCCACCTGGTTCTGCGGGAGGCCCTCCAGGGCGAGCGCCGAACGGACCTCCGCCACCGTGTCGTCCAGCCGCCCCTGCTCCATGAGGGCCTGCGCGAGCCACCCGCGCACGGTACCCGCACGATCGATCGGGAGGGACCGTACGAGTGCGGCTCGGGCGGCGTGTTCGGCCTCGGCCGGCAGACCGGCCCAGAGCAGTGCCCGGGCGAGTTCGACGTCCAGGTCCCGGACGTCGTCGCCCGCGGTGGCGGTGGCACGGCGCAACAGCTCGACCGCGAGCGCCGGTGCCCGGACCAGGAGCGGATCCAGCGACGCGCGCAGCCACGCCACGTCCCTTCGGCCCATCGGCCCGGCCTCCAGCACGTGCTCCGCGACCCGCTCGACGGGCGCGCCCGCCTCGGCCAGGCAGACCCCGATCTGTTCGTGCAGAGCCGTCCGGACCGCCTGGGAGTGGCTCTGCACCACGGCCCGTCGGATCAGGTCGTGCCGGAACGCCAGCCCGCTCCCACGCTCCTCCAGCACTCCCGCCGCGAGCGCCTCCACCACCGGCTCCACCAGGTCGGTGGCCGGGAGCCGGAGGACGGCGGTCATCTCGGCCGCACTGAAGGCGCGGCCGAGCAGTGCCACCACGCGGAGCATCTCGCGGGTCGGCGCGCTCAGGGTTTCCAGCCGGTGGAGGACCGTGGCACTCAGCGAATCCGGTACCAGGGGTGTCTGCGCGCTGATCTCGGCCGTCGACCCCCGGAGCTCGATGCGGCCCGTGCCCGACAGGTCCCTGACCAGCTCCGTCACGTAGAGCGGATTGCCGGCCGCGCCCGCGACCAGGGACCGCAGCCGGTCACCCGGAAGGCCGCCGGCGAGGTCCGCGACCAGGGCGGCGACCCCGGCGTCGGCAAGGGGAGCGAGATCGGTCGTCGGGACGCCGGACTCCTCCAAGTCGCGCAGCAGTCCGGTGATGGCGGCACCGTCCGGTGCGGGACGGCACGTGACCAGTACGAGGAGGGGCAGCTGGTCCAACGCGCGTGCCAGGCGACGGACGACGGCCACGCTGGCCAGGTCCGCCCAGTGCAGGTCGTCCAGCAGCAGGGCCAGCGGCTCGGCCGAGCACCAGTCGTCCAGCGTCGAGAGGATGGCCTCGGCGATCAGGAACTCCTGGCCGACGGCCCCCGCCGGTGCACCGACCCGCTCGTCGCCCCGGAGCAAGCTGCGGATCCGGGCGACCCCGGGGTGTTCCGCGGCACCCACGTCGAGGCACTCGCTCAGCACGGCGAACGGCACCGACCGGTCGATCTCACCGGCCTCACCGCGCAGGACCGTGATCCCGGCGGACCGGCACAGGGCCTCGGCGAGGTCGAGCACGGCCGACTTCCCGATGCCCGGCTCACCACGGAACACCATCGCCTGGCCCGTGCCCGCCGCCAGTTGTCGAACCATGAGCTCAAGGCGCGTCCGCTCGGCTTCACGGCCCTGAACCGTCACTGCCATCCAGCTTCACTTTCCCCGTCGCCCGGCCGTCACAGCTGCTCAGCGCCTCGGGCCGGCGCTCGCCGGGCCATCCCGGTGCCGGACAAAGTATCCCAGACCGCCGGCGGACACCCGGACTCCGGGAACGGAGGCTCGGGACCGGCCGACATCTCGCCGGTGCGGCGTCGACGATCACCGATGCGATAATCCCGCGCATGAGAACCACCCGGGCGGGAGCGGTGCCGATCGGCCGGAGGACCGAGTCGTCGCAGCTCGACGAGGTACTGTCCGGAGCCGCAGCCGGCCGGGGCCGCGCCGTCCTGATCCGCGGTGAAGCCGGGAGCGGAAAGTCCACCCTGCTGGGAGCCTGCGCCGACCGCGCCACGGAATCGGGCTTCGCCGTGCTCCGGGGCGCAGCGAACGAGTCGGAGCGGTACTTCCCGTTGGGGACGTTCCTGGACCTCCTGGAACGGGACCGGCCGTACTCCGGGCAACTGCGGGCGGAGTACCGGGCCGCGGTGGCGGCCCCGGCACGGCGCACGGCCGCCGGCATGACGGATCCGGTGTCGGCTGCGGCCGGGCGGCTGTTCCAGGTGGTGGAACGGCAGTGCGCGACGAGCCCGGTCCTCGTCGTGGTGGACGATCTCCAGTGGGCGGACGAGACCTCGGCGGCGCTCTGGACGCGCCTGGCCCACCATGCCGAACGGTTTCCGCTCATGGTGGCGGCAGCCGTCACGCCCGGCTCCGGAGGGGAAGCCGAGGCCGCCGCGGCGAGGGCACTACGACACTGCGGCGGTCTCGTCGTGGATCTGGAGCCGCTGGTCCCGGACGAAGTAGCGGCCCTCGCGGTCCGTCGACTGGGCGGCCCGGTGGGGCCGGCCCTGCTGGAAGCACTCGGCGGGGCCGGTGGCAATCCGCTCCACCTCACCGAGATGCTGGCCCTGCTGCACCGCCAGGGCGCTTTGACGAGGGGGCCGCACGGGTTCGAGGTCGCACCCGACCACGGCGACCTCTCGCTCGGGACGGCGATCACCGACCGGATCCAGCGGCTGTCCGCCGAGCTGCGCGCGGTCCTGCGGATCGCCGCCGTACTGGGCGCCGAGTTCCGGCCGGCCGATCTCGCCGCGGTGTCGCGCCGTCCGCTCGTCTCCCTCGTTCCGGTGCTTGAGGAAGCCCTCGCCGGGGCGGTGCTGGACCCGGTCGGAGAGCGGCTCAGGTTCCGTCACCAGCTGGTCCGGCAGGCGCTCGTGACGAGCACCCCGACGGCTCTGCGCGGGGCGCTGCACCGCCAGGTGGCGGAGGCGCTCGACCTGACCGGTGCACCACTCGACCAGGTGGCCGGCCACGTGGCCCAGGCCACCTCCGCGGCCACGGACCCCTGGCTGCACGGATGGGTGGCACGCCACGCCCGCGAGCTGGTCACCCGCTCGCCGGCCACCGCCCTGGAGATCCTGACCCGAGCCGACGCCGGGGCCGGTCGGGAAGCCGACCGGACCGGCCTGCGGCTGTGCACGGCCGAGGCACTCAACGCACTGGGCCGACCCCACGAGGCCGAGGTGATCGCGCGCCGGCTCCTGGCCGCACCCTCCGTCGGACCCGAGGCCGCGGCCGAGGCCTCCTGGCTGCTCGGCGAGGCGCTGTACGCCCGGTCGCCGACCGGCGCCGGAGCCCGGGAGGCCGCGGAGCTGGTGGCCTCCGCCACCGGGATCGACGGCATCAGCGAGCGCTCCAGGGCACGGCTGCAGGCCGAGGGCTCCTTCTACTTGTTCCGGTCGGACCGGCTCGACGAGGCCGCCGGGGCGGCGGTCGGCGCGGCGGCCGCGGGTGGCCGCTCGGGGGAAGCCTTCGCCGTCGCCTACGCCACCTGGATGCGGACGGTGATCGCCCGGGCCCGGGACGGCGACCTCGACGGCGCCGTGGACCTGAGCGAGCGTGGCCTGGCCCTGTCCGTGGACGGCGCGCATCCCCGGGTCGAACGGCTGCTCCGGACCCAACGACTCGTGATCGCCGGCCTCCGGGACCGGATCCCCGAGGCCGAGACGGAGATCACCGAACTTCGCCGCCTCGGCGAAACCCCCCGGTCGCACGGTCAGCACTCGGCGGTCGCGATCGCCGCCCAGCTCTTCCGCACCGGACAGTGGGACGAGGCACTCGCCGAGATCGAGCATCTGGCCGCGTCCGAGCACCTCGCCGGGGAGGAACTCCCGCCCGCCGCCGTCCACGTACACGGCCTGGCCGCGTTGGTGGCCGGCCTCCGGGACGACACGTCCGCGTCCGAAGCACGGCTGCGGCTCCTGCGGAACCACCCGTTGCACACTCCCGCCGACCCAGGCGCAGCACAGTGGCTCGCGATGGCGCGTTCGATCGCCGCGGAACGTGCCGGACGGCCGGACCAGGCACTGACGGCCCTGCTGCCCGTCCTCGACCGGCAGATCGCGACGGAACCGGAGGACCGGTTCGCCTGGCTGCCGGCCGTCGTCCGGCTGGCGTTGGCGGTCGGTGACCGAGCGACCGCGGAGACCGCCGCGGCCGCGGCCACCGGCACGGTTTCGTCCCGAGCGCCTCGCGTCGCCTACTGGGAGCACACCGCCGAACACGCCGCCGGACTGCTCGATGCCGATCCGGCGCCGCTGCTGGCCGCCGCCGACTACTACGCGGCGTCCTCCCGTCCGCTGCGACGGGCGAACGCCCTGGAGGACGCGGCCGAGCTGCTGGCCCGGCAGGGGCGTGCGGCGGACGCCAGGCGCCGACTGGACGAGGCCGCGGCCGTCTACACCGGACTCGGCGCCACCTGGGGGCTCCGGCACGCACAGGCCCGGCTGCGCGCGGCCGGGCTGCGCCTCGGCGCGCGCGGCCCCCGGCCGCGGGCCGCCTCCGGCTGGCAGAGCCTGACACCGACGGAGCTGCGCGTCGCCCGGGGGATCGCCGACGGCGGCTCCAATCCGGAGATCGCCGCCGAGTTGATGCTCTCGACCCGGACGGTCCAGACGCACGTCTCCCACATCCTCGCCAAGCTCTCCTTCCGGTCGCGGGTCGAGATCGCCGCCGAGGCCGCCCGGCAGAGCCGTGTCGGTCAGGAGGCCTGACGAGCGCGGGGAAACACGCCGTGCGCGGCGCCCGTGACCGGCATCACGTTGAACCTACGGCCGAACACCGTCGTAAGGCTTCGCGTGGAAAAGAGCACTGTCATCACGGCCCTCAGGAAACCGTTCGGGCTGATCGGCCGGTCCCGCCGGAACAAGCCGGGCATGCATCAGGACGCCTCGGGCGGGAGCAAGACGACCGGACGCACGGCTGCCGACCGGTCCGACGCAGAGGCACCGTCGGGCGCTGCCATGGCGCGCCTGACCCGGATCCGGCGCGGCCTCATCGGTGACGGCGACGTGCTGCCGGGCCCCTACGGGCCGCGGCGCATCACCTACGCCGACTACACGGCCTCCGGGCGTTCGCTGGACTTCATCGAGGACTGGCTCCGTGCGGCAGTCCTCCCCCGGTACGCCAACACCCACACGGAGAGCTCCGCCACCGGTCTGCAGACATCCAGCCTGCGCGAGGAGGCCCGCGAGCTCATCCACCGCGCGGTCGGCGGCGCCGACGACCACGTCGTGCTCTTCTGCGGTTCGGGGACCACGGCCGCGGTGAACAAACTCGTCGGCCTTCTGGAGCTGCAGAGCCCGGTCGGGCCGGCCGAACAGCACAGCCAGGCGCACGCCATGGCAGCGGAGCAGCGGCCGGTCGTCTTCGTCGGCCCCTACGAACATCACTCGAACGAACTGCCCTGGCGGGAATCGATCGCCGATGTCGTGGTCATCACGATGGATTCGAACGGCCGGATCGACGAGGACGATCTGTGTACCCAACTCGGCCGCTACGCGGACCGGCCACTACGCATCGGCAGCTTCTCGGCAGCCTCCAACGTGACCGGCATCCTCACCGACACCGACCGCATCGCCTCCCTGTTGCACGCTCACGGAGCCCTGTCCTTCTGGGACTTCGCGACGGCGGGGCCATACGTGCCGATCCGTGTCACCGAGTCGGCACCGGGCCGCATCGATCACAAGGACGCCGTCTTCCTGTCACCCCACAAGTTCGTCGGAGGCCCGCAGTCCCCGGGAGTGCTCATCGTCCGGCGGAGCCTGGTCCGCAATCGGGTACCCACCATGCCGGGCGGCGGCACCGTGGCCTTCGTGGATCCCCGGCATCAGTACTACCTCGACGACGTGGTCGCCCGGGAAGAAGGCGGCACGCCGGCCATCGTCGAGTCGATCCGCGCCGGCCTCGCCTTCGGGGTCAAGGAGATGGTCGGCACCGAGCTGATCCACGCCAGGGAGGAGCGATCCTGGAACGCGGTCCTGGCCCGCTGGCAGAACAACCCGAACATCGTCATCCTCGGTGCCACCCACGTGCCGCGCCTGCCGATCGTCTCGTTCCTGATCCGACACGGCGACCGCTACCTCCACCACAACTTCGTGGTCGCGCTCCTCAACGATCTGTTCGGCATCCAGGCCCGCGGCGGCTGCTCCTGCGCCGGCCCGTACGGGCACCGTCTGCTGGGGATCGACGACGACCATTCGGCGGCACTGCGCGACGAGATCGTCACACAAGGCCACGAAGGCATCAAGCCCGGCTGGACGCGAGTCAGCTTTCCGTACTTCATGTCCGACACCGTCCGGGACTTCATCGTCGACGCGGTCGACTTCATAGCCACGGACGGTCATCGCCTGCTCGCCGACTACCGCTTCACTCCGGACGCCGGCCTCTGGCGCCACGAGGGCGGCCCGGCGGAAGCCCCGCTGAGCCTGGCCGACTTCCGCTTCCACACCCTGGACGGCCCCGACCGGAACCGCGCCGACAGACCGGCCCGCCACGGCGAGAAGTCCCTGGCGGGCTACCTCGCCCACGCACGCCGCCTCGTCGCCGACCGCCCCGGAGGCATGGCCGAAGGCCACCTCGACCTTCCCGAAGGCTTCGAGGCCCTCCGTCACTTCCCCATCGCCGAGGCCTGCTTGCAGCCACACCCCGACGCCACGGCAGCCCGCTGAACCAGCGGGTGGGCCCGTTCGCGCACCGGACATCGCCGAGGGCCGGAGGAGGCGACCGCGCAAGGCCGGGCCGAACCGATCGACGCTGCCCGCCCTGGACCAACCTTCGGTGATCGCATCCCAAAACGCTCCGGAATCGCCGGAGCAACCGGGGCGCAATTCAGGGCCCATCTCGTCCGCTCCGTACAACGCCCGATGCCGCCTCGTGGCACTCAATCCGTGAGAGCCTCGTGAGAGGTGCGCGAGCCGCTGTGAGTTGTCCCGCCGCGGCTCCGTTGTGAGCGGATGCCGACGACCCGACCATCGCCGACCCGACCCGACCGGTCCTCGACAGCCTGCGGAGCAGTCTCCACCACCTGCGCCGCTTACTTCACCACCGCTGGACGCCGGCACAACCCACCCTCCGCCGAACCATGGCGCACGGCCCCGCCCCGCAAAAAGGCCGTTCCCCGCATCGCTGCGGGGAACGGCCTTCCGGTCTGCATGAACATAACGCCGACCGGGGCAACAGGATCTGAATCCACGCCCCCCCTGACCCCGATTCACCCTGTGATCTCGCCCGCCGAAGAGGCGGACATTGTTTCGACCACGAGTCGCAGAGCCAGGAATCCTGCCTCAGTGATCCGCATATTCGCCTCCTCGCGATCGTCCTACCGGTAACTTCTCCCGGTAATTTCCAGGATACTCCTCAATACGGGAATTCGAGCCCGCCGTGCACATGAGTTGATATGTGAAAATTCCCTCGCGTGACGTTTGAGCAGCAAATCCACCCGAGAGATTTCCTGCGCCTCACCTCACAGTCGCAGGATCCATCCTGGCCGAGGTGCCGCAAGAGGGTGAGGGCCGGTGTCGTGCCGGGACAGGGAAGTGTCGGTGAGTCGCACGCCGATCCACGTGGAGGCCAGGCGAGGAAGCCGGCCGACGGAGAGGACCGCTGCGGGCAAACCGGGGTGCCCGTGGCGGAGTTCGAGACGAAGGTCGACCAACAGCAACCCGCCGACCGCCCCTGCTCACCCCGAAAACCGGGGCTGCGGCCGGAGTACGGTGGAAGAGTGCATCGTCCACGGTCTGCGGCCTACTGCCGTGCCCTGGCGGCAGCTCGAGGCCGTCCGCAAACGAGCCCAAGGCAGGCGAGGCCTCCGCCGCCGAGTGACTGGTGACAGCGGCCTACTTCCCGGCCGACACGCGCACCGGCACCGACCGCCTGACGGCCGCGGGCACGCCGACCGCAGACCCGCGGGCAGGCGGACGACGCCGTTCACCGAAGGACACACCACCGACGATCGCCGGCCCCGACCCTGGCCGGCCCCCGCCGCCCGCGGCCGGTCCGGCTACTCGCGTGACCACTCGGTCTCGGCCTGGGGCTCGCCGATCGTGTGCCGTCCCTCCCGGACCCGGACCCTGATCGCCCGCGGCCAGGAGCGGGCCTGGAGAGCGTACGGACGAACGCGTCCCGCAGGTCGATGCCCGGGTCGGCCCGAGCTGTCTGCAGGTCGCCCGGCCCAGGAGCCGGGTCAAGAAGGCGCCGGCGATCGGCACCGACGGCGTACTGCCGGCCGAGGACGAGGCGGCGATCTTCGCCCACTACGAGCCGGACTACGCGCCGGGCGCGGGCGGTGAACGCCGCCTGACCCGCCGATAGGACCCTCGCAAACCGAAGGAGACCGAAGATGGCACTGGTGCTGTTCCTGATCATCCTGGCGATCGTGCTCGGCATCGTCGGCGTGGCCACCCACGGCCTGATCTATCTGCTGTTCATCGGCATCGCCGTACTGATCATCGCCATGGTCATTTCCGCCGTCCGGCTCCGGCGCGGCGGCCGCTCCTCCAACCGCTGAGACCCGCCGGAAGTCTGCCGATCAGTACGGGGAACCGCTTCGCAGCAGGTGCCTGCGACGCGCCGAGTCGGGGCCGCCGGTCCTGGACCCGGCCCGGACCTCGCCCGGACCTACCTGTCCTGGACCGCCCTGGACCGGGTACCGGCGAACTGCCCTGCACGAAGGCACCAGGCCGGCCGGCACCCGTGTCCGGACAGGGCGAGGGACGCACGACCCTCCGCTCCGAGCACGAGGCAGCCCGGCGTGCGCCTTGATCCGACGGGGGACGCCATGCGTAACACTGTGTGCCGTGTCGGATACGAGTAGGGGTGGCAAGGACGGCGCGCAGGGGGGCGGCGCGTCGAGCCCCGACGCCCTGCTGTCGGCGCTCGACGCGGAGCAGCTCGGGGTGTTGCGCCGGGTGGGGCTCGAGTGGGGTCGGGTCGCCGGGGATCCGCGGGCATGGCGGCGTGCGCTGCCGGTGGATCCGGATCTCGGTCGTTATCCCGCTCCTTCGGAGATCCTGCCGGTCCGCCTCGGCCGTTTCGTACGGGTCGCCGCGGTTGGCGGACGACCGCCGGCGGTCGAGGCGACCAGCGAGGACACGCGGACTTCTCGGCTCGGCCGGGTCGGTTCCAGGGTCCGACACGTGGTGCTCGGGGCGCCGCTGAGGAGCACCGCGATCGCGCACGAGCGGATGCGCAAGCTGGTGGCGTTGCCGGTGCTCTCCGCCGACGCGCTCTCCTCGGTCGCGTACGGGCCCGAGGCGATGCTGGCCGTCCTCGTCCTCGCTGGTGCCGCCGGGTTGCGGTACTCGGTGCCGATCGCCGTGACGATCGTGTTCCTGATGCTCGCGGTCGGGGTGTCGTACCGTCAGACGATCCGCGCCTATCCGCACGGCGGTGGTTCGTACATCGTCGCCACCGCCAACCTGGGCCGCCTTCCCGGGCTGACGGCCGCTGCCGGTCTGGTGACCGACTACATCCTCACGGTCGCGGTCTCGATCGCCTCCGGGATGGCGGCGGTCACGTCCGCGGTCCCCTCGCTCGAACCCGACATCGTGCCGATCGGCGTCGTCGTGATCGCCGTGCTGCTCGCCGGCAACCTGCGCGGTGTGCGGCAGGCGGGTGCGCTGTTCGCCGCACCGACGTACGCCTTCGTCCTCGCGGTCCTCGTACTCGTCGCCGTGGGTCTGTCCGATGCGGCCGGCCACGGTTTCCACCCGACGGCGACACCACAACCGACCGCGACCGAGGGCATCAGCCTGCTCCTGGTCCTGCGTGCCTTCGCCTCCGGCTCGACGGCGATGACGGGCATCGAGGCGATCTCCAACGCGGTGCCCGCCTTCCAGCCGACCGAGTGGCGCAACGCCCGCACGACACTGACCTGGATGATCGGCCTGCTCGTCACACTGTTCGCGGGCACGATCGCACTCGTCCACCTCGACGGCGTCGTGCCCCGTGCGAACGAGACGGTGCTGTCACAGCTCGCCCATCGCACCTTCGGCTCGGGTTTCCTCTACGTCTTCACCCAGGCCGCCACCGCCGCGGTCCTGCTCCTCGCCGCCAACACCGCCTACAACGACTTCCCCCGCGTCCTGTACCTGCTGGCGCGCGACCACCAGGCACCGAGGATCTTCCTGAGGCTGGGCGACCGCCTGGCCTTCAGCAACGGGATCATCCTGCTCTCCGTCGCGGCGGCGGCGATCTACACGGCGTTCGGCGGCAAAACCGGCCCCCTGATCCCGCTCTATGCCGTCGGTGTCTTCCTCGCCTTCACACTGTCGCAGGCCGGCATGGTCGTGCACTGGTGGCGCCTGCGCGACCGCCACTGGCGCAAGAGCCTGGCCTTCAACGCCACCGGCGCCCTGCTCTCTGCGATCGTCTTCGTCACCGCCGGCATCACGAAGTTCACCGAGGGCGCCTGGTTCGCCGTGCTCACGGTGGGACTGTTCATCCTGGTGACGACACGGATCCGGCACCACTACGACACGGTCGGCGCGGCGATCGCCCTGCATCCCCATGCCGTCGAAGTCCCCAGCCGCACCATCACACCGCCGAGTTCGGGGGACGGCGCAACACGAGCCACCGCACGGACACCGGGCACCGCCCCCGGGGCGCCGCCCGGGACCACGGCCGATGCGGAGAGCGAGGAGACTCCCGAGGAGATCCACCCCCTGTCGATCGTGCCGATCGCCTCACTGAACCTGGCCGGCATGCGAGCGCTGGCCTACGCCGCCTCGCTCCAGCAGCCCGTCCTCGCGCTCCACATCAGCCCCAGCGCGGACGAGGCCCAACGCTTCCGCGAGTACTGGAACCTGTGGGGCGACCACCTGCCGTTGAAGATCGTCCTCTCCCCCTATCGCGCGATCGTCGCACCGCTGGTGAACTACATCGAGTCGCTGCACCACCAGCGCCCGGACCTCACCCTGACCGTCATCCTCCCGGAGATCGTCGTCCGGCACTGGCGCCACCGCCTCCTGCACAACCGGCTCGCGGCCAGGCTGAGGAGAGCGCTGCGCCCCCTGCCGAAGGTCGTCGTCACGACCGTCCCGTTCCACGTGTAGGACAGCGGCGGCACCGAGCAACCCGACGTGTCCGACCGCGCGCAGCGGCCCGTCCGTTTCGTCGGGCCACCGGGACGGTTCCTCGTCCGCCCTGGAAAAGCCGACCCGCGGCAAGGGCGGGCGCAACGGATGGTTGACCCCGAGCCGACCAGGGCGCGGAGGTGGACATCAGGGCCCTTGGGCGGGCATGACAGGGCTCCGATGGTGGACCCGGTTGCAAAGCCGGACAATCAGGTCATGGCAGGCCTTGAGGCGAACCCCGGAACAGTGCACCTGGCCCGTGGGGCGGGATACGTCAGCCCCGGCGTTGCGCTCGGCGAGTCGGTCGGGGGCATCATTCGCATCGACGAGCACGGATGGGTGCACGTTACTCAGAAGGACGGATCTCGGGTGTCGTTCCCGCCGCATGCCGTGGAACGCATCAACTGGGACGAGCACGCTTAGAACGAGGCTCCGAGCCTCGCCGTGGGCAGAGCACGGCCGCCCCGCCGCCCGCGGAGGCACCCGTGCCGTGCCAGTGAGCACGCCGCGGGACGCATCGTTCGGCCACGGCCGGCGGCCCGCCCCCGCGAGCCGGCAGTGCGCCCCGGTGGTCGGGCCTGCCGGAGCGGGGCCGGGTCGTCGTGAGGCGAAGTCGCCTGCCACGACGCGCACCCCACAACGATGCTCCCGGTCGCGCGGGACGGCAGAGATCCAGGCGCGCGCCACTGCGCGGCGGAATATTCCTCCTGCCGATTTCCCTACGTTGCGGGGTAGCCGATCTCGGCGATGTCCTCGGCAAGGTCCGCTGGGGTCAGCTCGGCGTTGAGGGCACGGACCACGTCATCGGTGAGTGGCCGCAGAGCACAGATGTGCCGGACGGTATCCAGGTCGACTGGTATCTCGTAGTAGTCGATGGCAAAGCTCGCGTACGCCTCCGGAGATCGGTCGGCGAGGAGCCGGAACAACCAGTCGGCCCCGTCGGGATCGACATGGCCCTCCGGGAAGTCGATCTCTCCCGTCTGCCAACTCTCGTCAGTCGTCCTACGCCACAGGCAGGCCGTCACCGTCGGAACGCCGTCGTCGCTGAACGCGGCTTCCTCGACGCACGACCGGAACTCTTCGGGAACAGAGTCCACCACGCCCTGCCACACTCCCTCCCCGGCATAGGGGCTCATCGGCGACTCGTGGTCAAAGCCCCGGATGTACACACCGGCCGGTGCGAAGACGATCGAGTACTCATCACCCGAACCGTTGCGCATCGAGGCCATCTCCTCCGTCGGCGACCACCGCGCGTCGAAGGAGTAGTAACGCGAGGACCAATCGGGGCTGAGGATCGCATCCAGCATCGCCAAAGCCCGGCAGTGGTCCCGCAGGACGTCGGGATCGGGCAGGGAACGGGCGACATCGTTGACGGTCATGCCGACCATCCAAGCGGACCCCGGTGACAACCCGCACGGTCGCCGCCAAGCCGCCGCACAAGGGACGTCGGCAGAACCACCAAGACAGCAGCCCTATCCCGGGTAGCGGCGCTCTTCGAGGCGTTGACTCGTCTCAGGCGGCGGCTGCGCCCAGGCAGAGGGCAGCAAGACGGGGAAGGCGACGGTGCATCTCGTCAGCGTCGTCGAAGTCGAAGTCCTCACCCATGTCGAACTCCAGCGCCATGCCCAGGTCATGCCCCGCCCGGTGGCGCTTCCACGCCTCGTGAAAGGCATCAGCGTCACCCGTCAGGCGCTCGAACGCCTGGCCGGCCGCGTAGTTCACGTCCTCGTCAAAGATCACGTAGTCGAAGCCCCGGGCCGCGGCCTCGATCACTGCGGGGTGGTCCGCCAGATCATCCGGGCGAGCGGCTACCAGCTCGTACCAGTCCCGCCCGAGGGCGATCAGGCCGGCTCGGAAGTCCATGAAACTGTCGTCCGAGCAACCTCCCCCGATGAGATAGGCAGCGGCCCACACGTCCCAGCGGTACACGGCCCCGTGCACCTCGTCGAATCGCTCCTGATAGCCGAGGATCTCCTCCTGCGAGAGCCCCGCCAGCCGGTCCACCAATGCCTCGGCGAACGCTTTACCATGCGAGCCGCAGCTTTCGGCCCGCGCTACCCCGACCACATTCCAGAACCCGTCGATGTCCATGACCATCCACCCTTGCAGCAGGCTCCGACAATTGAGACCTGCCGTGTCCCGAATGACCCCCAACGCACTGCAGCGAGCCCTCGCCCTGCCCGGCGACCCCGTACTGCGACCCCTCCCGCGCCAGGTCACCGTCCTCCTCGGAGAGTTGCACGCCCCACCCAGGCTCGCGGCCCGTCTCCGGCCGTCCACGACTCGCCCACCGACTGGCTGACTGGGCCGAACAGCACCACCCTCAGCTGGACTTCAACCGGCACGTTCGCCCTCTTCGGCGCCGCCACCCACGACATCGGGAAGGTCCTGCACCCCGCGGAGCTTTCCTGGCCCGGCTCCGCACACGAGGGGGCCGGCCACGACCTGCTGATCGCCCGGGGAGTCACCGAGGAGCTCGCCCGTTTCGCCCGCAGCCACGCATCGTGGAACGCCCCCGGCGTCAGCACCGACGACCTGCTGGTGAGCCTGGCCGACAAGGTCTGGAAGGGCAAGCACGTCACTGATCTCGAACAACTACTGATCGAGCGCCTCTCCGAAGCCGGCCACCAGCGACCGTGGGAGGCGTTCGGGGCACTCGACGATGTTCCCGACCACATCGCGCAGGATGCCGAACGCAGGCTGGCGTTCCCAGCTGAGCACCCAGTCGCTCCGGGCATCGGACGAGCGCCCGAGGCACTGCCGCATGCCGCACACCTGCCACCCCTCAGCCGGCCTGGTCGGGGAACTCGGCCCCCGCCTCCGGCGACCGGCAGGGCCCCTACGGTCCGGGCTCTTCACGCTTCGTCAGACGCCCGCGGCCCGGCCGGGGTTTGCCAGAAGAACACGGAAAGAGGCTCGGTCCGTCGGCAGTCCGGCTGTGCGCAACCATGTGATCTTGTTGCCGATGCTGCCCCAACAGTTGTCCTTGGCCGCGATGGCGCTGACGAATCGGCGCTGAGCGTCGGTGAGGGCCGCCTCGCCGGCGTTGCCGTCGGGGAAGGCACGCAGCAGGAGCGGCCCACAGTCGCGTTCGACGGTGAAGTCGTTGGCCATTGGCATCAAGGCCAGTGCGGCGTCGAGGACTTCTTCCAGCGTGGTGGTGCGGGCGAGCAACGCCCGGAGGAGGGCGAAGCGGAACCAGCCGTCGAATTGGGGCAGGGGTTCAGCGTCGCACCAGTGGTCGGCGGTGTGCGGGTCCGACAGTGCCTCCAGAAGGACGGCGGTGGGGCGCGGGTCCTCAGCGGGGAGCGGGACGAGGGCGGCACAGGCACGGATCGCCGAGTCCGGGTCGGTGAGCAGATCGCCGGTGTCCTGCGCCCAGGCGACGAGGATCAGAACAGCCGCAGCACGCTCCCACCGGTCCCCGCTTGTGGTGAGAACGCGTGAAACGAATGTGAGAGGCGGTTCCCGGCGTACGGCGAAGGCCGCTTCCTCGCGAACGAGAAAACGGCCTCTGACCTGCGACAATGGGATGAACCCTTGTCGGGACGACAGGATTTGAACCTGCGACCCCTTGACCCCCAGTCGCCCGGCCATAGGCATCGCTGCACGTCAGACGGTAGACAGCCCGCGCTGTTCGTTCACCGAAAGACACCTCAGAGACGGTGGTGAACGACGCGTGGCCCCCGGTTCTCCCCGCCTCCAGACCCTCCCCGGCTCCGTCGCGACTCTCGTGGCCCAAGCCGTCGGAGTAGCCCGGTCCAGACGGGGCCGCTCCGGGGCTCCGTCGGCCACGCAAGCCGCCCCCGTCGCCCATTCCCGGTCCTCCCTACGCTGGTGGAGGCTGAGGTGTTCGGGCACGAGCTCAGACTCTCCGTTGTAGGTTTGGCCCTGTCATCAGCGCGGCCCGCCGGGCTTCCCTCCAGGGACATGCCCCCACCCGCACGAGTCACTTCGTGCTGCCTGGGAGCATGTCTTGCTGTTCCGCGACTCCGCGTCCGCGGTCGCTGCCGAGAGCCTGGCCGGATCACTGTTCGTCCGCCTCATCGACCAGTTCGTCCACAAGCACGGCCACAAGCCCAGCCCGTCCGAGGTGCGCTCCTGGGAGCTGAGCATCCCGGCTCTGACCAATGCTCTCCTGGACGCTGGGCTGGGCATGGTGGAGGTGCTCCTTGAGTACTCGCTTCCGCTGAACAGCAAGCGGGCTGACGTCATACTCGCCGGCGTCCACCCGAGCACGGGCGAACCGTCGTACGTGGTGGTCGAGCTCAAGCAGTGGAGCAGCGCGCTGCCGGAGGATGGCGAGCCGCTGCTCTGCCGGGTCGACGCCTACACCCGGCCGGTGCTGAACCCGATCGAGCAGGTCCGCGGCTACTGTGACTACCTGATCTCCTTCAACGGCGCGCTCGCCGCTCATCCCGAGCGGCTGTCCGGTGTGGCTTTCCTCCACAACGCGACGGAGTTCGGTGTCCAGGGCCTGTACGAGGTGCCGCAGGACGAGCGCGGCCGGCTCTTCACCGCGGAGCGCCGCGGGGAGTTCATCCAGTACCTCCGATCGAAGCTGAAGCCGGTCTCCGGCGCGGAGGCGGCGGACCAGTTGCTCGCGGGCAAGGTGGCCCCGTCCAAGCAGTTGATGGCGGTGGCCGCCGAGGAGGTCCGCGAGCGCGAGCAGTTCGTCCTGCTGGACGAGCAGCGGGTCGCCTACGAGCTGGTGCTGCGCGCGGTCCGCCAGGCTCAGCAGTCCGACCACAAGGAGGTCGTCGTCATCACGGGCGGCCCGGGTACCGGGAAGAGCGTCATCGCGCTGTCCCTCCTGGGTGATCTGTACCGGCGTGGCGTCACGGCCCTGCACGCGACCGGCTCCAGCTCGTTCACCACCACCATGCGCCGGATGGCCGGGGCACGGAAGCGCCAGGTGCAGGAGCTGTTCAAGTACTTCAACAGCTTCATGACCGCCGAGCGCAACGGGTTGGACGTGCTGATCTGCGACGAGGCCCACCGGATCCGGGAGACGTCGGCGAACCGCTACACCCGGGCCGCCCAGCGCACGGGGAAACCTCAGATCGAGGAGTTGATCGACGCCGCCCGGGTGCCCGTGTTCCTGCTGGACGAGCACCAGGTCGTCCGGCCTGGCGAGATGGGCACGGTGGCCCAGATCCGGGCCGCCGCCGCAGTGAAGGGTCTGGACTGCCGGGTGGTCGAGCTGGACAGCCAGTTCCGCTGCGGCGGCAGCGACGCCTACCTGCACTGGGTGGTGCGCCTGCTGGGCCTGGAGTCCGGCGGCCCCGTCGGGTGGGAGCCCGATGGCAAGGTCGCCTTGGAGGTGGTCGACAGCCCCCGGGAGTTGGAGACGTTCCTCGACGCCCGCCGCGCGGAGGGGTACGGTGCCCGCATGTCGGCCGGGTACTGCTGGAAGTGGACCACCAAGGTCGCCCCAGGAGACCCGCTCCCCCTCGACGTGCACATCGGCGACTGGGCCCGCCCGTGGAACGTGTACGGCGACCGCTCGATCGCCGGCGCCCCGCCGGCCGCGCTGTGGGCCACCGACCCGGCCGGCTTCGGCCAGGTCGGCTGCGTGTACACGGCCCAGGGCTTCGAGTATGACTGGAGCGGCGTCATCCTCGGACCGGACCTCGTCTGGCGCACCGACCGGTGGATCACCGACCGGACCGCGTCCAAGGACCCCGTCTTCCGCAAGTCCACCACCGACGCCGACATCGACCGCCTGATCCGCAACACCTACAAGGTGCTGCTGACACGCGGAATGATCGGCACCGTCGTGTACTCGACGGACCCGGAGACACGCGCCAAACTGAGGAACCTGGTGGCCGGCCAACAGGTGGATCAGATCGAGGTGGCGCACGGCCGCAGCGGCTGATCGGCACTCATCGCGCCGGGCCGACGGGCTCCCGGGGTCCGCCTCGGAAGACCTGTTCGCCGTGCCACCGCCGGTGCAGGCCTGCGACCAGTGGAGCCCCTGCCTGCGGGCCGATGACCGGCCGTCCCACCAACGCCAGCACGTGCTGCCGGCTTGCCTCTCTGCGTCCGACGAAGCGCTGTGAGACGGGTCTGCGGCGCCCTCCCCAAGACCCAGGACTTCCTTGTCGAAAAGCTTGTGGTGCAAGGAGCCCAGGCACAGACAGTTGTCGACCTCATCCGACCCGCCGCACGGCCACCAGCGCACATGCGCCGCTTCCAGGCCGACCGTGCTCACCCCCAGCATCCCGTCGTATCCATAGAATGAGCACCTGAACTCATAGGCAGTCAGAACGAGTTCACGCATTCGCCGGTCCCGCTGGCGTCGTGCCGCCCGACCTGTGCCGCTCAGGGTCTCGGCCAGGTCCAGGTCCAGTCCAACGGCCTCACACAGGTCGATGTGCAACGACGGTGGGAACGGGACCAGGAGCACCCGCGCCAGACGACCCAGGAGCGCCGGTTCCTTCCTCAGAGCCGTTCGCGACTCGGGCGCGAGCCTTCCGGCCGCGCCGCTGGCACGGAGGACCCGCACCCCGCTTCCGGAACTCCCCGGGCCCCTAGTCGGTCCTGACCTCCCAGACGCCGCCGTTCCGCCCTCTTGTCCCGCGTAGTCAGGATTCTCGATCATGCTGCGGTGAAGGTACTTCAGGTCCACCCCCGAACGCTGGGCCAGCTGCTCCTGCTCCTGACGGTCAGCGGTGGCCATCACGTTGTCTCCGTCGCGGGTGGTGACGACCACGGCCGACCGCTCCTTCGAATCACCCGCGCTGTTGATGGCCGCCCACATGAGGTCCTTGAAGGAACCCGTCGGCCCCCAGCAAACGTACCGGGTCGAGATCCCGTCGGTGGCGTAGCAGTGCATGGGCTTCTCGCCGACGGAGTCCGGAACCACGTCCCACCCGGCGCCGCAGGCCGATTGCACGATCTCCTCCGGCCCTCGGAAGCGCATCACCGTGTATCGGGCATACTGGCCGAATCCCTCTTGGGAGCGACGGTATTCCTTCATGGGGACATCTTTGAGCCAGACGCGGGCGCTCTGCGCTGGCACGAAGGGGAGTAGAACTCCGCCCACGCCGGGGTCGTCCACCCACTGGCGATACTGCCCGGATTTCTCCGAAGCCGTCAGAAAGTCCCAGTCCAGTTTGTGGGCCTGGCGATACACCTCCGCCAGTACGCGCTCGCGGACGGAGGCGGGAATCTCCGGTCCGTTCGCGGTCTCCGCACGGTTCGACGCTTGCTGGGGAGTCGGTCGACCCGTGCGACCTCATCGAGCACCGCCCGCAGTTCCGCTGCCGCGCCCGCGTGCGCTGGACCGACCCCAACGGCGGCGGCCGCAAGTCGCTTCCTCCTCCGTCCCCACGGAGGAGGAAGCCAAGTCCTGGATCGCCAGCATGCAACGGGCCGCGGCACGCGGCATCACCCCCAAAACCCACCATGACCCTCACCGACTACGGCGACGAGAACTGGGACCTAGCGATGCGCGGCCTGGAGACCACCACCCTCGACCCCTACACCGCCGGCTGGAAGCCGCGCGTCACCCCGGTCCTCGGCCACATACCCGTCACCAGCATCACCAACGGCATCACCGCCCGGGCCCTGCACTCCTGGATCGCCGACGGACTCAGCATTTCCTCCGTCAAGAACAGCCTCGCCCCACTCGTGCGCATCGTGGAGCAAGCCGTCCGCGACGGCCTCATCGACTTCAATCCCTCCCGCATGAGCGGCTGGCAACGCCTCTACAAGAAAGCCGAAGACGAACTCGACGACCCCCACTCCCTCGCCCTCGCCCTCGCCCTCGCCCTCGCCCTCGCCGACTGGGATGCCCTCGATGCACTCGCCAACACCCTGGTCGCGCGGTGCCACAACCACTACCGCGGCTGGGGCGACATCGTCCGCTTCGCCGCCTGCACCGCCGCCCGCATCGGCGAAGTCTCCGGCGTCCACGTCAAGGACATCAACCGCTTCGACTGGACCTGGGACCTGTGCCGCCAGACCACCACCGGCCCCGGAGGCCTCATCGACAAGGGCACCAAAGGCAAGCGGCGCCGTACCGTCCCCATCATCGAAGAGATCCGCGACCTCGTGAACTGGCGCATGGCCGTGGTCGGCAACGACCCCATGGCCCGGCTCCTCACAGGGCCGCGCGGCGGCCGCATCACCACCGCGATCCTCCGCGACGCCACCCACTGGGACGAAGTCGTCGTCAGCCTCGGCTACGAGTACCTGCGCTGGCACGACCTCCGGCACACCGGCCTCACCTGGCTCGCCGACGTGGGAGTCCCCATCGACGTCCTCCGGAAGATCGCCGGACACGGCCGCATCACCACCACCCAGCGATACCTCCACCCGGACAAGAGCTCCATCGAGAAGGCCGGCCAGACCCTCAGCCGGCACCCGTCGGCCGACCGGCACACCCCATCGGCGGCGGCACCGGCAGAGGCAGCAGTGCGTCATCTGCGTCTCGTCCAGTAAGCGGCATCAGCGGACGTCCGCTGGAGATCCCCACTGGCCAACCGCCCTCAACGGTCGGCCAGTCGTCGTCAACCACCATGCTGTAGAAGTGGCTTGTGGCAGACGATGAAGAGGATGCGCCGCCGTGGGTTCGGTTGCTGCTCCGCGAACAGACCACGCGCAACATCCACGGCAGCCTCCACGCGTCTGGAATCGCCGCGCCGCTGGATGCCGTACGCGACCTGTGCAACCGCCCGGTCAAGGCCCCCGGCGGAAGCCCTTCCCCGCTTCCGCATCAGTGAGTGCTCCATCTCTCCAGCGGCAGCGGCACGTTGTGCCCTCACACCGGTGCTCATCCCCTATTCCGCCCGACGCAGCGGATTCTCGGCGGCCCCAGCCGGGTAGTGCTGCTGGCATATCGCGCAGGCAGCGCGGACCCTACGCGGGTCCGCGCTGCCGTGGACCAGGGGGTGAACCGGGTGGCACGCCGGAAGACTGTGGCGGAGATCCTCGCCGAGGCGTACCGCTTGAAGCAGCAGGCGCGTGCCACAGCGGCGCAGGGCGGGGCCCCACAGGCGACCGGCCGCGCTGCCGCCCCGGCGACTCAACCCCGTCCCAGGAAGCGGAAGGTGGACCCCGCCGTCGAACACGCCCGGCTCCTGGCCGCCGGCGAGAAGCACCTCCAACGCGAGGAGGCTGCCCGCGCCAAGGAAGCCGCCCGCGTGGAAGCCGAGTTGGCCAAGCGCCAGACGGCTCGTCGCCGGGAGGAGGAGGCGAAGAAGCGCGCGGACGCCCAGGCCGAGAAGGAAGCCCAACGGCAAGCCCGACAAGCCGAGACGGCCCGACTCAAAGCCCAGGCCGAGGAAGGCACTGCCGAGTGCAACCGGCGCCGCGAGGAACTGGAATCAGTCCTGTTGATGCGTCCCGAGGGCCTGGAGGCGTGGCACCCGCACGTCGAGGAGGCCTTCGCCCACGACGGTCCTCAGGGCGTCGCCGAGCGGATCGAAGACCTGCTACTGCGCTCCCCTGTCCCCCCGGGCTGCCGGACCGCGGCCCAGGCGGTCTACGTCCCCGAGGCCCAACAGCTCCTGATCGACGTTGAGCTGCCCAACCACGAGATCGTCCCCACGGTGGCCTCCTACCGCTACGTCGCACAGCGGGCCGAGATCATCCGCCAACCTGCCAAGCAGGCCGAGATCCAGGAGGCCTACGCCCGGCTCGTGGCCCGCCTGGCCCTTCGCGCGCTGGACGAGGCGTTCTCCGCCACCCCGGCCGCGTTCGTGGAGACCATCATCCTCAACGGCCGCGTCAACACCACCGACCGGGCCACCGGCCAGACCGTCCGGGCCTGCGTCGTCAGCGTCGTCGCCGAGCGCAAGGACTTCGCCGAACTGGTCCTGGACGAGCCCAGGCTCGACCCGCAACAGTGCCTCCACCGGCTCGGCGCCACCGTCTCCAAGCACCCCCACGACCTGGAACCGGTCACACCCATCGTCGAGGCGGACCTGTCCCGCTACCGCATCACCACCGACACCGCCGTGGTCGCCACCCTGGACAGCCGGCTTGATCTGCTCCAGATGAACCCCTACGACTTCGAACGTCTGGTGCGCGAACTCTTCGAAGCCATGGGCTACGAGACCTGGCGCACCCAGGGATCCCGCGACGACGGCGTGGACGCGGTCGCGACACTGACCGACCCGACCGGATCCACGATCTTCGCCATTCAGGCCAAACGCTCCAAGAACGTGGTCCCGGTGAACACCGTCCGCGCCATGTCCGGCGTCATGCACGACAAGGACGCCGGCTACGGCATCGTCGTCACCACCTCGTGGTTCGGCAAGGACAGCTACGACTTCGCCCACCGCAACGGCCGCCTCCGCCTCATCGACGGCCGCAACCTCAAAGCCCTGCTCGCCGAGCACCTGAACATCGACGCCCTGATCGGACTGCCCAAGGTCCCCCCGGGCTGGCAGGCCGGCGACCTCGCGTAGGCGCGAACGTGGGGCCGCCGCGCCGGGTTGCCGTGGCCCCTCGGCCGACGGCTGTGATCCCCGGCCGGTCCCCAGCAAGATCGCAAAGCGGCGGCATCGCAGCCGCCCACCACCTGTCGGACCATCAACAAAAAGGCCGCTGACCTGGGATTACTCCCGGCCAACGGCCTTCCGACACAATGTCGGGACGACAGGATTTGAACCTGCGACCCCTTGACCCCCAGCGGCCGAATCAAGGGGTTTTGCGTCCATCCAGTCCATATGGTCCGGCAAACATCCAGGTCAGAGCGCTGCACTCCCGCCGGCCCCAGAGGGTGTGTGACAAAGGTGTGACACGGTTGCCTCTCGCCACGGCCGGCCCCAGAGGTCACCAGACGCCCCAGGACGAGCGAGGGCCCGCCGGGTGGGTCTTGTCCCAGGAAGGCGCGAAGCGCCCGCTTAGTGGATCTTGGTGCCCTCACAGGGCACGCACACAGTTTGAGGCGCGGGAGCCAGGCAAGGGGTCGAATTCTTGGGCAGCGCCCGCGCCCCGCCCAGCAGCCTAACGAACCTGCCCACGCCAGAGAGTCGCCAGCCCTTATCCACCCACGCCCCCTAGGGTTGCTAGAGCGACCGACGGAGGGTATGTGGTAAAAGAAGACAAGTCACAAGACTCTGAGGTCGCGCTTACTGGCTGGAAGACGGCTTACATCACGCGACCAACCCTCGCCATGTGCGGGGCCTTTGCCGCTTATTGGTGGCTAGAACCACGGGCCAGCAAATCTGAACTGCTGCTCGTCGCGGCGGTGATGCTGTCCTACTCGCTTTTCTCCACAGCTCGCGTTTCCAGGCGATGGCTCGCAGTAACTCCTCAGATTCAGCGTTTGGCTGTCCACGTCGCCCGACTCTACTTCCTTCTTGGGCACATTGTAATTCTCTATCTACTCGGCTTCGCAACGCTCTATCTGGCACTCGGGCGAGGAGCACTGGGCACTTGCATGAATATCCAGATGAATAGGGCATCTAGCCTCTATTTCACGCTCACCGTCTTTACAACCACGGGATTTGGCGACATCTCGCCAAGTACCGACGGCTGCCGGATGCTGGTTTCCGCACAGATGTTCTCAGGGTTTGCCTTGGTCGCGATCTTCGTCGTTCTCTGCCTGGGACGCCTAGGGGAGATTATCGCCAAGCCCCAACCGTGAGGAACACGTCATCTCTTTATCTGCAAGCCAAGCGGAACATTCCGTCGCCTGCCACTGGCTTGAGCCTCTTTGTTTGTAAGCTAGATTACATCTTTCGGCTGTCCCAGCTCGTATAATCCGCTCTCATATGCCAGAACACGAGCGACAAGCAAACTTTGATGGGGCAGCCATCGCTAAAGCCCTCAATACGGACGCCACCCCGGTGAGTGATCCCGCTTTTGGCAAGGGCCAGCACTTCCAGGTGGAGAGCGAGAAGACCTTTCTTAGCCTGGACACTTTCCCCGAGACCGGCGTCTCACGTATCACAACCAAGGGAGCCCGCATCGAGCTCTTTGGTGGCCTGCCGCCCACAGTCGAGGAAGAGGGTGTCGTCTTCCTGCAGAAGGACGCCGATCACGAGCACGCGAGCCTTGCCCTCCACCCTGATGGCGCTATCACCATGGGCTACCAGGTCGACACGGGACCTGCGCCCGTCGCAGGCCTGCCCGATGAGGAGGCACACGACGACCAGGAGCCGGCCAAAAAGGTCGTGACCCCTTCGGCCAAGCCACCAGAGAAGTCTGCGAAGCAGCTCAACCGGATGCCTGGTGCCTACCCCGATGTACGACCCATGATCCACCAGGTTGGACAGGCACCCGCTGGCGCACCGTCGCCAGAGACTGACGCTCAGGCCGCGGAGGATCCACTTGCCCGCGCTGCTCGCATTCGAGCGACGGATCAGGCGAAGCAATCTCCCGCGCCTGCGGAGCAGGGGAGCGAGGATGAACGTGAGCGCGTGAAGGTCACCGGTCGGCTCGGGAGAAACCCCACCATCCGAGAGACTCGTGGTGGCAAGCTGGTCGCCAAGTTCCCCCTGGCACTCCATAACGAGGACGGCACCACCACCTGGCGTGATGTTCTGGCCTTCAACGAGCGTGCAGCGGCGCTGCAAAAGCGCATCGAGGCTGGCGAGTTGGTCAAGGGACGCGAGGTCGACGTCGTCGGGTACCTCCACGAGCGTGAATACAAAGGACGAGACGGCACACCCAAGATGGCGCAGGAGATCTACTCAGTTGCAATAACCAGCCGCTGAGGAGGCCCGTTGGGCCTGGCACTCCGTTTGGTATGTAAGTACCCACCTGGATGTTCTTCTTCTCCCATAGAAAAGAAACGCCAGATCTCCCCTGCGCGCAACGTATCCAACCTTCGCACGTCCGATAGGAAATCTACCCCTTGACGATAGTGCGGCAATCTGCCATACACAATGGCATATGGCAGAAGGGGGAGAAGGGTCGTTACCAGCCCGAAGGGAACAACAGGCGCCATCCGAGCAGTTCGCTCCTGGTGACCACGAGATGCGCCGTGACTACCAGATTCGCAAGGTGGCCCACGCCCGCGGTATCTCTCTTGAGGCATATAGCACAGAGCCCGCTGTTCAGGCTCTCGCCACCGTCACCAAAGACACGGAGGATCTCCTTCTCAACTTCGACTATCCCTATTCCACCTATGTTGAACAGGATATGGGACAGCACTCGCTCCGCGAGCGCTATGGCACAGCCACGCTTCTCCTGCACGCCAGCCAAGCAATGCTTAATGAGGGGTTCCCCACTGCCATCTATTCATTCGCAAGTGAAATCGACGGTGCGGTTAGCCGGTACGGACTTGCCGTCGAAAGGAGCACTGAACCCGACAGGCTTGATAACCCTCCTCATGCGGTCTTTTCGCCGCCGCCAGAGGGAGCATGGCATGACTCCCACGCCGCGGACCATCTCAGCCCACCGTCTGGGAACTACCGTTGGTGGAATTCCCGTCTTGATCCTGATGACCTCTACGACCATCCAGAGTTTCCAACGAACCCTATTCTTCCAGAGGAGAGGGAGGAGTGGTTGCAGCGGTGCAACCAGGAGGCAGACCGCCTAGGAGTGCCGGCCGAAAATCTTAAGGACCCGCGAGTCATACATTTCCTTGCCCAGCTCAGCGATGCCCGCCGGCTCCTTGCTACGCAGGAGAAATGTCGCGAAATTGCAACCGAGCCAGAAGGCCTCACGCCCTCCGCGCGTGAGCGGATCGCCGAGGCAAGCCACCTCACACGGGCAGTGATCATGGTGTTGGAGGATGGCTTGGGAGGCAAGGCGCCGCTAGCACCGGCCGATCTTGCACACGAGGTCAACCAGGCGGCAAAGCCCTACGGATGGCAGGCCGAGCCGGCCGCCTAGCGAGTACACATCGGTCAACTCACGGCTGCTGGTCTTCCGATCTATTATTGGAAGCACTAGGCGGAGCCCTACTCCGTCAAGCTCAACCCTCTCTTACCCTCAGAGAGGAGAGGTATCGTGGGATCAGACGTTCTCATTGGCCATGAGGGTCTCGCCCCTGTCTATCTTCGCAACTCCAACCGCACGGCACACGTCGCGATCCTGGGCAAGTCTGGCTATGGAAAGACCACCCTGCTTGAGCACTTAGTTCTCGCTGATATGCGCGATGGCACTGGAGCCATCGTTATTGATGCGCATGGCGACCTCACGAGGGACTTAGTCGCCCTAGCACCATTTAAGAGTTCTGATCGCCCGGACGATCCCAGCACACGGGTGATCCTCGTTGAGCCCAATACTGAGCAGCCGTTCGGTTTGAATTTGTATGAGTGCCCGCCTGGCGCCAAGAGCGAGGTAGTAGAGAACACTGTTGGGCAGGTACTTGAGATCTTTCACAAGCTGATGGGTACTGAGGGTGCTGGCCTGCGCCCCATCATCGACCCAGGGTTTCGCAACACCGCCCGGGTACTTATTGCCAACCAGCTCACAATGGCAGAGCTGCCCCTTCTTTACACCGATCAAGCTTTTCGCCACGATGCCCTCCGTCGCGTCACAAACCAGTACGTTCGGCAATACTGGCAAGACTACGAGGCAGCCACTTCTCAGAAGAGGGCGGAGAAGAGCGATCCAATCCTTAATAAGGTAGGCCGCTTTCTTGAGGACGACCGGATACGCCTAATGGTCAGCCAGACCAAGTCAACTATCCCGTTTCAGGATGTGATGGACAACGGCGGCACCCTCATTCTTAACCTCGCCAGCCTGGATCGTGAATCCGTCTCGTTCCTTGGCATGGTGTTTCTCTCGGTTCTAAGTAACGTTATCCAGAAGCGGGATGAGGTTCCTAAACACCGACGCAGAAGAGTGCATCTTTATCTCGACGAGTACGGTAGGTTTGCCACGTCTACCACGCGACGTCTCATTGATGAAGCGCGGAAGTACGAGATCGGCATCACGATCGCGCATCAGAATCTCGCCCAAACGCCGGATAGAGAAGCTCTCAGCGTCGAGACTCTGATTACCTTCCAGCTCTCAGCCGACGACGCGCATGAAGTTGCAGGAACCTTTGATTGCACACCTATTCGCACTAAGCGGGTAGCGCGTCAGCGCACCGAGCCTCAGTATCGCGAGTGGGAGGAGGAAGTATGGGATAGCGACGTAGCTCGCCGATATTACGAGGAATTGAAGAGCAGGCTAGAGGCAATTGAATCCGAATACCGGAATCTCGATCAAGAGAATGCTGTTGCTGCGGGCATGCTTAGAGAGATACGGCCCTTACCGAGGAAGCATCGCTTTGACTCCTTGAATGGGACCGTGTATGGCGTATACATCATTCATGATCTACCCTTTGGCCTACGCTCTCCTGAAATAGACATGCACCAGTTGGTAAACATTCTTGCACGCCTGCACAGCAAATACGGCCGGCAGCCTCGGGGGGATGAGTTGTCCGAGGCTCACCAATGGCTCGACGCTGCCCTTGCTAGATGCGAGGAGATCTACCGGAATAGCGAGGTCCTACTTCCCCAGCTCCGAGAAGAGCTAAACAAGCTCAAATCAAAGACTACCTCTCTATATGAGCAGCACGCCTCGCTTGAACCACGGAAGGAGCACACCGGAGATACGCCCGTCAAAGACGGCTGGGAGACGGTCTATGACTACATTGATGAACTCGACCAGACGCACGCCGACCGCCAGGCCGAGATTGCCAACATACTCACACAGCTGCCTAAATATGTCATGTACGGCAAGGTGACCGCAGCAGATGGGAAGCCACACGAGTACACGGTAAAAACCCTACCGCCCGCATCGCTACCGACGTACGAGGATTATGAACATCAGACAGAGACGGCTGAGCACAGGAGGGAGCGAGAAGAGCGTGAGCGGAGTTATAAGCTTCGGGGCCTTGATCGAATTAGTACAGAGACCCTCTTTGAGTTGCCGTTCGGTGACGAGTCTGAATCAGAGCGGCTCCGGAGGGCTGAACGGCTTAAGCAGTACAAGGAATTTAAGAAGACGCACAGAGAGTTCATACAGAGCTTCTTCCTTGACCCCGAGGCCCGCCTCCGAAGTGCCCGCTCTGAGAGCAGGAAGCAGTTTGGTGTGCCGATGGCGCAAGTAGGCGAGCAGGTTATGAGGCGACAGATACGAAAACCACCCCAAGAGCCTCGGCAGATTTCTCCGCCTGCCGCTCCTGATGAGGACCCCACCTTGCGGTCTCTTCGCGAGAAGCTTTCTGAGCCACCGTCACCTAAGGTGAAGCCGCCGGAGGAAGAACCGCCGGACGATCCCCCAATTGGGCGGCGCTCTCCAAGGAAGCCGCCTGGAAAGTAGCTTCTCTTACGCGAGTCTTACCCCGTTCCAGTTCGAGTTGTGACACTCGTTTGGCAAGGTAGTCCAATGAACGACCTACCAAACTCAAAGGGCACTAGCCGCCCACTTCGCATCGGCGAGGTCGATGGACAGATCTTGCGGGCGATCAACAGCTTCCAGTACATGACTGCCGCCCAGGTAGGCCGTCTGTTCTATCCGAGCCAGCACGACAACAACCGCTATGCGCAGCGACGACTTCGCCGGCTGGCCGAGGAGTCCTATCTGCTCCGGCTACGCGAGCTGCCCACGCCCCGCTTAGGTTCCGCGCCGCTGGTCTTCACGCTGGCGGACAAGGGCCGTCGCTTTCTCGCAGCCCGCGGTGTGCCGCTTGTCTCCTCCTACTACCGCCCCTCCGAGGAGTTGGCCAAGGCCTGGGACAACCCGTTCATGGAGCACACCCTCGCTGCCATCGATGTCCTGGTTGCCGCGGCACTTCTCTGCCGAGAGCACCAGGTCACCATGCCAAGGCTGCTCAACGAGCGCCAGCTCAAGCGCTCCACCATCCGCGTGCAGCCCGCAGGCCAGCCCGACAGCCGGCCGGTGAGCGTAATCCCTGATGCCTGGTTCCAGCTGCAGTCGACAGCCGACGAGTCTCCTATCTCGATCGCTCTGGAACTTGACCGCGGCACCGAGGCGCAACAGCACTGGCGCCGCAAGGTCGCCTCGCTTTCGGCCTGGGCGACGGGTCCGTACCGGCGGGCCTTTGACACGGACAACATCACCATCGCTGTGGTGGTCCCCACCAGCCGCCGACGAGACCAGCTGCGCGAGTGGACGCGAGCCGAGCTCACCGCAGCCGGACAGGCTGCCCTGTCCGACATCTTCCTCTTCACGCAGGCCTCGCCGGTCACCACAGACCCAGCTGCCTTCTTCTTCGCCCCGCTCTGGTCCACTCCCGGGGACGACGATCCGGTGAGTCTGCTTGATTCCCCTCCCCAGAAGCAGGCTTCAACTGACGATGGCTGGTGGCTCCGGCCAGCAGAACGGGAGGTCGAATGATCTTTCGGCCAACCCAACCAGTGCCCCGCATCCCCCTTGGCACGTACTGGAGTTGGCTGTTTCCGCGGACCCTCTATCTCCCACTGACCGATGCCCGTGTCCACATGCATGTGCTGGGCAAGACGGGCTCGGGCAAGAGCTACTTTCTTGCTTCACTATTCCTCGCGCTCCACCAGGCCGGCCAGGCGGTCACGCTGCTTGACCCCCACGGCGACCTCGCCCAACTCGTTCTGGCGCAGCTCGTCCAGGCCGGAGCCCTGGCGACACCCGAACAGCGCAAGCGTCTGGTGTACCTGGACGTTCCTGCTGCCGCAGCACAACAGCGCTTCCTGCCGTTCAACTTTCTGGCGCAGCCCTTCGACGATCACGCCATGGCCGAGCACGTTGCCGAAGCAGCACGGCGTGCCTGGCCCGAGCTTGCGCACGGTGCTCCGACCTTCGAGAACATCCTCAAGCACGCCGTCATCGCGCTGCGGCAAAACGGCCTGCCCCTCACCCGACTCTCTGACCTGTTGACCGACTCCGCCTTTCGCGAGCAGGTACTCGCCTCAGTGACCGACCCCCAAGTCGTCCGGTTCTTTCGCCTTCGCATGGACCAGTGGGGACGAGACGGCCCACTGATGAAGGAGTCCACGCTCAACCGAGCGGATCTTCTGACCCTCTCCCCCATCCTTCGCCACGCACTGGGCAGTCCCCGCAACGCCCTGGACTTTCGAGGCATCATCGACTCGGGCACCTCGGTGATCATCAACCTCGCGGTCGCCTCACCTGACACCCGCCGACTCTTTGGCTGCCTAGTGACCGTGGGCATGGAGACCGCGGCTCTGAGTCGTGCGGACCTTCGCGCCGGATCGCAGGCCCGTACGCCACACGTGCTCATCCTGGACGAGTTCTCCCAGTTCATGGCCCAGAGCGAAGAGAGCCTCACGCGCATGCTCTCCGAGGCTCGCAAGTACAACCTGTTCTGCGTCATGGCACACCAGAACTGGAGCCAGGCCTCCGACCGGCTCAAGGGGGCTCTTCAGAACGTCGGACTGGAGGCCGTGTTCAAAGCTGGCCGTCCCGACGCCGAGCACTCAGCCCGCCTGTTCGGCATGGTCGACCCTGACGCCGTCAAGCACATCGTCGCGGACCAGGCCGCCGAGGAACGGACCCATCCCACCTACTACCCCCTCCAGGAGCAGTGGGAGCGCCAAGTCCAGGCCATCCAACAACTCCGCGTCGGCGAGGCCTTCATCAGACTGCCCAACGACCAGGTACGCAAGATCCGCACCCCCAAGCTTCCCGAGCTCACGCTCTCCCCGACCACTCTGGAGAGCGTCCAGCACGACTACCTCGGCCAACACTTCGAGCCGCCACCTTCAGAGCCCGAAGCCCCAAGCGTCCTCAAACCCATCGCTCGCCGCCATCCAGACACTGCTGCTGCACATCAAGGGAAGACCCGAGGGACAGTATTTCACTTACCAAAAGGCGAGAAGAATAGCGCCGATTGACTTTATCTATTTACATTTGCTATAAGTAGGATATGTTCACCGAAGATCAATTAAATCAACTCACCAAGCTGCTGGCTCCACTTTTGGAGGGGCAAGGGGAACTTAGGAGTGAAGTCGGAGAAATAAAACGTGAAGTCGGAGGCCTCAGGCAAGAGGTCGGAGATCTTAAGCATGAAGTGGCCGAGCTCAGAGCAGACTTTAACGGTCACGTGAGGCAGTCGAAGCAAGATCACGAGGAGCTACTCAAGGCGGTGATCTCGGTCGGTGACGCCATACACGACAAGGTTGAACACCAGGACAAGCGCATCACTCGCGTGGAGAAGCACCTCAACCTCACTCCCCTGGACTAGTCACCTCCTACCCCCTGACCAGCTTTCCCTTTTCCTTCCTTAGTTGGCGGCTCTTCCGGGCAGGCTGGCGGGTCAAGGATCCGAAGGACCCCGAAGGGGCTTGTCCTTGACGCGGCGGACAGGCCGGAACATCATCAGCAACAAGGAAGAAAAGAACCCATAGCACCGCCGTTTTGACTAGCCCATGTCGCACAAGAAATGTTCCACGACCGCGTTTTGAGCCTGCGGGACTCGCCAACCGGTGTTGTTGGTCTTATAGCGCATCGCCCCGCGCCTGGCACGTGTCGAAACGGTGCTGAGGGTGGTTCCTTGCCAACGTGTCTCATAGTGGCCTGAGGTTTTACCCACCTCCCGCGGCCTGGGGCCCGAAGCGGCAAGGCCGGATCGGGCTTTCAAGGGCAGGCGGCGCTGCCCGATCTCGCGAGGGAGCGTACGGCCTCACCGCTCCCAGACCGCGCCAGGGCACCGGCCAAAGCCTCAGGCCTCCGAACCTGCCGGGCCTTCCGGGGTTCGTCGCGCAAGTTTCCGCAAACACATAGTGGTCATGCCACTGCGTGCTGCAAGATCGGACACACTGATCGTCCACCCCACGCAGGAGGGCCCATCATGGCGCTGCACATGCTTGGCAAGGACCCCAACAGCCCGGACGGTGACTCGCCCACCGTGTACTACGACGACGAGACGGACAACTACCTCATCCAGGGGTGGAAGGTCCCCGACCAGGCTCGTCGGTCGCAGCTCAACCTGCCCGACCACGAGGACGTGGTCGAGTTCCCCAGGCGCATGATGCAGTTCTTCCCGGAGGTGAATGGTGGGCCAGACGCCCACGCTTAAGGATCTTCTTGAGGAGTGCCAGGAGTCGGCGCTCCACCTGGAGATGCGAGACGGCTACATGCGCGACGACCCGATGTTCATCGCCTGGCAGGCCGGCCACCGCGACGATCCTCAAGATCGCGCGTCTTGGTGGCGGCCGTGGCTGGACGTGATGGCTCAAACGGTCGAGCGCGGTGTCACTGTTCGCCGGGCCCGGATCGTCTCCGAGCCGGTGAGCGAGTACATCCGCTTTGAGTACGACGTCACCTTCACCAACGTCGCCGCTGGTGAGGAGGTCCGCTGGCTCCCCCGCCGGCAGGCAACCGACCTGGTCCTCCCAGGGAACGACTTCTGGCTCTTGGACAACCGCCGGCTCCTGGTGATCCACTTCTCAGGCGACGGCGATGTCACCGAGCGGGAGCTCCTGGACGATCCTGCGGTCATTTCCCTCTGCGCCACGGCGTTCGAGGCCGTCTGGAACCGTGCCACACCCCACGAGCTGTACAAGCCGAACTGATCCCTCGTGGCACCGACTTCTCCTTCATCCAGCGTTGAGAAGGCCAAGCAGTCCCTTGGCCAGCGCCTTCGTGAACTCCGGAAAGATGCTGGACTGACCGGACGGGCGCTGGCCAACCTGGCTGGTTGGCACGAGTCGAAGTGTTCCCGCATCGAGCACGGCACGGCGTCCCCATCCGATGCCGACCTGCGGGCATGGGCCGAGCACTGCGGTGTGTCCGGCCAGGCCGAAGACCTCATCGCAATTGCCCGCGGCATCGAGGGCATGTACGTCGAGTGGCGACGTCTGGAGCGCTCTGGTCTCAAGCGGGTCCAGGAGTCGGTGCTCCCCCTATGGGACCGCACGCAGCGCTTCCGGATCTACTCCTCCTGGCTCATCCCTGGCCCCTTGCAGACCTACGGCTACATCAAGGCGCTACTTGAGGCTGCCAAGAACCGGCGGAATCTTCCGGATGACGTTGAAGACGCCGCGAAGGTGCGGGTCGAGAAGCAACGCGTGCTTCAGGAGGGCAACCACCGCTTCGCCGTGATCCTTGAGGAGAGCGTCCTGCGCTACCGCTTGGGTGATCTCTCTACCATGGTTGGCCAACTTGGACACCTGCTCTGGGCCGGCGCGCTGCCCTCTGTCAGCTTGGGGATCATCCCCCAGGACGCCGACCGCTCGGTCCTGCGTCCCGTTGAAGGCTTCTTCCTCTTCGACGACGAGCAGGCCAACGTCGAGCTGGTATCAGCACACCTGACGATCACTCAGCCGCATGAAGTCCGCATGTACGCCCAGACGTTCAGCATGCTTGCGGAGCAAGCCGTCTACGGGGCCGAGGCGCGTCTGCTGATCACCTCCGCAATCAACGCCTTGGAGTGAACGGATCGCAAGTATCCGCAAGCTCGTGGAAGTTGGCTTTCCACCGCTCCTACCGTCGGACGTCGTTGCCAGACGTACTCGGCGCAAGGGGGCACCATGCCACAGCACAGCCCGCGGGACGATGACCTCCAGGTGATCAGCTTGGACCCGCTCACGGCTGACTGTGGGCCCGCGATGCTGCACCACTCGCAAAGCATGCTGATGACCGCTCCTGGGCAAACGGCACCACCGTGCGGTCCGGCGACCGTGAAGCTTCGCTACCAGCCCAGAGCTGCCCGGGCCGCCCGCCGACTCGTGCGGCGCAAGCTCGTGGAGTGGGGCTTGGACGAGTTGGTCGACGCGGCCGAGCTGATCATTACCGAGTTGGTCAGCAACGCCGTGAAGACAGGCTGCCAGACGTTCATGGTGATCAAGGTCCGCCGTCCTACGCCGACCACGATCCGCGTCTCCGTACGTGACGGTTCACGCGCCATGCCCGTTTTGGTTCAGGCCCACGAGACCGCGGAGTGTCACCGGGGCCTGCACCTGGTGCACACGCTCACCGGAGGCCAGTGGGGCGTCACGCCGGATGCCTTCGGCAAGACCGTGTACGCCAACTTGCGCCAGCACTCCGACACACCCACCCCGGAGAGGACGAGATGAGTACCACTGCGCTCCGTTCCCCCAACAACGTGCTCGCCAACGCCGTTGAGGACGCGATCGACGTCCTCCGGCCCCGCATCCTGGCCACGGATGCCGACACCATCGAGTTCACTGTCGGTACCCAGATCAACGGGCACCCGCACATCGGCACTCACCTGGTGCAGAGCCTCGCCTTCCTGGTCGCCCAGGAAGCGCGCGACGCTTTCGGAATCGAGGCCAAGGTCTGCTTCCACGCCCTGGACAACGCGCCGGCGGAAACCGCGACCGACCCCATGACCGGCACCGTCTATCAGCGCACCTACCGGCACATGCTCACCGAAGGCGCGATCCGCGACCTCCTGGACGAGCACTACACCCGCCTCTTCGACACGCTGGCCAGCCGTACCGGTGTCCCCTTCACGGTTACCACCTACAGCGGCCAGCAGGAGATGCCGGAGTACCGTGCTGAGTTCCTGCGCACCCTGGAGCACCTCGACGGGATTCGTTGGTGGCTCTCTCCGGCCTATGGTGCCGCGCACATCCGCATACCGTGCCCGCAGTGTGGCTGGTCCGAGAAGCACGCCGAGCAGACCCGTCTCGTCGAACTGGACGACAGCGGTGCCCTCTTCACAGCCGTCTGTCTCAACCACGGCCACTACGAGGCCAACATCGACCCGTTCGGCGGCGGCTACCTCGACCTCGCCACCCTGTACCGCAACGTCGTCAAGGAACGCTGCTATCGACCGGGCCACACGCTTCCGGTCATGGTGAAGGGCGGCGACTGGACGTTCGGGTGCCAGCTCGTTGACGGCGCGCACGGCGCCATCGGTGTCCCTGCGGTACCGCCCTTGCGGATCTTCACCCCGCTCATCCTCGCCCCGGACGGCGGAAAGCTCTCCAAGAGCCTGCTCCTGCAGACGGAGCAGGCCGGCCAAGCCGCAACGGGCTGGCTGCTCAATCCCTCCGCGTGGCCCGGGAGCACCGAGGACTACGTGGGTGCTCTGACCGAGACGGCCGAGCTGCTGCTGTCCGACCCCAAGCACTTCTTCCGCTCGTACACCACAACCGAACTGGAACGACTTATGACCACCCGCCGCTCGACCTCCCCGGCCAACCAGGGCCAGGGCCGCCCCCGGAACATGGCCATCTACCGCCAGTACTTCGACCTGATCGCCAACGGCAGTAAGACCGTCGAGGTCCGCGTCGCGTACGACTCCATGAAGCGCATCCGCCCTGGTGACCTGCTCCGGTTCACCTGCCGAGAGGACGCCTGCCTCACCCGCGTCAAGCGGGTGGCCTCCTACCGCACGTTCAAGGAGATGTTCGCAACCGAGGATGTGAAGGCGGTCAACCCGACCGCGACGGAGGAGGAGCAGCTTCGTGCCATCCACGCAATCTTCCCGCCCGAGAAGGAGGCCCTGGGCGTCCTCGCCATCGAGATCGACCGGGTGAACCCGGATGCGTAGCCGTCGTCGGGTGCTGGTCGTCTGCAAGGGAAACCACTGCCGATCCCCCATCGCTGCGTTGATCATCGCTCAGCGATCCAGTGGAGCACTTCACGTCCGCTCTGCCGGCCTTCGCCCCTGGCACGTCGGCAAGCCCGCGCATCCCCTGATGATCGAGGCCGCTGCTTCCTTCGGCTATGACCTGACGGATCACCGCGGTGCTGTCCTGGACGAGGATCTCCTGTCCTGGGCAGACGATCTCGTCGCGGTCGACGAGGAAACCGCTCAGGCCATCCAACTCCTGGTCGGCCCCAAGCGGCCGGTACGCCTCCTGGGAACCGGGATCACCGATCCTTGGGGCAAGGAGCCCCCGGCCTTCGCCCAGGCCATCGTGCAGATCCAGGACGCCACCGCCCTGTACTCCATCACCTGAGAGCATCGCCTCGTTCCACACACTGCGTGAGATTGGCCCCGCTTCGGCGGGGCCTTTCTTATAGAGTGAGAGACTTTCTCTCTTTTATTGCCATATTGACATAATGGCGCAGAATTAGCTATTCTGAGCAAGATAAGAAATTCTGCAAGGAAAACCCGTTGGGGGTTCCTCGCGGATTTAACTTACCTATGGTTATTTCAATCGCCTCACAGAAAGGTGGTGTCGGCAAGACATCATCCGCTATATCACTTGCAGCCGGCCTTGCGCGCCGCGGGAAGCGCGTACTGCTTATCGACATCGACTCTCAGGCTAATAGCAGCAAGGTGCTGCTTCCCAACTACCCGCAGATATCCAAGCAGCAAACCGTCTTTGCCACGATCCTTGAACGAAGCCCGCTACCAGCGCATCCCACGAGCGTTGCGAATCTTGAGATCGTTCCCTCGCATATCCTGCTCTCCAATACAGATGTCGAACTCACAACGGCCATCGACCACCGCGAGGAACGGCTCAAGAAGGAGCTGGACGCCCTTAAGGGTAGGTACGACTACATCTTCATCGACTGCCCGCCAACGCTGTCGTGGCTGACTATCAATGCGTTTACAGCCTCAGACAAAGCGCTTGTCGTCGTAGCCCCTGGGTACTTTGAGCTTGACTCCATTGTCCAGATCAGCAAGACCATCAAGGAAGTGCGAGAGTACTTCAATCCCAACCTTGAGCTGGCTGGTTTCCTCTTCACCATGAGTGACCCGACTGTGAACAGCAAGATTTCGCTTCAGATCTTGCGACAGACCTATACGGGTTCCGTTCTTAACACGGTGATTCCGCGTAACACCGATCTTCGTGACGCTCACTTCAACCGTCAGGACGTCTTCTCGTTCAACCCTAAGTCTGCCGCAGCACTCGCCTACGACAAGTTGATTGGCGAGCTCTTTGGCCTATGAACAAGAAACTAGACACTACTGCCATCACCAGTGACTTAGAGGGCTCGGCGTTCTTTCCGAAACGTCAGAGCGTATCGCTCCATGAGGAGACCTCCACCAGAAGTGATCACCCCGTACCCCTAGTACGGGACGTACCCCCCGTACTACCCGTACCCCCTAAAGCCGATACGCCCAAACGTGTCATGAAGCAGCGCCACCCGTTTGATATCTGGCAAGACCAGTACGATTCACTTCAGCAGTGGTCCCTTAATGAGCGCCGTCAGGGTGGCGTCGGAAGCATGTCTGCTTTTGTCCGCGAAGCCATCGATAAGCTTCTCTCGGAGAAAAAGCAGCAAGTCAAGTAGTTCCTCACGACAACTTAAACCCGTACCCCCGTACTACCCGTACCCCTAGTACGGGTCGTCCCGTACGGGTCGTACGGGCCGTACGGAACTAGGCAAGGAGGTTTCTATCTGTTTCACTCATAACTGGAGCAGACACAGCAGCCGCCGTCTCCCCCGCTTAGCGAGGTTTGCGATTAAAGACGGACTAGCTGGCCGCGACCAAGTGACTGACCGACCGAAACGAACTGATTGGATCCAGCTAGCACTGGATCAATCTAGGACGCTGGGTATCACCAGCCAATCTGAGTTACCTCGTCGACAATTCGCTGGCGTTATAGGAAACCGACGCGCCAGCGTCGACAGGCAAGTGAGGGAGAGAAGGAGCGAAGCGAGCGGGGAATAGGGGAGCCACCAAGGGGGACCTGAGGGGGCTTCTTTGTCATGCGAAACCGGCGCCAGCCTCGGTCAGTCTGCGCATAGCAGTTGATCGAGTAGCTCTCGTACCCAGGCCGTGTGTCATACCGCCTCAGGCCGGTACGACGGCCGGTACACCAGGAGCCGGTGAGCGGTAGCGTCCTGCGGACGGTTGTAGCTGGAAGGAACGGCCCGCTGACCAGCGGGTTGGGGTGGTCATCGGACGGGGGGAGTCAGCCCCGCTCCAGGGTTCCCCTGAGCCTCCCATGCGGTCGGTCGCGCGGCTGACTCCCCCCGTCCTCTCCGCCTGCACATATGGCTTCGCAAAACAGCCCTACGGGTGTGCAGGCTCCGAGTCCACCCCCCAAGGGGGGACACAGTGGCGGCGACGGCGGCTTTCCTTCCAGACCTTCCTTCCGCCGCGCCGCAATAGGCCGCTAACGCGGGGAGTGGATCCGGCGTCGCCGGATCATGGAGTGGGGCAGACCCAATGGGCGGGTGAGTGCCGGCTGGGCATCAGGAGCGGTTGCGTCTGGCCTGCCGGACAGACTTCCCGCGCATCCTCCCTGCACCTGTGGCAGCCATGCCGCAGCGCTTGCACGGTGGCGCAGAATGGATTGCCACACTGGGCTGTCGATATCGCCGGAGGCGTGAGCCTCAAGAGACCCATATTGAGGGCGAGTTGGGGGTTTGTCAGGCGGCTTCAGCGGTAATAGTACATATGACTCCGGTTTGCGGATTTTCCGCTCGTTTGCCGGATTGCTCCTCTTCGCTCCCTTGGGGTTGGTGCTTGATGCAACCCACACTCGATGAGATCCGGTCTTGGGCGGCTACTGTCGATGTCCCGCAAGCGGCGTTGGCTCTGGGTATCTCCCGATCCCACCCGTATGGGTTGATCAAGCGCGGTAGCGTGCCGTTTCGCGTCGTGCAGTTCGGCAACCGCTACCGAGTGATCACCGCTTCGCTTGTTGCGTACCTGGAGGCGTGCTAACTCCGCCTTTCCGTCAGGGGGGATACGACCTGGCAGGTGTGCGATGGCTGATCCAATCAGCAAGATAGTCCTCAAGAACGGCAGGGTGCGCTACCGCTTCGTCATCGACGCTCCGCCTGATGACTCCGGGAAGCGTCGGCAGATCCGCCGAACCTTCGACACGAAGAAGGAGGCCCGAGACGAACTCGCGCGGATTCGCTACCAGCGCGCAACCGGCAGCTTCGTGGCGCCATCGAAGATGACGCTTGACGAGCTGTTGGATATCTGGCTGCGCAGCGCTACCCGCGACGTGGAGGAGGCCACCGCCTCAAACTACGACAATGCGATTCGTCCAACCCGAACCTTCCTTGGCGCCAAGCGACTGCAGCGGCTGACCGAGGAAGACATTGAGGCGTTGGTTGATTGGATGGCCACCAGCGCACGCCAACGTGGTGGAAAAGTCGGCAGCGGTCTGGGCGTGCGCTCTATTCGTCTGACCCTGGGCCGGCTGCGTTCTGCGCTCAACCTTGCCGTTCGCCGCGGTTGGGTCACGCGAAACGTTGCGCAGTACGTGCGGGTGTCCCGCGATGCCAAGCAAAAGGCGAGCCAGAATACGACGACCTATCGCCCGTGGGACGAGGATGAGGTCAAGGCGTTTATCGAAGGGGTCAGGGATGACCGGCTCTTTGGCGCGATGCTGCTGGCGCTGATAGCCGAGCGGCCGGCCGAGGTCTGCGGTGCCCGCTGGGAAGAGGATGTGGATCTCACAGGCACTGGCAGTATCGCCGTTGGCAATACCCGCACCATCGTTTACGACCGCACTCAGCAGCGGGGCAAACGGAATAAGGTAGTTGAGAAGCAGCCGAAGACTAAGGCGGGCGGGCGCGTGCTTCCGCTGCCCGAGCCCGTGCACACGGCACTGCTCCATTTCCGTACCCTGCAGCTGCGGGAAAAGCTCGCAGCAGGGGAGGCCTACGAGGACAGTGGCTATGTCCTGGTGGATGAGCTTGGGCGTCCGTTCAAGACCGACAAGCTCCGTCGTGAGGCTTACCGCCTGATGCAGCAGGCTGGGGTACGCAAGGTCCGTCTCTACGACGCCCGTCACGCGGTGCTCTCGTGGATGGCCAACAACGGCGTGCCCGACACCGTGGTCTCGGCCTGGGCTGGTCACACGGACCTGTCCTTCACCAAGCGGGTCTACGTCCATCCCGACCCGCAGAGCCTCAAGGCCGGCTCGGAGAAGCTTGGTCAGCTGCTTGCCTGAAGATCCCCAAAGGGACTGTGACAAAATGTGACACGCCGTCCAGAACCAACAGCAGAAGCCCTGACTCACCGAAGTGAATCAGGGCTTCTAACCTGCGACTATGGAGTTGAACTCCAGTCGGGACGACAGGATTTGAACCTGCGACCCCTTGACCCCCAGTCAAGTGCGCTACCAAGCTGCGCCACGTCCCGTGGTCTCGGTGCCTTCAGCGAGGGCCTGGGGGGCTCTGCTGTGGGCTTCTCGACCTTGTCTCCGGTTGTCCCGGCGACGTGGAAAACAATACAGCACGTCGGGGGGTGCTCGCTGCCAGGTTCGGGGGTGGGGTGGCCCGGGGGGTCAGGGGGTCGGGTGGCGGGCGTCGTAGGCGAGGAAGGCGGGGCGGCGGGCGGCGAGGAGGAGGACGGCTGCGACGCAGGCGAGGCCGCCGCTGATCACGGAGGTGGCGGGGTTGGTGAGGGCGGCGACGGTGCCGGACTCGAAGTCGCCGAGGCGGGGGCCGCCGGCGACGACGACGATGAAGATCCCTTGGAGGCGGCCGCGCATCTCGTCCGGGGCGGCGACCTGCATCATCGTGTTGCGGAAGATCATGCTGACGGTGTCGGCGCAGCCGGCGACCGCGAGCAGGACGAGGCCGAGCCAGAGGTTGTGGAGGGCGCCGAAGGCGGCGATGGCCAGGCCCCAGGCGACGACGGCGGCGAGGACGGCCGCGCCTTGGCGGTGCACGCGGCCGACCCAGCCGGAGAAGAGCGCGCCGATCAGGGCGCCCACGGCCGGGGCGGAGACCAGGAGGCCGACTGTGCCGGCGTCGCCGCCGTAGAAGGTGACCGCGATGGCGGGGAAGAGGGCGCGGGGCATGCCGAAGACCATCGCGGCCAGGTCGGCGAGGAAGCTGGTGCGCAGGTTGGGCTGGTCGCGGAGGAAGCGGAGGCCGTCGAGGACGGAGGCGCGGCCCTTGCGCTCGCCGAGGGGGCGCATGGCGGGCAGGCGCCACATCGCGTAGAGGGTGCCGGTGAAGGCGACGGTGTCGAGCAGGTAGGCGGCTTGGGCCCCGTAGGCGCCGATGAGGACGCCGCCGAGCATCGGGCCGACGGTGAGGCCGAGGTTCATGCTGACGGTGTTCAGGGCGTTCGCGGCCGGGAGCTGGTGGGAGGGCACCAGCCGGGGGATCATCGCGGAGCGGGCGGGTGAGCTGAGGGCGAAGAAGCCCGCCTGGGCGGCGACGGCGGCGTACAGGACGGCGACCAGGCCGAGACCGGCGAACGCCTGGGCGGCGAGGACGGCGGAGACGACCGCCAAGCCGGCCGAGCCGATGAGGCCGAGTCGGCGCCGGTCGACGGTGTCGGCGATCGCACCGCCGTACAGGCCGAAGGCGACCAGTGGGACGAGGGAGAAGATGCCGACCAGACCGGTCGCGAAGGCGGAGCCGGTCAGGTCGTAGACCTGGATGGAGACGGCGACGGCCGTCATCTGCTGGCCGATGGAGGAGACTGCCTGGCCGAGCCAGACCCGGCGGTAGTCGACGTTGTCGCGGAGCGGGCTGAGGTCGGCGAACGCCCGCCGGTACCACGGCGCGGCGGTGGCCACCGGGTCCGTCGGCAGGGGGCCGGCGGCCACGGCGTCGGACACCGCGGCACCGGCGGCCGCAGCGCCGCCGGTGGGGGGTGCGTCGACCGGATCAGGCCCGGGCGCGGCAGCGGGCGGCACTGCGACGGGCGGCACTGCGGCGGGCGGCTCGGCAGCCGGGGGCGTGTCCGCCGACACGGCGGGGGCGGAATGTTGATCGTTCGACATGGTTCCCCATACTCCGCCCCGCGCCCGGCCGTCCCGCACCGGGGCCCGCCCTCGGACCACCCTCGGCCCGGCACCACGCCCACCGCGACCACGGACCCGGGCCCTGCGCCGCCGCCGGCCCGGGCAGCGTCGGTTACCGGTTGAGCACCTGCTTCTCCCCCGCCTCCACCGCGAAGTCCAGCCGGTTGCCCGGCGGCGGGAACGGGCAGATGAAGTGGTCCGAGAAGGCGCACGGCGGCAGGTAGGCCCGGTTGAGGTCGAGGACCGTACGGCCGTCGGCGTCCGGCGCCGGCAGCGTGATGAAGCGGAAGCGGTAGGTGTCGATGCCGCTGCCCGCGTCCGCGATCACTCCGGTGAGTCGCTTGCCCGACCGGCTGACGGTCAGCGTGCGGTGCTCCCCGGCCACGGTGAAGGCGATCTGCCCGGTGACGGCGAGCGGGCGCTCCTTGCCGTCGGCGTTGGGGACCACGACCGACCCGGTCTCGTCGTCGAACGGGGTGAAGACCGCGGTTACGGCCCACTCGGGCGCGTACGGGTAGGCACTGATGCCCGCGAAGGCGGCCCGACGCCGTGATGCCGGGTCGAAGACCCGCAGGGCGAGTTCGCCTTCGCGCTCGATCGGGACGAGCAGCAGGTCGCCCCGGGTCGCGGTGTCCGCGGCCGGGTCGCTGTCCGGGCGCAGCAGCACCTCGCCGTCCACCGGTCCGTCCGCGCCCGCGACGGTGATGCCGTCGTCGGACGTCGCCCTGACGCGGACGCCCTCGCCGTCGGCCCACCAGTGCCCGGGCAGGCCGGGGATCTCGGCGGGCCCGGGCTCCAGCCAGTGCGTGCCGGTGAGTGCGAGCTGGCCGTGCGGCGCGCTCACGGACGCCGCCCGGCCGTCGCTCCAGTGCTTCCAGTCCTCCGCGGCCGTCGCCGTCATCGGTCCACCCTCCCGGTCGGTCCGCGGACGGCCCGTGGTTCGGGCCGCCCTTCTCGGTCATTCACAACGCTGCCCGCACGGACGGATCATTCCCGCCGGCCCGAAGCCGCCGAAACCGCAACGCGGCGGCAACGAGGCCGACACATCGCTCGACACGGGGGCAGACACTGCGGAACACGTACCGCGGAATCCGCGCCGCCGAACCCGCACCAAGGATCGCGCGACGGGGGTCGCACGGCGCGGATCCCACGACGGGCATCCCACGACGCCTACTCGGCGGGTCGCCTCAACGGCCGGAACAGCCCCTCCTGCACGACGGACACCACCAGTTGCCCGTTCCGGTCGAAGATCTGCCCGCGCGCCAGGCCGCGCGCGCCGTGCGCGATCGGGGACTCCTGCTGGTAGAGCAGCCAGTCGTCCGTCCGGAACGGCTGGTGGAACCACATCGCGTGGTCCAGCGAGGCCATGTCGAAATGCCGCTCCCCCCACAGCGGCTCGACGGGGGCGCGGACGGCGTCCAGCAGCGTCATGTCGCTGGCGTAGGTGAGGGCGCAGACGTGGATCAGCGGGTCGTCCGGCAGCGGGCCGTCGGTGCGCAGCCACACGCCGCTGCGCGCCTCGACGCCTTCCAGTTCCTCCTTGGTCCAGCGCAGCCGGTCGACGTACCGGACGTCGAAGGGCTGGCGCCGGCTGATGAAGGGGGGCAGTTCACCGAGCCGGGAGCCGACCTCTTCGAGGGCGCTGGGCAGGTCCTCGGGGGCGGCGACCTGCGGCATCGGGTGCTGGTGCTCGATGCCGCCCTCCTCGGGTCTGTGGAAGTCGGCCGTGAGCGCGAAGATCGACCGGCCGCCCTGGATGCCGAGCACCCGGCGGGTGGTGAAGGAGCGGCCGTCCCGGATCCGGTCGACCTGGTAGACGATCGGCACGCCGGGCACCCCGGGGCGCAGGAAGTAGGCGTGCAGCGAGTGGACGGGGCGCGCGTCGTCCACCGTGCGGCCCGCCGCCACCAGCGCCTGCCCGGCGACCTGGCCGCCGAACGTCCGCTGCAGCGCTTCCTCGGGGCTGCGCCCGCGGAAGATGTTCAGTTCGATCTGCTCCAGGTCGAGCAGATCGACGAGGTCGTCGACGGGGGTACCCATGAGCACGCTTCCTCTCCGGACTCCGGCCCTACGGACGCGGACTCCGATCGAATTCTCCAGCTCACTCGAATTCTCCGGCGACCCGGGTCATTCCCGCTCACCGTGCCCGAGCCACCAGTTCACTCGAACGAGTAAACGAGTCGACGAACGGATGACGGAAACAATCGAGCCGACGGCACGACGAGAACGACGCGCCCGGGCCGTCCCGTCCCGGCACCCCCGCCTACGCCCCCAGTCCCGACTCCCGCACGGTGATGTTGAGCCGGCCCACCAGCCCCAGCTCCGGCGCCGCCGTCCCCGGGAGCGTGCGCACCACCCCGTGGTACGCGAACCGGGCCGGGCCGCCGAACACCAGCAGGTCCCCGCTGTGCAGCTCCAGGTCGGTCCACGGCCGGGTCCTGGTCTCGGTGTTCCCGAGCCTGAAGACGCAGCGGTCGCCGAGCGAGAGGGAGACGACGGGGGCGTCCGTGCGCTCGTCACGGTCCTGGTGCAGGCCCATCCTGGCGCCGTGCGGGTAGTGGTTGACGATCGCGGTGTCCGGCCCGTAGGACGTGGCGCCCGCGACCTCGGGCCGCGCGTCGCCGTACGCCTCCGCGACGGCCCGGCGGGCGAGGCTGCCCAGCTCGGGTGGGAACGGCTTGACGGGCGCGCCGTCCTCGGCGACCCGCCGGTACCCGTACGGGTACCAGTGCCACCCGAGGCTCACCATGCGGACGGACATCATCCCCCCGGTGGGCATCCGCACCGTGTGCAGGCCGGCCGGCGGGCGGGCCCATTCCCGGCAGGCGGCGATCAGGCGCAGCTGCGCGTCGAGGTCCAGCCAGCCGGGGAGCAGGACGGCCCCGGCGGCGGGTTCGAAACGCCCGCGCGCCCCGGGCCCGGAACCCGCCGGATCACCGGGGGTCCCGGGGGTCCCGGCCGCCCGCGGGGCACCGGCCGCCCCGGGCAGGTCACCGAACAGCTCGCCCTGGATCACCCCACCATCCTCCCGCACCGGCCCTACCCGGTCCCAGCCCCGGTCCCGGTCCCGGTCTCAGTGCCGGCCCCCGTACCGGTCCCGGTGCCGGTGCCGACGTCGTGCCCCGGGTCGGTACCGACCCCGATCAGTCCCAGGTCCCGGGCGCAGGACGGCCAGGCCCCCCACCCCTGCCGCCGGACGATCTCCTCGCCGACGGTCGTCTGCTCCCGTCGGCCGGTGTGGTCGGGCCGGTCCGCGAAGCGCAGGCCGCCGGCCTCCGCCCAGGTGGAGGGCCGGATCTGCAGGCCGCCGTAGTAGCCGTTGCCGGTGTCCGCCTGCCAGTCGCCGCCGCTCTCGCAATCGGCGAGCCCGTCCCACACCGGGTCCGCGACCCGGACGGTGGCACCCGCCCGGCCGCCGCCCGCGGCGACGGCCAGCACCAGCACCACGGCGGCACCGGCCCGGGCCACGGCCCGGCCCGTACGTCCCTCACACGAATGCGGCATGACAGCCGACCCTAGGCACACCACGCACCACCCGCCACGACACGCCGACGGCCGCTCCTCCACCCGGCGGATGACCCGCGCGGGGGAGGAGCGGCCGTGGAAGCCGAAGCCGGTGGGGAGCCCGGGCGGCCGGTGTCAGCCGCTCGGGAGGCCCGGGGAGCGAAGCTTCGAAGCCTCCGCCGTGAAGCCTCAGCGCTTCGAAGCCTCAGGACCTCGGATGCTCAGCACCTCAGATGCTCAGGGCCTGACCCGGGAAGATCAGGTCCGGGTTGCCACCGATGACCTTGGCGTTGTTCTTGTACAGGTCGTGCCAGTCCACGCCCTGCGCGGCGGCGATGGAGCTCAGGGTGTCACCGGACTTGACGGTGTAGTTGCCCTTGGCCGGCTTGGCGTCGTTCGAGCCGGTCCACGCCTTGGCGTTGTTGTCGGCCTTCGGGGCGGCCTTCGGGGCCTGCGCCGGCTTGGCGGCGGCCGTCGGCGCGGCGGCGGCCTTGGGGGCGGCGTCGGCCTTCGGGGCCTGCGCCGGCTTGGCGGCCGGGGCGGCGGGCTTGGCAGCCGGGGCGGCCGGCTTGGCGGCGGCCGAGGTGTCGACGGCAGCCGGGGCGCCGCCCTTGGTCAGGCCGGCCTTGACGGAGCAGACGGGCCAGGCGCCGGGGCCCTGCGAGGCGAGGACCTTCTCGGCGACGGCGATCTGCTGCGCCTTGGTGGCCTGGTTGGCCTGCGAGGCGTACGCGGTGCCACCGTAGGCCGCCCAGGTGCTGGAGGTGAACTGCAGACCGCCGTAGAAACCGTTGCCGGTGTTGATGGCCCAGTTGCCACCGCTCTCGCACTGGGCGACGGCGTCCCAGGTGGAGACGGAGGCGGCGGAGGCCGAGGTGGCCGTGACGAGGCCGGCCACCGGCAGGGCCGCGACAGCGGCGCCCGCCACGACAGCCATCCGGACGCGGTTGCGCTTGGTGGCGGTGGAGGTGGTGGCAGCGGCGGTCTCGTTACGGAAGGTCATGAGGTTCCTCTCGACAGCCCCGGGCGGACATGCGGAACCAGACCCCGCCAGGGGTCGCGTTCGCTTGCCGCGTCCGTCGGACGGCCGTGCACGTGTCGGACGTGCCGCTGCCGCCCCGGCCACCCAGCCGCTCGCCGACGACCTGTTCGAGCGGTCGCGTCGGCGGGCACCTGCCACGCCCGGCGGACCGGGGGGCCGTGCGTCGGGGGTGAGCCCGGGTGGCGCTCGTTGCGCCGACCAAGAAGCTACGAGCCGATCGGTGGGGATTTCAAAACTTGAACGGTCTCCCCAGCTCAGCCAAGGGTTACCGGCGGTAAGACCCATACATTTATGACCGAAATGTCAGGTTTGGCCGTTGATTCCCAGACCAAACATCGCCGCCGCGTGACCCACCTCACCGTTTCATTCCGGCAGTCCCGTCACCGACATCGACAGATTGCGACCACGAGAACACGCGGCGCGGTCGGATCCGAGGCAATTCCCGTCAGCCTCGACGGGCACCCGTGACGCCTGACACAAGGGCCCGTTGGGCATGTCGACCTCCCCGTGTCCGCCCCCGAAGCCCCATCCGCATCCATCCGAGGAGACCCTGTGCCGCGCATGCTCGACGTCAGCGACGAGGTCCGGTCCGAGATCGGCGACGACGAGGCCGACCGCCTACTGGGCGGCGACCGCGCCCCCGACAGCTACGAGTGCACCTCCTGCCGAACCCCCGGCGACACCCACGTGGAACCCACCAGCACCGTGCTGTTCGTCGGCAACGAGACCGCCGTGCTCGCCTTCGCCCACGCCCGCTGCATCCCCTCCCAGGTCGTACCGGTCTCCGAGGAGCAGCTGGCCGGCGCCGTCCGCAGCATCAGCCAGGCCGGGCCCGACGCCCCGGAACTCGCCGTCCCCACGCCGAACGCCCCCTTCGCACCGACCCCCCCGGTGCCCGGCCCGGGCGTCCCCGCCGAAGCCGTGCCCCAGGCGCCCGCCCCCGGCCAGGCCGCCATCCTCGGCATCACCTGCGGGCTCGTCCTGCACGACAAGGTCGGTCACGCCTCGCTGGTGGTCGAGCCCACCGGCCCGGTCGGCCGCCCCGGCAGCACCTCCGGCGAGGACGAGTTCCTCGACCTCCTCCAGGACGCCGGCTTCCAGCCCGTCACCGACCTGGACGAGACCCCGGAGCAACTCCCCGGCTGGTCGGTCCTGGTCGCGATGGGCAAGCTGCACGCGATCCTGCAGCCCGCCGCAGCCGGTGGCAGCACCGGCTGGTGGCAGGCGCACCAGCCGCTCCAGGTCACCGATGCCTGGCGGATGGCGGCGAGCCAGCTCTCCGAGGTGACCATGTACGCCGTCCCGGCCGGCATGGTCGGCCGCCAGCCCCGCGAGGACCTGCTGCGCCTGGCGCTGGAGCGGGCGGTGGCGCTGGGCCAGGTGGTCGCCGCCTCCCTCCCGCTCGCCGGCACCTGATCCGCCCCGCCCCGTACGCACCGGACGGCGGCCCCTCCCTCCACTTCTCGGGCCGCCTCCGGCGCGGACTCGCACCGCACGGGTGCTCGGCATGAGGCCCGCTCATGGGCACCACGCATGAGGCCCGCTCATGGGCACCACGCATGAGGCCCGCTCATGGGCGCAGAGGCCCGACCCCCATGAGCGCCGCTCTTGACCGCCCCGCCATGAGTCCCGCTCATGCCCTCCCCATGAGGCCGGCTCATGAGACGTGACGCACGATCCCCCATGAGCGCCGCTCATGTGCGCCACCCATGAGCCCCACGCATGCCCCGCCCCGCCCCCGCCCCCGCATGAGCGCCCCGCATCCCCCGCCCCCTCTCGCTCGTTGGCCCTACGTGTACAGCTACGACGTCTCCGCGTCCCCCGGCCGCTCCGCCACCGCCCCCCGCTCGATCCCCGGCATGCGCCCGTCGTACGACGCCGAACACCCGCACTCCGCCACGCCGATCTACGACGAGCTGTACTCCGAGTACCGACGCCTCTTCCGCGCGCTGCCCGGCGACCGCTCGGGCGAGGAGGACCTCGTGTTCACCGGCTTCGCGGTGCGCGACGGCTATCCCCTGCTCGGTGAGCAGCGCCCGTACCCGACGTCCCAGCAGCAGGCCTTCCACGCCCTCACGGGCCAGGTCCCGGGCCTCCCCCAGTTCGTGGCCGCCCAGCCGCACGGCGCCGGCTCGACCTCCGGTCACCACGGTCACCACAGCACCCATGGCACCCACGCCGGCCACGGCGGCAGCCACGCCACCGCCCACCAACACGGCCAGCACGGTCACCACAGCACCCACCACAACGCCCACGGCAACGGCAACGGCACCCGCGTCGGACCCCACCCCGAACCCGCCGCCCCCGCCGACGACAGCCTGGGCCACGCCGCACCGCCCCCTCCCCCCACCACCCCGTCCGCAGCCCAACCCGCCACCGGCGCGGCCCAGTTCACCAACGGTCAGGGGTGGGTCGCCGCCGGCTACCTCGGCCAGCTCCCGCACCCGGTGTCCGTACCCGCGCCCGCACCGCCCGCACCGCCCGCCCCTTCCCCGGTGATGGGTACGGCCACCGGGCTCGCCACCGCCCCGTCCACCGGTGGCCGCCACCGCCAGATGCTCTCCCTCCCCCCGGGCCGCAACGGCGACCGCCACTGACACCGGCCCCGCCCGCCCCTCCGTCACGCGCAACACCGAGGGCCCTCGCCACCGCCCTTCGCCGTCACCCCCCTCCACCCACGTTCCCTCCACCCCCGCTCCCCCCGGCCCTTCCCCCCTTCGCCCCTCCGCCCCTCCGCCCCGCGGAAACGCCGGAGGGCCCCGTCACCACCGTGACGAGGCCCTCCGGGAGGAGTCGGCCGACCGACTCCTCCCGCCAACGACGACTGCCGTTACTGCTACTTCTTCTTGCGCTTCTCGCGGACTCGCACCGAGATCGAGATCGGCGTCCCCACGAAGCCGAACTCCTCACGCAGCCGGCGCTCGACGAAGCGCCGGTAGCCGGCCTCCAGGAAGCCCGAGGCGAAGAGCACGAAGCGCGGCGGACGGGTGCCCGCCTGGGTGCCGAACAGGATGCGCGGCTGCTTGCCGCCCCGGATCGGGTGCGGGTGGGCGGCCACGAGCTCGCCGAGGAAGGCGTTCAGGCGCGCGGTCGGGATGCGGGTCTCCCAGCCCTCCAGCGCGGTCTCGATCGCCGGGACGAGCTTCTCCATGTGCCGGCCGGTCTTGGCCGAGACGTTGACCCGAGGGGCCCACTGCACCTGGACGAGGTCGCGCTCGATCTCGCGCTCCAGGTAGTAGCGGCGCTCCTCGTCCAGCTGGTCCCACTTGTTGTAGGCGATGACGACGGCGCGCCCGGCCTCGACGGCCATCGAGATGATCCGGGTGTCCTGTTCGGCGAGGGTCTCGCTGGCGTCGACCAGGACGACCGCGACCTCGGCCTTCTCCAGTGCGGAGGAGGTGCGCAGGGAGGCGTAGAAGTCGGCGCCGGCGGTCAGGTGGACGCGGCGGCGGATACCGGCGGTGTCCACGAACTTCCAGGTCTTGCCGCCGAGTTCGATCATCTCGTCGACCGGGTCGCGGGTGGTGCCGGCCAGTTCGTTGACGACCACCCGCTCCTCGCCGGCGACCTTGTTCAGCAGGCTGGACTTGCCGACGTTCGGCCGGCCGATCAGCGCGATCCGGCGCGGGCCGCCGGGGGCGGCGTCGCCGAAGGTCTGCGGCGGGGCTTCGGGCAGCGCGTCCATGACGGCGTCCAGCAGGTCGCCGGAGCCGCGGCCGTGCAGGGCGGAGACCGGGTACGGCTCGCCGAGGCCCAGCGACCACAGGTAGGCGGCCTCGGCTTCGGTGGAGGGGCCGTCGACCTTGTTCGCGCACAGGACGGTCGGCTTGCCGGCCCGGCGGATGATCTTGATCAGGGCCTCGTCGGTGTCGGTGGCACCGACCTTGGCGTCCACGACGAACAGCACCGCATCGGCCTGCTCGATGCCCAGCTCGGCCTGGGCGGCCACCATGGCGTCGATGCCGAGGACGTCGATCTCCCAGCCGCCGGTGTCGACGACCTTGAAGCGGCGGCCGTTCCAGCTGGCCTCGTAGGTGACCCGGTCGCGGGTGACGCCCGGCTTGTCCTCGACGACGGCCTCGCGGCGGCCGATGATGCGGTTCACCAGGGTCGACTTGCCGACGTTCGGGCGGCCGACCACGGCCAGCACGGGCAGTCGGACGTGGTCGAGGCCGTCCTCGGCGTCGAAGCCGTCGATGTCGAGGCCCTCTTCGGCGGCGAGGGCCATGAACTCGGCGTAGTCGGCGGCGTCCAGCCCGCCGTGATCGGCGGTGGAGTGCTCTGCGGTCATGTTCGTCTGTTCCGTTTCCCGGCCCGGCCCTTCCCAGGGGCGTGCCGTGCGTACCTGCCCCGCTCGGGGCAGCGCGATTGTTGTCTCCGCGACGCCTTGACGGCCCGCGGTTCACTCAGTGGTGGTCGAGCCCGGCATTGCCGGCCCCGACCGTGGTCGACCGGCACCCGGCCGGACAAGGGCCAGGCCCAACAGGAGCCAGGCAGGGCAGCGGCCACGCCGGACAGGAGCCACGCCGGTCAGCAGCAGTCGGGCCCGACCGAAGGCCGGACCGGCGGTCGCCGCCGGTCAGACCGAGGACATCCCGGCCCGCTCCTCCACGAGCCCGGCGATCCGGTCGATCACCTGCTCCAGGGTGAGGTCGCTGGTGTCCACCAGGACCGCGTCCGCGGCCTGGGCCAGCGGGGCCGTCTCCCGGGAGGAGTCGGCGGCGTCCCGGCGGGCGAGGTCGGCGGCCATCGCGGTGATGGTCGCCTCGTCCACGCCCTTGGCGCGCAGTTCGGCGGCCCGGCGGGCGGCCCGGGCCTTCTCGGAGGCGGTCAGGAAGACCTTGACGGTGGCCTCCGGGAACACCACGGTCCCCATGTCCCGGCCCTCGGCGACGATGCCCCGTTCGGCGACCTCGGCGCAGCCGCGCTGCAGCTCGACCAGGCGGGCCCGCACCGCCGGCACCGCGGACACGGCGCTGACCTGCGCCGTCACCTCGGGGCCGCGGATCGGGCCGGAGACGTCCTGGCCGTCCACCGTGATGGTGGGGCCGTCGGCGTCGGTGCCCGACACGATCACCGGCTTGCCGCACGCGACGGCGACCGCGTCCGGGTCGTCGACGTCGACCTCGTTGGCCAGCATCCACCAGGTCATCGCCCGGTACATGGCACCGGTGTCCAGGAAGCTCAGGCCCAGCCGGGCGGCGACCGCCCGCGAGACGGTCGACTTGCCGGAGCCGGAGGGTCCGTCGATGGCGACGACGACCGGGGCGTGCGCTCGGTCGGCAGTGTCCACGGGGGCGAACCTCATCTCTGAGCATGGGAGCCGAAGCCTGCGCAGGCGGACGGCCGGGGGATTGTCTCCCTCAAGGTTAATGGACCGCCGCCGTCACGGACTCCGCCGCCCACCCGGCCCCCGGCCCGCCGCCCACCCGGCCCCCGGGCGGCCCGCTGCGCAGAGCCCCTGCCGCACCCGATCCGCACCCGATCCGCACCTGATCGGCACCCGATCCGGAACCGAGCCGCACAAGCCGCACGAACCCCGCAAGCCCTACGCGCCCAGGCCCCGCACGCACACCCCGACGCGCCCGCGCCCGCGCCCGCCCGCACCTCAGTCCCGTCAGTCCCGCACGCTCCACCCGCTCGCCCGCAGCGCCTTCACCAGCCGCTTGACCGCCGTCGGCGCCACCGACAGCTGGACGAACCCGACCTGCTGCCCGGTCGAGTGCTCGATGACGACGTCCTCGATGTTGACCCCGGCGTCGCCGACCTCCCCGAACAGCCGGCCCAGCTCGCCCGGCTGGTCGCCGAGGACGACCGCCACGGTCTCGTACCGGGTGGGCGGCGCGCCGTGCTTGCCGGGGATCCGGGCCTGGCCGGTGTTGCCGCGCCGCATGACGGCTTCGATCCCGGTGGCGCCGGCCCTGCGCTCGCCCTCCTCGGCGGCCTCCATGGCGCGCAGCGCGGTGACGGTCTCGCCGAGGTCGTGGGCGACCGCCTCCAGGACGTCGGCGACCGCGCCCGCGTTGGCGGAGAGGATGTCGACCCACATGCCGGGGTTGGAGGCGGCGATCCTGGTGACGTCGCGCACGCCTTGGCCGGAGAGCCTTATGGCGGTCTCGTCGGCGTTCTCCAGCCGGGCCGCGACCAGCGAGGACACCAGCTGCGGGGCGTGCGAGACGAGGGCGACGGCCCGGTCGTGCTCGACGGCGTCCATCACGATCGGCATCGCGCCGCAGAGCGCGACCAGTTCCAGCGCGGCGTTGAGCGTCTCGGTGTCGGTGTCGGGGGTCGGGGTGAGCACCCAGGGGCGGCCCTCGAAGATGTCGGCGCGGGCGGCCAGCGGGCCGGATCGCTCGCGGCCTGCCATCGGGTGGCTGCCGATGTAGTGGACGGTGTCGCAGCCGAGCGCGGCGATCTCGCTGCCGGGGCCGGCCTTCACGCTGGCGACGTCGGTGTACCAGTGCGCCAGGTTGCGCCGCTGGCAGTCGGCGAGCACCTTTCCGACCAGTGCCGGCGGGACGGCGATGACCGCCAGGTCCACCGGGCCGTCGACCGGTTCGGTGGTGCCGGCGCCGAGCGACTCGGCGGTGCGGGCGGCGTCCGGGTCGGCGTCCTCCAGATGGACGGTCAGGCCGCGGGCGGTCAGGGCGAGCGCGGCGGAGGTGCCGATCAGTCCGGTGCCGACGACGACGGCAGTGCGCATGGCGGGTCGCTCTCCTCATCACGATTGCTCGACAGGTGCCGGGACCGTCCGGGAGCACCCGCGCCCCATCCTCCCTCATCCGCCGCGCCGAAGTCCCCACCTGCCGCCCGGCAACCACGGGGGCACTTCCCGGCAGTTCCCGGCACCGGCAACCACGGCGCGCCCGCCCCCGTCCCACCCAGTGCACACGCCGCACCCGGAAATCCGGCGCCGCCCACGCCGGGGGCGGGCAGACTGGCCGCCCGGGAAGCCACGGACGAGCGGACGGACGACCGAGCGGACGACCGGGCAGACGCACGGACGAACGGCCAGACGCACGAACGGACGGCCAGACGCCCGGACGACCGGGCAGCGGCAACGCGCGCGTCACGACGAGCGGCACGCGGCAGGCAACACGCGAACGAAAGGGTTGCGCATGGACGACCAGCACAGCAGCCGGACGGGGCAGACGAAACCGTCGGCCGTACCGGCCCACCCATCGGCCCTGGACTCCGTGGTGGTGTACGCGGAGGGCGCGGTGTGCCGACGCCGGGCCACCGTCCCGGTGCCCCGCGACGGGCGGTTGCGGCTGACCGGCCTGCCCACGTCCCTGGACGGCCGCTCGCTGCGTGCCCGGGTGCTCGCCGGTCCGGCCGGCACGGTGGTCACCGAGGCCCGGCTGGAGCAGCTCGCCGAACTCCGCGAGCCGGATGAACTGCCGCTCCTCCAAAGGGAGTTGGACGAGGCGACGGAGCGTCTCAGCGTGCTCACCGAGCGCCGCCGACTGGTCCTGTCCGCGATCGCCGACACCGCCGCGCTGCGCGCCGTGCCGCCGCCTCAGCGCCCCGAGGAGCCGTTGCGCCGTACGCCTGCCGAGGCCTGGCTGGAGCTCGCCGACTTCGTCGACGAGCGGCTCGCCCGCCTCCAGGAACGCGCCGAGGAGCTCAACCGGGAGGTCGAACTCGCCGACCACGAGCGCGACTTGGCGGTCGACCGGCTGGAGCGGGCGTCCACCGCCGAGCGGGCCGAGCCGGTCGCGACCGCCGCCACCGTCCTGCTCACCCTCACCACCGGCAGCACCCGGGCCGCTCTCCACGGCACCGTCCCCCACGGCACCGCCTCCGGCGACGACACCGCGACCCTCGACCTCGAACTGGAGTACGGCGTCCCCGCCGCCCGCTGGGTGCCCGCCTACCGCCTGTCCTACCGGAGCGGCTCCGACACCGGTCACCTCGTCCTGCGCGCCGGCATCGCCCAGCGCACCGGCGAGGACTGGACGGGCGTGCGCCTGGCCCTCTCCACCGCCGACCTCGACCGCCGCACCGACCTGCCCCGGCTCGCCTCGCTGCGGATCGGCCGCAGCCAGCCCGCCCCGCCGCCGTCCGGCTGGCGCGAGCCCCCGGCCGGCCTGTCCGACCTCTTCACCGGCTACGACGCGGCCGGTGCCGACGCGCCGTCCCCGAGCGGCCGGGCCCGCCCCGACGGCCACCGCGGGGCCCAGGTCCCGCCCCCGGTCCCGCCCCGGGCCGCCCGCCTCGCCGGCCCCGGTTCGATCGGCTCCCGGCTCGGCGGCGCCCGCCCGTCCGGCCCCCGCCCGGAGGCCTTCGCCGCGGCGGAGGACATCCCGCCCGCACCCTCCGCCCGCTTCGGGGGAGGCGGCACCCTGAGCGCCGACGAGCCGATGCCCGCGCCCCCGCCCGCCCCGGGTGGCTTCGCCGGCTACGGCGGCCCGCCGCCCGCCCTCTCGGCGCCCGTCGCCGCTCCGCTCCCACCGACTCCCCAGGCCCAGGGCGCCGTCCCGCAGGCCCCGGGCGGCATCCCGCCGGGTGAGGCCCGCCGCACCCTCCGCAAGCGCCGCAGTGCCCTCGCCGTTCCCCCCGCGACCACCGGTTTCGCCCCGAACGCCACCCTGCTCGACTACCCCGACCTCGTCCTGGCCGGCCCCGACGAGCCCGCGACCCGGCGCGGCGCCCTGCACCCCCGCCCCGAGCGGGTCGAGCGCGAGGAGCTGGGCCGGGTCCTGCCCGGCGGCAACCCGGGCGAGCAGATCCGCCGCCTCCCCCTCCCCCGCCACGCCGTCCCGCCCCGCGAGTCGGCGGGTTCCTTCGACCACCGCTTCGACGCCGCCGCGCCCGCCGACATCCCGTCCGACGGCACCTGGCACACCGTCACGGTGGGCGAGATCCCGCTCACCGTCCGCCCCGAGTACGTCACCGTCCCCGCCGTCGAGGAGAAGGTGTACGCGACGCTGGTGCTCGCCAACCGCACCGACCGCGCCGTCCTCGCGGGCCCGGTCGAGGTCACCGTGGACGACGAGTTCCTGCTCACCGCCGCCCTGCCCACCCTGGCGCCCGGCGGCGTGCGGCGTCTGGGAACCGGCGTCACGGAGAGCGTGGAGGTGGCGCGCCGCACCGAGCTGCGCGAGTCCGCCACGGGCATGCTGAAGGGCAACAGCACGGTGCTCGACCACCGGGTCCACGTCCGGCTGGCGAACCGGCTCGGCCGCGCCGTCACGGTCGAGGTCCGCGAGCGCGTGCCGGTCACCTCCGACGCCGAGATCCGGATCGAGGAGCGGGCCGACTGGCACGCCCCGACCGTCTCCACGCCGGAGTGCCCGCCCAGCACCAGGCTCTGGCGGGTCGACCTGCCGCCGGGAGGCAGCACCGAGCTGGACGGCGGGTACCAGATCAAGATCCCGGCCGGAAAGGCCATCGTCGGCGGAAACCGGAGGAACTGACCATGACCGGAGACACGATCGGAGCGACGAGGGCGGCCCTCCCGGTCACCGCGGTCACCTGCCTGGAGGACCGCAGCCAGGTGGAACGCACGACGACGGTCGACCTCGCCGTGGGCGTCCAGCGGCTGCGCCTGGGCCCGCTCACCGCCTTGGCCGTCGACCGCACCCTGCGCGCCGAGTCCACCACCCCCGGGGTGCGGGTCCTGGACGCCCGGGTGGTCCGCACCTGGGCTCCGCGCGCGCCGCTGCCGCCGGGCCCGGACGACTCCGACCTGCGCCACCTGCTGCACCGGCTGGGCACCGAGAGCCGTCTCGCCGACCAGACCCGCGCCCGTCTGGAGGCGCGGCTGGCCCTGCTCGCCCAGCTCTCGGCCGACCTGCTCCGCGAGGTCGGCGAGGGCGCCGGCAGCGGCGAGCTCGAACGCACCCGCTGGTCCCGCGAGCTGGACCGGGTGGACGCCGAACGCGAGCGCTACGGCGAGGAGCTGCGCGCGACCCACTCCCGGCTGCGCCGCCTGGAGCAGGAGCGCTCGCAGGCGCTGACCGCCCTGGACGAGGCCGAGGAGGACCCGGCGGCACTGACCGCCCACCTGGACCTCACGGTCGAGGCGGCGCGGCCCGGCCCGGCCGGGCTGACCGTCTCCCACCTGGTCCCCTGCGCGCTCTGGCGCCCCTCCTACCGGGCGACCCTGGACGACGACGGCCTGCGCGTGGAGTCGGAGGCGGTGGTCTGGCAGCGCACCGGCGAGGACTGGACGAACGCCCGGCTCACCTTCTCGACCGCCCGCTCCGCCCTCGCCACCGACCCGCCGGCCGTCGCGGTGGACGTCCTGATGCTGCGCGAGCGCACGGACGAGGAGCGCCGCACGGTCGAGGTCGAACTGCGCGAGGAGGCGATCAGCGAACTCGGGCCGGCCTCCGGGGTCCCGGGGGTGGACGACGGCGGCGAGGTCCGGGTGCTACCCGCGCCCGCCCCCGCGACCGTGCCCTCGGACGGGCGGGCGCACCGGGTGCCGCTCGGTGCCTTCACCGGCCCGGCGAGCAGCGAGTACGCCTGCGCCCCGGAGCTGTCCCCGCTGGTCACCCAGGTGGTCCGGTTCCGCAACGCGGCCGGGCACCCGCTGCTGGCCGGTCCGGTCGAACTGGTCCGCGGCAGCGGCTTCACCGGCCGGGGCGAGCTGCGCTTCACCGCGACCGGTGCCGATGCCGAGCTCTCCTTCGGCAGCTCGGACGGCTACCGGGTGGTCCGCGAGACCGAGGAGCGCCAGGCCACCGCCGGCCTCACCGGCCGCCAGACCACCACCCGCACGGTGCGGCTGCACCTGTCCCGCTTCTCCGGCCCGGAGGAGCACGACGAGCGGATCGTCACCGTGCGCGAGCGGGTGCCGGTCTCCGAGGTGTCGGCGGTCGAGGTCCGGCTGCGCAAGGAGGAGTGCTCCCCGGCGCCGGACGCCTTCGACGCCGAGGGCATCGTCCGCTGGGACGTCCCGCTCGGCCCGGGTGCCCGCCGCACCCTCACCCTGGTGTACGAGGTCTCCGCCTCCGCCAAGGTGGCCGGGCTCTGAGCCGCGCGCCGGCGACACCGCCCTCCGAACCCCACTGCCTCGAACCCCACTGCCCCGGAGCCCGAACCCCACTGCCCCCGAACCCCACCTCCCCGCGAACCCCGTCGCCCTCCGATCCCCGAACCTCGCCGCCGACGGCCTGCCGATGACGACCGCTCAGGACCAAACCGGAGACAACGGGTAGAAAAGGAAACATGATCCTCCACCTCGCCCCCCTGGACGACTGGCTGGCCGACCCCGGCCGCCCGTACGCCACCGCCTCGCTGCTCACCGACGGGTTCATCCACTGCTCGGCCGACGAGCGGACGGCGCTCGCGGTGGCCAACGCCTTCTTCGCCCACACCCCCGACCCGCTGATGGTGCTGCTGATCGAGGAGTCGATGGTGGAGCCGATGGTCAAGTGGGAGGCCCCGCACGGCGCCCCGCCGCCCGGGGCCACCCCCGACGTGCTGTTCCCGCACATCTACGGGCGGCTGAACCGCTCCGCCGTGGTCGGGCTGGAGAAGGTCGAGCGGGGCCCGGACGGCCGCTGGGCCTCCCTCACCCCCTGGAGCTGAACCCCGGGGCCGGGTTCACAGCCACCCCCGCTCCCGGGCCGCCATTCCGGCCTGGAAGCGGGTGGTGGCGCCCAGCGCGCGCATCAGGCTCTGCAGGCGGCGCTGGGTGGTCCGGGCGCTCCAGCCGAGCGAGCGGGCGATCGACTCGTCGGTGAGCCCGGCCGCCAGCAGGCCCAGCAGTTTGCGGTGGTCGGCCTCCGGCTCCGGCGACTCGTCCCCGGTGCCGATCGCGGCCTGCAGCTGGACGGCCCGCTCCCACTCCGCCTCGAACAGCGTGTCCAGCGCCTGGAGCAGCGCCGAGGGGTGGATCACGTAGGCGGCGTCGAGCACGCTGTCGCCGACGCTGATCGGGATGATCGCCATCCGGTCGTCCGAGATGATCATCTTCATCGGCAGCGTGGGCCGGACCCGCGCCTCCTCGCCGTCCGCGACGCCGACCAGGATGTTCCGCTCCAGCCGCCCGGGCCAGGCCACCGCCTCCCGGTCGTAGACCGTCCGGAACTTCACGCCCTCGCGCAGCCGTCGCCGCTGCAGCGTCATCGGCGCCACCGGGTCCTGGATGTACGGCGGGCGGTCGAAGCCGCGCACCTGGTACTGGCTGGTCTCGGTGATGTGCTCCAGTCGCTGGGCGATCGCCTCGCCACCGGTCAGCACCTCCACCGAGTGCGCCGGGTCGGTGTAGCGCGAGGCCTCCCGGAAGGCGTCCATCAGCCGGTGCATCTCGGCCCGGGCCTGCCGCAGCTCGGACTCCCGGTGGCCGATCAGGGTGCCGATCGCGACGTCCGGGGCGACCGCCAGGTAGCGCTGCCGGTCCACCGGTGCCCGGGTGGCCATGCCCTGCTGCGCCAGCCGGTCCAGGGCGCGCACGCCCTGCTGGAGCGTCAGGCCGCAGCTCTCCGCCAGTTCCTCCGCGGTGGACTGCGGATTGGCCACCAGCGCCGCGTACATCTGCCCGTCCGGCGTGGCCAGTCCCAGTGTGCCGAGGGCCTTCCCGCTGGCCCGCCCCAGTGGTGCATCGGACACGACGCCGTTCCCCCTGTTCGCCTGTGATCCGCCCCACCGGCGCCCGTGCTGGCGCGGTCCCGCCACACGACGGGTGGTGGCCCGGTGGCCATCCTCTGCCACGGATCATGACGCTGACAAGGCCGTGACCAGCGGTTGCGTCCCGACTCACACGACCCGCACGACCCGTACACCCCGTACGCCGACACGCTCCGCACCCGACACATCCCTGCCCGGCACACCCGGACCCGGCACACCCGGCTCCCGGGACACCCCGGGCCCGGCACATCCGGCGTCCCGGGACACCCCGCGCCCCGGGTCGCCCGGCACCGGCACGCCCCGCACGGCAGAGGGGCCCCCGGCCGCGCCACGGCGACCGGGGGCCCCTCAGGGACGGGCGAGGGCGACGGCCTACAGACCGACCTCGCGCATCAGCTGGCCGACCTCCGGGTTGGTCAGACGGCGCAGCCAGCCCGACTTCTGGTCACCCAGGGCGATCGGGCCGAAGTGCGTGCGCACCAGCTTCTCGACCGGGAAGCCGGCCTCGGCCAGCATCCGGCGGACGATGTGCTTGCGACCCTCGTGCAGGGTCACCTCGACCAGGTAGTTCTTGCCGACGTTGGAGACGACCTTGAAGCTGTCGGCACGCGCGTAGCCGTCCTCCAGCTCCACGCCCTGGGCCAGCTTCTTGCCCAGGTCACGGGGGATCGGGCCCTGGATCGCGGCCAGGTAGGTCTTGGTCACGCCGTACCGCGGGTGGGTGAGGCGGTGAGCCAGCTCGCCGTGGTTGGTGAGCAGGATGATGCCCTCGGTCTCGGTGTCCAGGCGGCCGACGTGGAACAGCCGGGTCTCCCGGTTGGTCACGTAGTCGCCCAGGCACTGGCGGCCGTCCGGGTCCTCCATGGTGGAGACCACGCCGGCCGGCTTGTTCAGCGCGAAGAACAGGTAGGACTGGGTGGCGACGGTCAGGCCGTCCACCTTGATCTCGTCGTTCTGCGGGTCGACCCGCTTGCCCTGCTCGGTGACGCGCTTGCCGTTGACCTCGACCCGACCCTGCTCGATCAGCTCCTCGCAGGCGCGGCGGCTGCCGACACCGGCCCGGGCCAGCACCTTCTGCAGGCGCTCGCCCTCGGGCTCGCCGAAGGTCTTGGGGAGCTTGACGGCCGGCTTGTCGTGCCGGGCGAGGACGGCGTCCTCGATCTTGGCCTGCAGCTCGCGCGAGCGCTGCGGCTGGCGCCGCGGGTCGCCCGGGGCGCCCTGGCCCTCACGACGCGGACGCGGGGCCGGACCGGGGCGCCGGCCGGCGTAGCCGCCGCGGGCGGGAGTGGCGTTCGGGCCGCCGCCGTACTCGGGGCGGTCGTACTTGCGCTCCTCGGGCCGCAGCGGACGGTCCGGGTACCGGCGGTCGTCACGCCGGTCGTCACGCCGGTCGTCGCGCCGGTCGTCACGGCGACCGTCGCGGGGACCGTCCCGGCGGTCGTCACGCCGGTCGTCACGCCCGAACGAGCCGGAGCCACCGCGCGAGCCCGCACCCGAGCCACCGCGGCTGCCGCCCCCGTAGGAGCCACCACCGTACGAACCCCCGCGCGCGCCCGAGCCGCCGCGGCTGCTGCTGCTACCGCTGCCGCCGCCGTAGGAGCCGCCGCCCCGGCCCCCGCCCTGTCCGCCGCGACTGCTCCCGCCGCCGCTGCTGTTCCTGCCGTTGCCACTGCTACGCATCAAAGTGTCCGTACGTCGTTCCGTCTGGGATGTGCGGTCGTTTCGGCCGACCTCACCGCCCCCTACCGATCGGGCCCGGCCCGACCGGCCTCGCCACTGCCGTCCGCGGCCTGCGCGGCAGCGGCGGCGACCGCCTCCGCGATCATCGTGCCCTCCAGGGACTCCGCTTCCACGTCGTCGACCTCGGGCAGGAAGGGAGCGAGCTCCGGCAGCTCGTCCAGGCCGCGGAGCCCCATCCGTTCCAGGAAGTAGTTCGTCGTCCGATACAGGATCGCACCTGTTTCGGGCTCGGATCCGGCCTCTTCCACCAGTCCTCGCTGTACCAGGGTACGCATCACGCCGTCACAGTTCACACCGCGGACGGCGGAAACCCGAGATCTGGACACCGGCTGCCGGTAGGCGACCACCGCCAGGGTCTCCAGCGCGGCCTGGGTGAGCCGGGCCTGCTGGCCGTCCAGGAGGAAGCGGTCGACGGCTGCGGAACAGGTCTCCCGGCTGTAGAACCGCCAGCCGCCGGCCACCAGCCGCAGGTCGAAACCGCGGCCCTGGTCGGTGTACTCGGCGGACAGTCCGCGCAGCGCTGCGGCCACCTCGGTCCGCGACCGCTCCAGCACCCCGGCCAGCCGCTCCTCCGTCACCGGTTCGTCGACCACCATCAGAACGGCCTCCAGCTCGGCCCGCAGCCCGGGAGCGATCGGCAGCGCGGGGCCGGGCTGCTCCTCGGCGCCGGAAGTCGGCGGACCCGACGTCTGCTGCACCACCGGCTCCACCGGCCGAACCACCGGCCCTGGCTGGACCGGCTGGACCGGCTGGACCGGCTGGACCGCGTCCCCACCCTCCGCGCCCTCCACCGGCGGCACCGGTTCCGACACCGGGCCGGGCACCGGGTCCGACACCGGGCCGGGCACCGGGCCGGGCACCGGGCCGGGCACCGGGTCCGGCAGCAGCTCGAAGGCCGGCTCCAGCCACTCCTCGGCCCTGGGCTGCCCCGGCAGCCCCAGCCGGCGCCGCACCGGGCGCCCGCCCTCGTTCCCGCCGCTCATCGCCGCTCCTCCTCCACCTCGCCCGTGGCTCCTGCCACAACGTCCCCGACGACGTCCCCCCGGGCCCCTCCCCCGACTCCCGCCCCGGCTTGCGCCCCGACTCCCGCTCCGACTCCCGCCCCGGCTTGCGCCCCGGCCTCTCCCGCGGGCCGGTCGAACTCGTCCGTGACCTCGACCGCGCCCCGGCCCTCCTCCGCCACCCAGCGCACCCGCAGCTCCCCGAGCGCCTCCGGCTGGTCGAAGGCGAGCACCCGTTCCCGGTAGAGCTCCAGCAGCGCCAGGAAGCGGGCGACCACGACCAGGGTGTCCGGCGCGTCCGCCACCAGCCGCTGGAACGACGCCTCGCCGAGTTCGGTGAGCAGCCCGACCACCAGCCCGGCCTGCTCCCGGACGCTGACCGGCGGGGCGTGGATGTGGTCCACGTACACGACCGGCTTCGGCTTGGGTTCCATCGCCTTGGCCGCGAGCTCGGCGAGCCGCTGCGGCCCGATGGTGATCACCACCTCCGGCAGCAGCTCCGCGTGCCGGGGCTCCAGCCCGACGGTTCGCGGGCGCCGCAGCTGTTCGGCGGCCCAACGCTCGCCGAACAGCGACGCCGCCCGCTTGTACGCCCGGTACTGCAGCAGCCGCGCGAACAGCAGGTCCCGGGCCTCCAGCAGGGCCAGGTCCTCCTCGTCCTCGACCTCCGCCACGGGCAGCAGCCGGGCGGCCTTGAGGTCGAGCAGGGTGGCGGCCACCACCAGGAACTCGGTCGCCGCGTCCAGGTCCCAGTCCGGGCCCATCGCCCGGATGTGCGCCATGAAGTCGTCCGTGACCGTGGCCAGCGCCACCTCGGTGACGTCCATCTTGTGCTTGGCGATCAGGCTGAGCAGCAGGTCGAAGGGGCCCTCGAAGTTCTCCAGCCGCACCCGGAACCCGCCCCGGGACCCGTTCTCGGTCGCGTTCGCGGTGGTTTCGGCTGGTTCGGCGGTGCTCGGCATGACGGTCCATCTTCACCCGTCCCGGCGGCCCGCCCCGCCCCGGGCCCCTCGACACGCCGCCCGGCAGCCCCGTCCACGGCCCTCAGCCCGGCGCACAGGCCCCGGCCCCGGCCGGCCCGGGCCCGGGGACCCACGGGCCCGGAAACGGCCCTCCAGTGCCCTCCACGGCCCTCGACCGAGTCGGCGGGCCCCATGAGCCCGGCTCATGCCCCCCGGCACCCGATCGGAGTGCCTGCCGAGGCGACTCGAAATCCCGAGGCGGCGTCTCCATGAACGCGGCTCATGACCGTCGGTCCGCGATCCGGGCCCTCGGCCCACCCGCCAGCACCCCATGAGCCCGACTCATGACAGTCGGCACCGGCCGACGGCCCCACCCGGGACGACGACCTCATGAACGCGACTCATGGCCCTCGGCCGACCGTCGACGCTCGGCCCGAGGTCGCACACCGGCGGCCTCCGGCACCGGGCCCGAGGCCCCTCGGCGCCCCCCTCGGCGTCCCCACCGGGGCCGCCCTGTCGCCGCCAGGTCCGCATCACCGCCGGACCCGCCCTGCCGTGCCGCGCCGTACCGCGCCCTGCCGTACCGCGCCCTGCCCTGCTGCGCCACACCACAGCGCGCCGCGCCCTGGCGCGATCTACCGCGCCCTACCGCCCGCGCAGGCGCCGGACCAGGATGGAGGCCTCGCCCCGCTGCTCCAGGTCCGCCAGGACGACCGCGATGGCCTCCCGGACGATCCGCCCACGGTCCACGGCCAGGCCGTGCTCGCCGCGCAGCACCAGCCGGGTGTGCTCCAGGTCCATGAGCTCCTCGGCGGACACGTACACGGTGATCTTCTCGTCGTGCCGCTCGCGCCCGCTGGGCCGGCGCGGCGCGCGACCGCGCGGCCGCGCGCGCCCGGCGGCACCGTTCTGCTCCTCGGTGGCACCCGCGTGCGCCCGGCCTGCCGGTGCGCCCGGCGCGGCCTGGACCCCGCCCGACCGCTGACCGGGCGGCTGCGCGGACGCCGGCACGGTGGCCGACGACTGCTGCTCCGCCGTCAGCTGCCGGTCGCCCTGGGAGCCCGGGGAACCCTGGGGACCCTGCGCCCCCCGGAGGCCCTGGGCGGACTCGACGCCTTCGGCGCCGTCCTGGCCGTTGACGGTCCGCGCGGTCTCCGGTCTGGATGCCTCGGCGGCCGGACGCGGCGCGAGGGACGGCGACAGCGCCATCCCGCCGGTGGTCCGGAACAGCTCGTCGGCACCCGGGAGACTCACTCGGCGGGGCGGCACCGGTCGAGCACCTCCCTGGCGAGCTGGCGGTAGGCGGCGGCACCGACCGAGTTGGTGGCGTACGTGGTGATGGGCTCACCGGCGACGGTGGTCTCCGGGAAGCGCACGGTCCGCCCGATGACGGTGTGGAAGACGTGCTCGCCGAACGCCTCGACGACCCGCGCCAGCACCTCACGGCTGTGCACGGTGCGTGAGTCGTACATGGTCGCGAGGATGCCGTCCAGGCGCAGCTCGGGGTTGAGCCGCTCGCACACCTTCTCGATGGTCTCGGTCAGCAGCGCGACACCGCGCAGCGCGAAGAACTCGCACTCCAGCGGGACGATCACGCTGTGAGCGGCCGTCAGTGCATTGACCGTCAGCAGGCCCAGCGAGGGCTGGCAGTCGATGATGACGTAGTCGTAGTCGGGCAGCAGCGGCTTCAGGGCGCGCGCCAGCGCGGACTCCCGGGCCACCTCGCTGACCAGCTGCACCTCGGCGGCGGAGAGGTCGATGTTGGACGGCAGCAGGTCCATGCCGGGCACCGCGGTCTTCAGCAGCACCTCATCGGCGGTCAGGCCCCGCTCCATGAGCAGGTTGTAGACGGTGACGTCGAGTTCCATCGGGTTGACGCCGAGGCCGACCGAGAGCGCGCCCTGCGGGTCGAAGTCGACGAGCAGCACCCGGCGGCCGTACTCGGCCAGCGCCGCACCCAGGTTGATGGTCGACGTGGTCTTGCCGACGCCGCCCTTCTGGTTGCACATGGCGATGATCTGGGCGGGGCCGTGCTCGGCGACCGGCGCGGGGATCGGGAAGTACGGCAGCGGGCGGCCGGTCGGGCCGACCCGCTCACGGCGCTGGCGCGCGGCGTCGGGGGCCAGCGTGGCGGCGTACTCCGGGTCCGGCTCGTACTCGGCGTCGGGGTCGTCGTAGGCGCCGTAGGCGAACTCGCCGTAGGCCAGGCCGTAGGCCGCCAAGTCGGCGTCGTGATCGGTCACCGTGGTCACCTGTGCTGTGTTCTGGCGTGCTTCGAAGGTGCGGAGTGCGACCGAGCCGACCTCGGCCGAACCCACGGAGGGCTGCCGGGCCCCGGGCTCCACACTCGGCTGGCCGGCGGTGTGCTCCGCCAGTCCTGGCTGACCACCCCCGGGAGCAATTGTCGACTCATTCACAAGTCGTCTTACCTCCTTGGGTATCCAGGACTCTATGTCGATTCGTCAGCGTGGCAGCATGCCGACGGTTTGCGACTCTAGGCCGTTCAAGGCGTTCGCAGCAACACAATCCACGGTAGTGGGCAGGATGTGTCGACTATCAGGCGGGCCGCTGTCAAGGGTTGAGTGGGTCGCTGACCCCATCGTTTCTGCGAGCGGGTGACGCGACCGCCGGAAATTGACGACAGAGCGACCAACCCGGTCCACCCGCTGTTCAGGGGCACGGCGAAGCCCCCGACCCGAAGTGATCGGGTCGGGGGCGAACGACCGCCGTGCGGTCAGGGGGTTCAGGCGAGCACGCTCTCCAGGGAGACCGACTCCAGGCCGAAGGCGTCGGCCACGGCCGGGAAGGTGATCTGGCCCTCGTGCACGTTCAGGCCCTTGGCGAGCGCCGGGTCACGGCGCAGCGCCTCCTTCCAACCGCGGTTCGCCAGCTCGATGACGTACGGCAGCGTGGCGTTGGTCAGCGCGTAGGTGGAGGTGTTCGGGACGGCGCCCGGCATGTTGGCCACGCAGTAGAAGACCGAGTTGTGGACCTGGAAGGTCGGGTCGTCGTGCGTGGTCGGGTGCGAGTCCTCGAAGCAGCCGCCCTGGTCGATGGCGATGTCGACGAGCACGGAGCCCGGCTTCATGCGGGAGACCAGCTCGTTGGTGACGAGCTTCGGGGCCTTGGCGCCCGGGATCAGCACGGCGCCGATGACCAGGTCGGCATCGAGGACGGCCTTCTCCAGCTCGAAGGAGTTGGACATGATGGCCTTGATCTTCGTGCCGAAGATGCGGTCGGCCTCGCGCAGCTTGTTGATGTCGCGGTCGAGCAGGGTCACGTCGTAGCCCATGCCGATGGCGATGGTGGCCGCGTGCCAGCCGGAGACGCCACCGCCGATGACGACGGCCTTGGCCGGGTGGGTGCCGGGCACGCCGCCGGGCAGCACGCCGCGGCCGCCGGCCGGACGCATCAGGTGGTACGAGCCGACCTGCGGGGCCAGGCGGCCCGCGACCTCGGACATCGGGGCGAGCAGCGGCAGCGCGCCGTTGGCCTGCTGCACGGTCTCGTAGGCGATGGCGGTGGTGCCCGAGGCGATCAGGGCGTCGGTGCCGGCCCGGTCGGCCGCCAGGTGCAGGTACGTGAAGACGGTCTGGCCCTTGCGCAGCCGGTGGTACTCGGAGGCGATGGGCTCCTTGACCTTCAGCAGGAGGTCGGCGGTGGCCCACACCTCGTCGGCGGTGGCGAGGATGGAGGCGCCGGCGGCCACGTACTCCTCGTTGGGGATCGAGGAGCCGAGACCGGCGTTGTCCTCGATGTAGACCTCGTGTCCGTTGCGGACCAGCTCATGCACGCCGGCGGGCGTGATGGCCACGCGGTACTCGTGGTTCTTGACCTCGCGGGGGATGCCGACCTTCACGACTGAACACGTCCTCTTGCCATGGGGGTCCCGACCGGCGAAAACCGGTGGGCGACGCGCACGTGGGGAAGCCTCCGGGCAGCCCGGGGCGGGGATCGCTGCGCGACTAGGTCCGAGTGTAATGAAGCCCAGTCGGCGTGTCAGCCTTCCAAAGTGAATAAATTTCCCGCACACATTGGCAGGTTCGTAGGCTTCCCCTGCGACTTACCCGCCAAAGACGTCGTAACCGGGCATCTTCGACAATACCTCCGAAAGGCCCATCACCACCCGGCGTCGACCCGTTCCCGCAGGTCCGCGAGGGCCGCCCCGACGGCTTCCCGGGCGCGTTCGTCGCCGAGCCTGCGCAGCACCGCGAGGGCCGCCCGGTACTCCCGGTCCGCCTCGTCGAAGCGGCGCTGGGCGGTGTGCGCCTCGGCCACCCGGGTCAGCAGCCGGGCCTCGGCCGCGTGGTCCCCGAGCGATTGCCGCAGGCCGAGCGCCCGTCCGTACCAGTCGGCGGCGCGCACCGCGTCGCCGAGCGCCCGGTGGCAACCGGCCGCGCCCTCCAGGGCGCGCGCGCAGAGGGGTTCGTCGTCGGCCTTCCGGGCGTGCTCCAGGGCGGCCCGGTAGTGCGCGGCGGCCTGCTCCCAGCGGCCCGCCGAGACCTGCAGGTCGCCGAGGTTGAGCAGTGCGGCCGAGGCCCGGCGGGGCCGGCCGTTGCGCTCGGCGACGGTCAGCACCAGTTCGTGGAGCCGGTAGAGGTCGGCGGGAGCGGCGACGCCGGTCAACGGCAGCGCCCGCAGCAGGGCGGTGACCAGCCGCCCGGCCGAGCCGTCCAGGTCGCCCTGGCCGATCGCGTCGGCCACCGCGCCGAGCAGCAGTTCCCGTTCGCCGAGCAGCCACCCGCGGGCGTGCTCGGCCGAGCGCAGCCGCAGCACGGCCGGCAGCGGATCGGGAGCGGGGGTATCCGACGGGTCGAGCAGCGCGCGGGCCGCCTCGGTGAGCCGGACCAGCCGCTCCAGCAGCCGGGCCCGGGCGAGTTCGGTCTCGGCGGGCCGGTCCTCCTGCTCGCGCAGCCGGACCAGTCGGGGGTAGAGCCGACCGGGCACCCGGTAGCGCGGGGTGCCGTCGGCGGCCGGCGCCTCCTCGCCGAGCAGTTCCCACTCGGCCAGCGCGGCCAGGGTCGCGGCCGCGTCCGGCACCGGGCAGCCGACCAGGGCGGAGGCGGTGCGCGGGTCGGCGGTCTGCGCCGGGGCCAGGGTGAGGGTCCGCAGCATCCTCGCCTGGGCGGCCGGCAGACCCCGGTACAGCAGGGTGAACGCACCGAGCAGCGGGTCGTTGTCGGGGACGGGCACCGGCTCGGCCGGCTCCGGTCCGGGCTTCACCCAGGCCGCCGGATCGCCCGCCGACTCCACACCGGGCGCGGTCCCGCGCTCCTCCCCCTTCTTCTCCGGCACGCTCCCGGGGGCGTCAGCCGGAACGCCCCTCGACGTGTTCCTCGACACGTTCCCCGGCGCCTGCCCCCGTGTCTTCCCCGGCGCGTCCTTCGACGGCTTCGCCGACGGAGCGGCCCGCCCCGCAGCCGACGCCTCCGTCCCCTTCTTCGAGCCGTCCTTCGACGCATCCCGCCGCTCGTCCTTCGGCATGCCCTTCGACGTGCCGTTCGAGGCGTCGGTCACAGCGCCCTTGGCGCCCGGGGCGCCCCCCGCCGCGGCGGCCGTCCCCTCCCCCACCACCCGGGTGAGCTCGCGCGCCGCGTCGGTGACCGCGGTCTTCGCGTTTCCGCGCAACCACCCCGCCATCAGCCGCAGCGCGGCCGGCCGGGCGGCGCAGGCCTCGGCGAGGTCGGCGGCGCCGACCGGGTCGCAGGAGATCCGGGTGCCGCCGACCAGGTCGGCCAGCAGTTCACCGGAGGCCGTCCGGTCCAGCCCGCCGAGGATCACCGGGTCGATGTCCTCGATGCCGGTGAGCGGCCCGGCGGTGGTGGCGAGCACCAGGCAGCCGGGTTCGTCGGCGAGCAGCGGCCACACCTGTCCGGCGTCGCGCACGTCATCCAGGACGAGCAGCACCCGCAGTCCCGCGAGCGCCTCGCGCAGCGCGACGCAGCCCGGCTCGTCCCGGCCGTCCTCGACCGCCCCGGGCAGCGGCACGGCCGAGTCCGGGTCGAGCTGCTCCAGCAGCAGGCGCGCGGCCCGCGCGGGCGGCACCCGCCCGCCGTCCGGGGCGGACAGCCGGGCGAACAGCACGCCGTCCGGGTAGTCGGCCGCGACGGTGCGGGCGAAGCGCGCGGCCAGGGTGGTCCGGCCGGAGCCGGGGCGCCCGGCCAGCACCAGGACCGGGCAGCGGCCGCTCGCCGGGCGGGCGGCGGCCGCCCGCAGCGCGGCGAGTTCGGCGCGCCGCCCGACGAACAGCGTGGGCCCGGCCGGGAGCCGGTCCAGGCCCGGGACGGCGCCGGCGGGCGCGTCGGGTCCGGGGTCCATCGTCGCCGTCTTCCTCGCCACCCGTGCCACTCCCGACGTCGTGCCGCGCTCGGCATCCGGCGCTCGGAATCCGGCGCTCGGAATCCGGACCTGGCGCCCGGTGCTCAGCGGAGGCGGCCCGGGACGGGCGCCCTGTCTGCGAAGCGTAGTTCGACCGTCCGGCTCGTCCGAGGTGACATCCGGTCGTACGAACCGGCAAATCACCCGGGCGAATCAACCGGGAGGTTCGTTCACGCCTCGAAGGGCCGGGCCGGCCAGGGCGAGTCCGCCGGGCGCAGCGCGTCCGGCCCGTCCGGGCCGGTGAGCGCGGCGTGCACGGCGAGGGTGCCGGTGACGAGGGTCGGGTTGTGCAGCTTCCCGGCCTGGATCAGCCGGATCAGCTCCGGCACCGGCACCCAGGCGACCTCGATCTCCTGCTCCTCGCCCTCGGCCGCGTAGCGCTCCCCCTCGGCCGGCGACAGGTCGGTGGCGAGGAACATCCGCAGCGCCTCGTCGGTGCCGCCCGGGGAGGTGTAGTAGTCGGCGAGGATCCGCCAGGTGCCGGCCTTGCAGTGCGCCTCCTCGTAGAGCTCGCGCTGGGCGGCGTGCCACGGGTTCTCGCCGGGGACGTCGAGCAGGCCGGCCGGCAGTTCCCAGAGCCGCTGGCGCACGGGGTGGCGGTACTGGCGCAGGATCAGGACGCGCTGCTCGTCGTCCAGGGCGAGCACCGAGACCGAGCCCGGGTGGGTCTGGTAGTCGCGGCGGGCCCAGCTGCCGTCGGGCATCCGGACCTCCTCGCTGCGCACGCCGGTGACCTTGCCCTGGAACGGCGTTCCGGTCGCCCGGACCTCCCATTCCTCGGCCACGTCGGTGATCACCCGGTCGCTCTGCTCGTCCATCGCTCTCCCCTTTTCGTCAGTACGACACAATCTAACGCCGGACGGGGGGGGCCCGGGGGCCCGCGGGGCCGGCCCCCCCGGGGTCACGCCGGCCGCGGGGGGGTTCAAGAAAGGAGGCGCCGGGGGTGTGAGCTATGTGGG
>NZ_JBHWBZ010000003.1:14082-20048 GCF_042735475.1 Kitasatospora sp. NPDC059577 | reverse complement strand
CGCACCCCTACTGAACCAACAAACCCCACATGCGCCCGCCGGGCGCGGCGCCCGGCGCCCCCCGGCCCCCCCCCTCCGGTGAACGACCGAGGCCGAGAAGGGAAAACTACTCGGAGGCCGCGGTCTTGATCTCGATGGCGGCCTTGACCAGGCCCGCGAACAGCGGGTGCGGGCGGGTCGGGCGGGACTTCAGCTCCGGGTGGGCCTGGGTGGCCACCAGGTAGGGGTGCACCTCGCGCGGGTACTCGACGTACTCGACCAGGTCGCCCTTGGGGGAGAGGCCGGAGAACTGCAGGCCGGTCTTCTCCAGGTCCGCGCGGTAGGCGTTGTTGACCTCGTAGCGGTGGCGGTGGCGCTCCTCGACGTACTGCTCGCCGGCGTAGACCTCGCGGACGATCGAGCCCTCGGCGAGCTTGGCCGGGTACAGGCCCAGGCGCATGGTGCCGCCCAGGTCACCCTTGCCGTCGACGATGGCCAGCTGCTCGGCCATCGTGGAGACGACCGGGTGCTTGGCGGCGGCGTCGAACTCGGTGGAGTTGGCCTCGGGCAGGCCGGCCAGGTTGCGGGCCGCCTCGATGACCACGCACTGCAGGCCCAGGCACAGGCCCAGCAGCGGGACCTTGTTCTCGCGGGCGAAGGTGATCGCGCCGACCTTGCCGTTGACGCCGCGGTCGCCGAAGCCGCCGGGGATGCAGATCGCGTCCACGTCGCCGAGCTGCTCGCGGGCGCCCTCGGGCGTCTCGCAGTCGTCCGAGGTGACCCACTTGATCTCGACCCGGGCGTTGTTGGCGAAACCGCCGGCGCGCAGCGCCTCGGTCACCGACAGGTAGGCGTCGGGCAGGTCGATGTACTTGCCGACCAGGGCGACCTTGACGATGTGCTGCGGCTCGTGGACGCGGCGCAGCAGGTCGTCCCAGGTGGTCCAGTCGACGTCGCGGAACGGCAGGTCCAGGCGGCGCACCACGTACGCGTCCAGGCCCTCGCCGTGCAGCACCTTGGGGATGTCGTAGATCGACTTGGCGTCGATGGCCGCGACCACGGCCTCCTCGTCCACGTCGCACATCAGCGAGATCTTGCGCTTGATCGCCTGCGGGACCTCGCGGTCGGCGCGCAGCACGATGGCGTCCGGCTGGATGCCGATGTTGCGCAGCGCGGCGACGGAGTGCTGGGTGGGCTTGGTCTTGAGCTCGCCCGAGGGGCCGATGTACGGCAGCAGGGAGACGTGCACGAAGAACACGTTGTCCCGGCCGACCTCGTGGCGGACCTGGCGGACGGCCTCCAGGAACGGCAGCGACTCGATGTCGCCGACGGTGCCGCCGACCTCGGTGATCACCACGTCGACGTCCTCGGTCGCCATCCGGCGGATCCGGGACTTGATCTCGTTGGTGATGTGCGGGATGACCTGGACGGTGTCGCCCAGGTACTCGCCGCGGCGCTCCTTGGCGATGACGGTCGAGTACACCTGGCCGGTGGTGACGTTCGCCGAGCCGTGCAGGTTGGTGTCGAGGAACCGCTCGTAGTGGCCGATGTCCAGGTCGGTCTCGGCGCCGTCGTCGGTGACGAACACCTCACCGTGCTGGAACGGGTTCATCGTGCCCGGGTCCACGTTCAGGTACGGGTCGAGCTTCTGCATCGTCACGCGCAGGCCGCGGGCCTTGAGCAGCGCTCCGAGGCTGGAGGCGGTGAGGCCCTTGCCGAGCGAAGAGGCGACACCCCCGGTGACGAAGAGGTGCTTGGTCGTCACGGCTCGGCCGTTCGCTGCCTTGCCGGAATGGGGCTGTGCCAAGAGGGGGCTCCCGTGGGTCGCGTGTCGAAGAAGACGTGGGCGGGAGTCTCGGGGGTCGCCGGGCGACGGAGGCAGGTGCGGAGCACTGCGCTCGAGGGGTCGCCGGTTCGGCTGGTCCGGGGCGTTTGATCCCGCCGGTCCACGGGATACCAGGGTAACAGTGACCCGACCGGGACGCCGTTCGGGCCGCGCGCGCAGCCTCGGGGGCGCACGCGGGGCGCACCACCGGCGCATCATCCGCCGCAGGTGTCACACCCGTCGCACCACCGGTCGGACCGGGCCAGCCCGCGGTTTCCGTCCGGGTCATACCGGCTGCTCCGTAAAGACCACCCGGAGGTGATCCTTCCGGACCATCCTGCGCCACGCCCCCGCGATGCACGGCATTTCCGCCGAATTGCGGCGCCACTCCGGGCGGCGCCCGCGTGCTTCGCCCCTTTCGTCCGTCGTAAGCTGCTCGGACGCATCGCCGACAGCACGAGCACGCGGAGGGCGTGGGAGGTCAGGACACTCCCGGTCCCCGATGCGCGACCGGACCTCCCCGTAATTCCAGCTCCTCCCCACCCACTCCAGGGGCTCGACCGAGCCCCGCGCGGACACTCCAGCAAGGCCTGCCACCACCCCCCGGCGGGCCGGACGTCCCGGGGTGGACCTCCGGCCCCGCAGACCGCTCGCTCCCCCGTCTCGCCGATGCCCTGACCACATTGCGAACTGGAGATCCACGTGGCCGGCCGTATCGAGGACTACGCACTCATCGGGGACATGCAGACCGCTGCCCTGGTCAGCAGGGACGGGGCGGTGGACTGGCTCTGCCTGCCCCGCTTCGACTCGCCGGCCGTGTTCGCCGGTCTGCTCGGCACCGATGAACACGGTTTCTGGCGGATCGGCCCCGCCGAAGCCGTCCTGACCGAGGTCCCCGCCCCCGCCACCGCCACGGCCCCCAGCAGCGCGGGCCGGGTCCGCCTCGCCGACACCGCGGACCTGCGCGTCCCCCCGCCCACCGCCGCCGCCCCCGCCGTGCCCGCCGACCGCCGCCGCTACCGGGGCGACTCGCTGATCCTGGAACAGGAGTGGGACACCCAGGGCGGCACCGTCCGGGTCATCGACTTCATGCCGCCGCGCCCGCTGGCCGGCAAGGACGCCGTCCCCCAGGTGATCCGGATCGTCGAGGGCGTGGCCGGCCGGGTCCGGATGCGCTCGGCGCTGCGGATGCGCTTCTCCTACGGCCGCATCGTGCCCTGGGTGCACCGCGTCGAACAGGCCGACGGCACCCACCGCACCGTCGCCATGGCCGGCCCGGACTCGGTCTGGCTGGACGGCGTCTCCGAGACGTACGGCCGCAACCTCACCACCTACGCCGACTTCACCGTCGACGCCGGCGAGCGGATCGCCTTCGCCCTCACCTGGCAGGCCTCCCACCTGGAGGCGCCCAAGGCCCCGGACGCCGAGGGGATGCTCGACGCCACCGCCGACTTCTGGCACGAGTGGGCCGACCAGTGCACCTACCAGGGCCCCTACCGGGAGGCCGTGGTCCGCTCCCTGATCACCCTCAAGGGCCTCACCTACGCCCCCACCGGCGGCATCGTCGCCGCCCCCACCACCTCCCTGCCCGAGGACATCGGCGGCGAGCGCAACTGGGACTACCGCTACACCTGGCTGCGCGACGCCGCGATCACCCTCTCCTCCCTGCTGCGCACCGGCTACCGCGAGGAGGCGCGCGCCTGGCGCGAGTGGCTGCTGCGGGCCGTCGCCGGCGACCCGGAGAACCTGCAGATCATGTACGGCATCGCGGGCGAGCGCGAACTCACCGAGTCCTCGCTGGACTGGCTGCCCGGATACGAGGGCTCGCAGCCCGTCCGGGTCGGCAACGGCGCCGCCGGGCAGCTCCAACTCGACGTGTACGGCGAGGTGGTGGAGGCCCTGCACCTGGCCCACATGACCGGCCTGGTCCGCAACGACCACGCCCACCACCTCCAGCTGCGCCTGATCGACTACCTGGAGGAGCACTGGCAGGAGCCGGACGAGGGCATCTGGGAGGTGCGCGGCCCGCGCCGGCACTTCGTCCACTCCAAGGTGATGGCCTGGGTCGCCGTCGACCGCACCATCAAGCTGCTGGAGCAGACCCCCGAGGACGCCCCCGACGACGGCCACCTGGAGCGCTGGCGCGAGCTGCGCGACACCATCCACCGGGACGTCTGCGAGCGCGGCTACGACCCGGAGCGCAACACCTTCACCCAGTACTACGGCGGCAGGGAACTGGACGCCTCGCTGCTGCTCATCCCCCAGGTCGGCTTCCTCCCGCCGGACGACAAGCGCGTGATCGGCACGATCGAGGCGATCCAGCGCGAACTGTCCACCGAGGACGGCTTCGTCCTGCGGTACCCGACCCACGACGAGAGCGGCAACAACGTCGACGGCCTGTCCGGCCACGAGGGCGCCTTCCTGGCCTGCTCGTTCTGGCTGGCCGACGACCTCGCCATGATCGGCCGGGTGCAGGAGGCCCGCGACCTGTTCGACCGGCTGCTCTCGCTGCGCAACGACCTCGGCCTGCTCGCCGAGGAATGGGACCCGCGGCTCAAGCGCCAGGTCGGCAACTTCCCCCAGGCCTTCAGCCACGTCCCGCTGATCGACACCGCGCTGCGGCTGACCGCCTGCGGCGCCGCCTACCTGTCCGCCCAGCCGGACGGCCCGGCCGCCGACCGGGTCGAGCAGGCCACCGTCTGACGGGCACCGGTCCCGGCCGCCGGTCCCAGCGGCCGGGACGGAGACCTCAGCTGCGCTGCACCAGCTCGTCGTAGGTGCTGAGCACCTGGGCGACGGTGGCGGCCTCGTCCGGCCAGGTCTCGGCCTGCTGCCGGCCGGCCGCCGCCAGCCGCCCGCGGCGGTCCGGGTCGGCCAGCAGCGCGCGCACCGCGCCGCCGAGCGCGGCCGGGTCACCGGCGGCCACCAGCACGGCGGCGTCTCCGACCAGTTCGGGGATGCCGCCGACGGCCGTGGAGACCACCGGCACGCCGGCCCGCATCGCCTCCTGCACCACCAACGAGCGGGCCTCCCAGCGGCTGGGGACCACCACCACGTCGGCGGCGGCCAGCAGGTCGGGCACGTCGGTGCGGTAGCCGAGCAGGCGCACCGGCAGCTTCTCGGCGGCCACCCGGTCCCGCAGCGCGCCCGCCTCCGGGCCGTCCCCGGCGAGCAGCACCAGCGGCTGCGGGTCCGGCACGGACAGCTCCCGGGCGGCGTCCAGCAGCAGCCCGAAGGCCTTCTGCGGGACGAGCCGGCCGATCGCCAGCACCAGCGGACGGTCCGGTCCGCCGCCGAGCAGCGCGGCGCGCGCCTCGGCCCGGCCGAGTCGGCCCTCGGGCATCGGCGGGGCGGCCACCGGGCCCAGCCGGGCGTCGGTGGCGCCCAGCTCGCGGGCCCGGGCGACCAGGTCGGAGGAGGCGCCGAGGACCAGGTCGGCGGCGCGCGCGACCCGGCGTTCCATCAGCCGCTGCAGGCGGCGCTCCATGCCGGTGGCCAGCAGCGCGTGGTGCGAGGTGACGACCAGCGGGGTCTCCGGGCGCAGGCCCGGGAAGCGGCCGGCGGTGCGCAGCGCGAGGTCGGAGAGCAGCCCGGCGCGCAGCCCGTGGGCGTGCACCACGTCGGCGCCGGTGAAGGCCCGGCGCAGCTCGCCGATCGCGGTGGCGTCGCTGCGGGCACCCGCGGTGGGGGTGATGTCGACGGTGTGGACCCTGGCGCCCGTGCGGGAGAAGCCGAACAGCGCGTCCGTGCCGGCCGGTGCGCAGACCGTGACGATCACCCCGTGCGCGACCAGGCCCTGGGCCAGGGAGTGCACGTGCGCACCGATGCCGCCGGTGCTGGCGGCCAGGACGAGTACCACGTGCAGCTGCCCCGGTTCCGGGGCGGCCGCGGTGGCCCGGGCGGCGGAATGGTCCACGTCGTCTCGCATCCGACTCGATCAGGTTCGCGCGCCGCTTCGCGAGGATTGCCCGCCCGGCGGCGCTCGGGGCTGGGAAGCCAGTGTTCAGCGGCCACCATGCCAGGTCGGCGGCCCTCTTGGACAGTCGGGGGCCCCCGGGGGGCGCGCCCACCCCCCGCGGGGGGCCCCCCCCCCCCCGCCCCCGGGCGCGGGGGGGCGGGGGGCGGGCGCCCCCCCCCCCCCCGGGGGGGGGGCCCCCCGCGC
>NZ_JBHWBZ010000003.1:2681-14072 GCF_042735475.1 Kitasatospora sp. NPDC059577 | reverse complement strand
GCCCCGGGGGCGGGGGGGGGGGCCCGGGGGGGGGGGCGGGGCGGGGGGGCGGGGCGGGGGCGGGGGGGGGGCCCCCCCCGCCGCCGGCTACCGGTGGCGCGGGGCCCGGGCGGCGGCCAGCAGCTCCTCGGCGTGGGCGCGGCCCAGCTCCGAGTCCTCCAGGCCGGCCAGCATCCGGGAGAGTTCGCGCACCCGCTCCTCGTCGTTCAGCACCTTGACACCACTGCGGGTCACGGTGCCGTCGTGGGTCTTCTCCACCACCAGGTGGCGGTCCGCGAACGCGGCGACCTGCGGGAGGTGGGTGACCACCACGACCTGGGCGGACTCGGCCAGTTTGGCGAGCCGGCGGCCGATCTCGACCGCGGCCTTGCCGCCGACGCCCGCGTCCACCTCGTCGAACAGGTACGTCGGGACGGGGTCCGCGCCCGCGAAGACCACCTCGACGGCGAGCATCACGCGGGACAGCTCACCGCCGGAGGCGCCCTTGGCGATCGGGCGGGGCTGCGCGCCCGGGTGCGGGGCGAGCAGCACCTCGACCTCGTCCACGCCGTGCGGGCCGTACGCGACGGTGCGGCCGCCGACCTCGATCCCGGCCAGGTCGTCGACCTGGCTGATCGAGAAGGTCACCCGGGCGTGCGGCATGGCCAGTTCGGCGAGTTCGGCGGAGACGGCCCCGGCGAACCGGCCGGCCGCGGCCTGCCGGGCGTCCGACACCTCGGCGGCCAACTCGGCCAGTTCGGCGCGCAGCTCGGTCTCGCGGGCGCCGAGTTCGTCGATCCGGTCGTCGTCGCCGTCGAGTTCGGTGAGCCGTACGGCGCCGTCCTCGGCCCAGGCGATCACCTCGGCGAGGGTGTTCTCCTCGCCGCCGTACTTGCGCAGCAGCTGGGCCAGCACGGCCCGGCGGTCCTCGACGGCGGCCAGGCGCACCGGGTCGGCGTCCAGGTCGTCGGCGTAGCCGGCCAGGTCGCCGGCCACGTCGGCGAGCAGGTAGCCGACCTCGTTGAGGCGGTCGGCGAGGGCGGCCAGGCGCTCGTCGTGGTGGCGCACGGCGTCCAGGGCGCGGCGGGACTGCGCGAGCAGGGTGCCCGCGTCCAGGGCCTCCGGGTCGGCCGGGTCCCCGGCCAGCGCGGCGTGCGCGAGGGTCGCGGCGGAGGACAGCGCGTCGGCGTGGCCGAGCCGCTCGGCCTCGGCGGCGAGTTCGACGTCCTCGCCGGCCACCGGCTCGGCGGCGGCGATCTCGTCCAGGCCGAAGCGCAGCAGGTCGGCCTCCTGGGCGCGCTCGCGGGCCCGGGTGGTCAGTTCCTCCAGGGTCGCGGAGACCTCGCGCAGGGTGCGGTAGGTCTCCCGGTAGCGGGCCAGCGGCTCGGCCACCGCCTCGCCCGCGTACCGGTCCAGCGCGCCGCGCTGGCGGGCCGGGCGCAGCAGCCGTTGCTGGTCGGTCTGGCCGTGCACGGCGATCAGGTCCTCGCCGAGTTCGGCGAGCAGCCCGACCGGCACGGCCCGTCCGCCGACGTACGCCCGGGAGCGGCCCTCGGCGGAGACGGTCCGGCTGATCAGCAGGGCCCCGTCGTCCAGTTCGGCCCCGGCCTCGACGGCCCGGGCCGCCACCGGGGAGTCGGCGGGCAGCTCCAGCCGGCCCTCGACGACGGCGCGTCCGGTGCCGTTGCGCACCAGGCCAGGGTCGGCGCGCCCGCCGAGCAGCAGGCCGAGGCTGGTGACGACCATGGTCTTGCCTGCGCCGGTCTCACCGGTCACGGCGGTGAACCCGGGGGCGAGTTCCACCACCGCGTCGTCGATGACCCCAAGATCCCGTATCCGCATCTCGTCCAACACGGAGACGACCTTACGAGGTTCCGCCCCCGGCGCGCGACGAGCGACAACGGCGCGCGGCAACTCCGTGCCTCGAAGTTCATTCCTTCCGGGGGTTTCGCGCAGGTTCCGGCGCGGTGCACCAGGGCAGGAAGACCTGCACCAGCGGCCCGATGGCCAGCGCGTACGCGACCGTGCCGACCCCGGCGGTGCCGCCCAGCACGAGGCCGACGGCCAGGACGGTCAGTTCGATGCCGGTGCGGATCAGCCGCAACGAGCGGCCGGTGCGCCGGTGCAGGCCGGTCATCAGACCGTCGCGCGGGCCGGGGCCGAGGCGGGCGCCGATGTAGAGGCCACTGGCCAAACCGTTGAGCACGATCGCGGCGGCCATCACGGCGATCCGGGCGGGCAGCGCCTCGAAGCCGCCGACGATCCGCAGTGTGAGGTCCATGGCCGCGCCGATCACCAGCACGTTCGCGACCGTGCCCAGCCCCGGTCGCTGGCGCAGCGGTATCCACAGCAGCAGCACCAGGGCGCCGCAGACGGTCACCCAGGCGCCGACCGAGAGGCCGATGCTGCGTTGCAGGCCCTGGTGCAGGACGTCCCAGGGGTCGAGGCCGAGGCCGGAGCGGAGCATCAGCGCCATGCTCGTGCCGTACAGGGTCAGTCCGACGAACAGCTGCGGGATCCGGCGGCCCAGGCCGTGGGTGTCGCCGAGGAAGCGGACCGCGACGGAGGGGGCTCCGGCGGCGGGGGTTCCCGCACCGGTTGTGGAGGCGGCCGCCGCCGGTGCGGACTCCGGCGGGATCCGGGTGGTCGTGGTCGTGGTCGTGGTCGTGGTGGCCATGGTGCTCCTGCGGTGGTGCTGCACCCCGGTCGGCCCGGAGGTGGCGGCCGGTACGGCCGCCCTGTCATGATGGCCAGGCCAATACGACCCGTTCCAGGGCCAATTCCGAGCAAGTGGACTGATCGCCATGGCCGACTGGCACACCACCGTCACCCCGCCCGCGCTGGCCCGACTGCTCACCACCGCCCGGCTGCCCGGGCCCGCCGGAGCCCGCCGCCCCGCGTACCGCACCCTGGCCGGGCAGATCCGGCAGCTGGTCACCGAGGGCCGGCTGCCGGTCGGCGCCCGGCTGCCCGCCGAACGCGAGCTGGCCACCACCCTGGAGCTGAGCCGCACCACCGTCGCCACCGCGTACGAGACCCTGCGCGGGGACGGCTACCTGCGCAGTCGGCGCGGCGCGGGCAGCTGGACCGCCCTGCCCGAGGGCGCCCCTCCGCCCGGCGACGCCCTGCACCCCGTCCCGCCGGACGAGCAGGGCCACACCCTGGACCTCGGCGTCGCCGCCCTGCCCGCCCCGCAGCCCTGGCTGGGCACCGCCGCCGCCCGGGCGGTCGAACAGCTGCCGTACTACGCCTCCGGCCACGGCCACTACCCCACCGGCGTCCCGGCGCTGCGCGAGGCCGTCGCCCGCCGCTACACCGAGCGCGGGCTGCCCACCACCCCCGACCAGGTCCTGATCACCACCGGCGCGATGGGCGCCCTGCACCTGGTCCAGCGGGTGCTGGTCGGCCGCGGCGACCGGGTCGCCGTCGAGGCGCCCAGCTACGCGCACACCCTGCAGGCGCTGCGCCTGTGCGGCGCACGCCTGGTCCCGGTGCCGTACGCCCACCGCCCCGGACCTCAGGGCGCGTCCGCGCCCCCTCGGCCCGTCTGGGACCGGGACGAGTGGCAGCGGGTGCTGCGCGGCGCCGCGCCCAAGGTCGCCTACGTGATCCCGGACTTCCACAACCCGACCGGCGCACTGATCGACGAGGAGCAGCGCCGCGAGCTGCTGGCCGCCGCCCGGGCCGCCGGGAGCGTCGTGCTGGTCGACGAGACCACCGCCGAACTCGGCTGGGGCGTACCGGAGTCCGAGCCGCTGCCGCGCCCGGTGGCGGCGCTGGACCGGGCCGCGCAGGTGGTCACCGTCGGCTCGGCCGGCAAACTGCTCTGGGGCGGCCTGCGGATCGGCTGGGTCCGGGCCGCACCCGCACTGGTGCGCCGACTGGCCGGCGAGCGCGTCTACAGCGACGTCGGCACCCCGGTGCTGGACCAGCTGATCGCCGCCGAACTGCTGGGCGAGCCGCTGCCCGCCGTACGGGCGCACCAGCTGGACCGGCTGCGCGCCACCGCCCGCGCCTTCGCCACCGCACTGCCCGGGCACCTGCCCGGCTGGAGCTTCCCGATGCCGCCCGGCGGGCTGGCGCTCTGGGTCTCCACCGACGGCCTGTCCGGCGCGGCCCTGTCGGCGGTCGGGGAGCGCGACGGGGTGCGGATCGCCTCGGGCAACCGCTTCGGCTCGGACGGCGCGTTCGAGCACCACGTCCGGATACCGCTCACCGTGCCCGCCCCGGCCGTCCCGGCCGCCGTCGAGCGCCTCGCCGCGGTGGCCGCCCGCGCGGCGGCCGGCGGCCGGCTCGGCTCGGGCGACGAGGCCCAGCCGCTGGCGGTCTGACACCGCCCCGGCGGCCGGGCCGCTCCACCCCGGACAGGGCCGGGCTAGTGGTGGTCCGCCCGGCCGCGCCAACCCGTCACCGGCAGCGCGAACTTGGCCACCAGCCGGTCGGTGAACGGCGCCCGGTGCAGTCTGGCCAGCCGCACCGGGGTCCGTCCCCGGCGGACCTCCACCCGTGCCCCGGCGGGCAGTTCGACCGAGCGCCGCCCGTCGCACCAGAGCACGCCGTGCGGGGTCTTCGGCTGCACCTCGACGGCCAGCACCGACTCGGGCGAGGTCACCAGCGGGCGGGCGAACAGCGCGTGCGCCGAGATCGGCACCATCAGCAGCGCCTCGACCTCCGGCCACACCACCGGCCCGCCGCCGGAGAACGCGTACGCGGTGGACCCGGTCGGCGTCGCGCACACCACGCCGTCGCAACCGAAGTTGGAGACCGGGCGGCCGTCCACCTCGGTCACCACCTCCAGCATCCGCTCCCGGGCCGCCTTCTCGATCGAGGCCTCGTTCAACGCCCAGTCCTCGTGCACCACGTCGCCGTTGGTGCGGACGATGACGTCGATCGTCATCCGCTCCTCGACCTCGTAGTCGGCGTCGACCACCCGCTCGACCACCACCGCCAGGTCGTCCCGCTCGGCCTCGGCGAGGAAGCCCACCCGGCCCAGGTTGATCCCGAGCATCGGCAGTCCGTGCGAACGCGCCAGCTCGGCCCCGCGCAGCAGCGTCCCGTCCCCGCCGGCCACCAGGATCAGCTCGCAGCCGTCCGCCGCGCCGGGGCCCTCGGCCACCTTCTCGACGCCGTCCGGCAGGTCCAGATCGACCGCCTCGGTCTCCAGCAGTCTGATCCGGAGCCCGGCCTTCAGCAGCCCGTGCACCAGGCCCTCGACGCTGCGCAGCGCCGCCTCCCGGCCGGTGTGCGCGATCAGGAAGACCGTACGTGCTTCGTCGCTCATGCCGCTGCCCTCTCCCTAACGCCTGCCGGGCCGCCTTCGGCCCGGGTGCGCCCGCCATACAGCATGCCGGGCCGGACGTCCGCTGAGCACCCTATCGGGGCCCCTCCGCCACGGCCCGGTCCGCGTCCGCGGGGTCCAGCTGCGGGGCGTCCCGGCGCAGCCACAGGAAGTACTCCACGTTGCCGGACGGTCCCGGCAGCGGGCTCGCCGTGACGGCGCGCACGCCCAGCCCGAGCTCCCACGCCTGCCCGGCCACCTGGCACACCATCTCGGCGCGCAGCTGCGGGCTGCGCACCACCCCACCGCTGCCCAGCCGCTCCTTGCCGATCTCGAACTGCGGCTTGACCATCAGGACCAGGTCCGCGTCCTCGGCCGCGCAGGAGGCGAGCGCGGGGAGCACCAGACCCAGCGAGATGAACGACAGGTCGCCCACCACCAGGTCCACCAGGGTGCCGCCGATCAGCTCCGGGGTCAGCTCGCGCACGTTGGTGCGGTCCATCACGGTGACCCGCTCGTCGCTCTGCAGCGACCAGGCGAGCTGCCCGTACCCGACGTCCACCGCCAGCACGCCGGCCGCACCGGCGCGCAGCAGCACGTCGGTGAACCCGCCGGTCGACGCGCCCGCGTCCAGCGCCCGGCGGCCCTCGACCACCAGGCCCTGCGGCACGAAGGCGGCGAACGCCCCGGCCAGCTTGTGACCGCCGCGCGAGACGTAGTCGGGGTCGTTCTCGTCCTTGGCCACCACGACCGCCGCCGAGGTCTCCACCTGGGTGGCCGGCTTGGTCGCGGTGGTGCCGCCGACGGTCACCCGGCCGGCCGCGATCAGCTCGGACGCGTGCTCACGCGACCGGGCCAGCTTGCGGCGGACCAGCTCCGCGTCGAGTCGGCGTCGTGCCACTGCCACTGGTGTTTCAGCTCCTACGGGTCCTACGGATCATTCCTGGTCGAGCGCGGCCAGCGTGTCGGCGAGCCGCTGGTGAACATCTTCGTACACCGCGACGTGCTCCTCGGCGGGGACCCCGTCCAGGGCCTCCAGCCGGGCCAGTCCGGCGTCCACCGCGGGGTGTCCGGTGGGCAGCAGCCCGACCCCGAGCGGCCCCACCTGCGGGACCGCCCCGCCCGCCCCGCCCGGCTCGCCGGCACCGGCCGGTTCACTCGTCCCGGACATCGGGCTTCTTCGTGCTGGTGGCCTTGCGGACGGTGGTCCGCTTGGTCGCCGTGCGCTTCGCGGGCGCCTTCGGCGGCACTGCGGCCCGCTCGGCGGCGGCCCGCTCCGTGGCGGCGGTCTTCTTGACGGTCGTCGTCTTCTTGGCGGCGGCCTTCCGGGCCCCGGTCTTCCTGGCAGCGGGCTTCTCGGCGGCGGTCTTCTCAGTGGCGGGCTGCCCGGCCGCGGTCCGCTTCGCCGCTGCCCGCTCGACCGTGCTCTTCTTCGCGGCGGGCCGCCCGGCCCCGGGCGCCTTCCCCGCCGCCGGGGTCTTGCGCGCGGCGGCCTTCCGCGGTGCGGCCTTCGGCTCCCGGTCCTGCTCCTGGCCGTCCGGCGCGGCCGGGGAGGGCCGCGACACCGGCGGAACCGGCGGGTCGACCTCGACCGGCTCGTCGACCTCCACCCGCTCGGCGACTATCGGCTCGCCCACCGGCCGCCCCTGCGACCGCTCGTCCTCGTCCTCCCAGCCGCGCCCGAACAGGTCGTCCGCCCGCGGCGCCGGAGCCGGCTCCTCCGCGCCGTACCGGTCTCCGCCGGGCTTCGCCGCCGGAACCTCCTCCTCGACCTCGCGCAGCTTGCTCTCCAGGTACGCCAGCACCACGCCGACCTTGGTGACCTGGTCGCCGACCTTCTCGAAGACCTTCTCCGCCTCGTTGCGCGCCACCCCGACCGCCAGGTCGACCCCGGCCAGCCCGGCGGTGACCGCCTCCTCCGCCAGCGTCTGCAGCGTCTTCGCCGACGGCGGGAACTCCCCGCCCAGGCGGCGCTCGACCTCGGTGACGTCGATCCCCGCCCGCTCCAGGATCGAGGCCGCCGTCACGACGACCCGCTTGCCGACCTCCTCGGCCACCCCGGCCGCGGTCTCCACCACTCCCCGAACCGTCCTCGGCAGCATCCGGGTGCCTCCCAATCGCCTACGCGCGTCGCTCCGTCGCGCTCAGTACCCGGGCCGTTCCGGGCACCCCACGGACGACGCTACCGCCAAAACCCCGCTGAGGTACCGTGGCCCGCAGTCAGCACCGTAGCGACCGGGGGAGGGAGCCGCCGCCGATGGCGAACGCCGAGGAGTGCCGGGAGGCCCTGGAACAGCTCAGCCGGAACATGTCGAAGTCCACCGGCGACGTCCGCAAGGCCGCGGCCCTCGACCGCTCGCTCAGCTGCCGGATCACCGACCTCGACCTGACCTTCGCCGGACGGCTGCGCGACGGCCGGATCCAGGACGTGGTCACCACGCCCGGCCCGCCCGCCGCGAAGGCCGAGATCCGGCTCACCATGAGCAGCGACGACCTGGTCGCGCTGGTCGGCGGCCGGCTCAACTTCGCCTCCGCCTGGGCGAGCGGCCGGGTCCGGCTGGAGGCCGGCTTCCGCGACCTGCTGCGGCTGCGCACCCTGTTCTGAACCGGGCGGCCCGAACCCGACGGGCCGAAACCGTGCACCGATCCGGGACCGCCGAACCCGACCGGCCGAACCGGCCGGCCCGAACCGGATGGCCGAACCCGAGGGCCGGACCGCACGGCCGGACCGGGCCGCCGCCGGTCGGCGGCCCCCGGAACTCAGAAGCCCAGCTCGGCCAGCGCCTTCCGCCCGTCCACCGGTTCGCCGCCCGCGTCCAGGGCCGTCCAGGCCGCCGCGCACAGCGCGCGCAGCCCGTCCCAGCGGTCACCGGCCCCGGTCAGCCGCAGCGTGCCGCCCTCGACGGCCGCGACCCGGCCGCCGCAGGCGAAGCCGCCGTCCTCGGCCGTCACCGCCGCGTGCGGGACCAGCAGTCCGCGCAGGTCCGCCGCCAGGTAGGTCGGCCGGTGCTCGACCGGGGCGGCCAGCAGCAGCTCGGGAGTGGTCACCCCGGTGAAGACCAGCAGACTGTCCACCCCGCCGTTGAACGCGCCCTCGATGTCGGTGTCCAGCCGGTCGCCGACCACCAGCGGGCGCTTCGCGCCGGTGCGCAGCACGGTCTCCCGGTGCATCGGCGGCAGCGGCTTTCCCGCCACCTCCGGCTCCACCCCGGTCGCCGCCCGCACGGCCGCCACCAGGGTGCCGTTGCCCGGCGCGATGCCGCGCGCCCGGGGCACGGTGAGGTCGAGGTTGGACGCCACCCACGGCAGCCCGCTCTGCACGGCGTACGAGGCCTCCGCCAGGTCCGTCCACCCCACCGAGGGGTCGAAGCCCTGGACCACCGCGAGCGGCCCGTCGGCCAGCGAACGGACCGGAACCAGCCCCAGTTCGGCGAGCGCCTCCTCCAGCCCGAGACCGCCCACGACCAGGACCTTCGCCCCGGCCGGGACCTTCTCGGCGACCACCCGGGCGGCCGCCTGGGCGGAGTTGATCACGTCCGCCGGCTCGGCCGGCACGCCCAGCTCGGTCAGGTGCTCGGCCACCACCCGCGGCGGGCGGGAGGCGTTGTTGGTGACGTAGGCGAGCCGCATCCCGGCGGTCCGGGCGGCGTCCAGCGCGCCCGCGGCGTGCTCGATCGCGTGCGCGCCCGCGTAGACCACCCCGTCCAGGTCCAGCAGAGCCGTGTCGTAGGCCTCGGTGAGCGGACGCTCGCTGCCGCCGGGGGCGGTCCGTCGCACGGGGGTGGCCGTCTCGGTCATGGCTGCGCTACCTCATTCAATGCGTCGTCGGTCACGTCGTTCGTCGTCCCACCTGGTCGCCGCACCGCGCCGTGCGGCGACGCGCCCGCCGGGCGGACACCGTCCGTGGGCCGCCCGTCCCGGTGGGCACCGGCCGGTCAGGCGTCGCCGTCGACGCCGTCCGGTCCTGCCCCGGCCGGGCCCTCGGCGCCGGGCGGCGGCGCCAGGTACCCGGGTGCCCCGGGCAGCAGCAGGCCGTACGCGCCGGCACGGGCCGCCAGCGTCGCCCGGGTCTGCCGAAGCGCCGCCCGGTAGTGGTCGGTCTCCGGCCGCATCGCCACGGCGAGCGCCAGGTGTTCGGCGGAGGTCTCGAAGTCGCCCAGCCGGGCCGCCGCGACCCCCCACCCGAACTGAGCGTAGTCGTCCGCCGGGTCGGCCAGCGCCACCGCCCGGAAGTTCTCCAGCGCCGCCGCGTACGAACCCGCGTCGAACTGGGCCCGGGCCAGCGTCTCCCGGATGCTGCGCGAGTGCGGCTCCGCCTCCACCGCCCGGCTCAGCAGCTGCTCGGCCGCCGCCGGATGCCCCTGCGCGAGCAGCCGCGCACCCCGGCGGAACCAGTCGTAGACGTCCCCGGCCGGCTCGCCTGACCTGCTCTGCGACGGCACCCCGCCGCCCGGGCCGTCGCCGTCGGACGGGGCGCCCCCGCCGATGGCACCGGCCGGCCCGCCCGACCCGGCCGGGCCACCGCCGTCCACCCGTTCCTGCCCGTCGTCCATGCCGTACCTCGCCCTCGGTCGCGCACCCGCCCCACAGGTCGACGCGGGTATTCCGATCTCTCAACAACGCGTACCCGGTTACGATGCCCAGAATGAGCACACCCAGTGCAGAAGACGGAGTCGAGACTCCCGAGGGCGGCCCCGGTGACCCCGGGCACGTCGCCACCGCCGGCCTGTCCCTGTCCCCCTTCCGCGGCCTGCGCTACGTCCCCGACCGGGTCGGCGCCCTGGCCGCGGTGATGTCCCCGCCGTACGACGTCGTCGACCCGGGCCGCCGGCTCGACCTGGAGACCGCCGACCCGCACAACGTGGTCCGGCTGATCCTGCCCAGGCCCGAGCCCGAGGACGCCGGCGACCGCCCCGACCGCGACACCCGGTACCGGCACGCCGCGCGGCTGCTCGCAGCCTGGCAGCGCGAAGGCACCCTCGCCGCCGACCCGGACCCCGCGATCTACGTCTACGAGCAGCGGGTGCCCGCCACCGCCGACTCCCCCGAACTGCTCCAGCGCGGCCTGATCGGTGCCCTCGCGGTGAGCGGTCGCGAGGCCGGCGTCGTCCTCCCCCACGAGGACGTGATGCCCCGGCCGGTCGCCGACCGGGTCGGCCTGATGCGCACCACCCGGGCCAACCTCGAACCGCTGCTGCTCACCTACCGCGGCGACGGCGGCGCCTCCGGCGTGATCGAGCGGACCGTCGAGGGCGAACCGCTGCTCTCCACCGCCACCAGCGACGGCACCCACCACCGCCTGTGGGCCGTCACCGATCCGGCCGACCTCGCCGAGATCAGCCGCGACCTCGCCACCTGCCGGGCGCTGATCGCCGACGGCCACCACCGCTGGGAGATGTACCTGCGCCTCCAGCGCGAGCACCGCCACCTGCCGCGCAGCCCCTGGGACCGCGGTCTGGTGCTCCTCGTGGACACCGCCCGCTACCCCCTGCGGGTCCGCGCCATCCACCGCGTGCTCTACCGGCTGCCGGTCGCCGAGGCGCTGGAGAAGCTCGGCGACCAGTGGAAGGTCAAGGAGGTCCCCGGTCCGCTGCCCGCCGCGCTCCAGGCACTCGCCGAGCAGAAGCGGCACGGCGGCAACGGCTTCGTGCTGACCGGCGGCGACGGCGTCTACTGGCTGGTCGGCGAACCCGACGAGGCCCTGCTGGACGCCACCGTGCCGCACGACCGGCCCGAGGAGTGGCGCCACCTGGACGCCACCGTCCTGCACGCCACCCTGCTCGACCGCACCTGGCACGTCCCCGACGGCCCGGACGACATCGGCTACCTGCACACCGCCGTGGCCGCCGAACGGGAAGCCGCCCGCTCCGACGGCACGGCCGTCCTCCTCCACCCGGTCCGGGAGAGCGTGGTGCGGCGGCTGGCCGAACAGGGCGTCACCATGCCCCGCAAGTCGACCTCCTTCGGGCCCAAGCCGGCCACCGGGCTGGTGCTGCGCAACCTCGCGCTGGGTTGACCCGCGGCCGGGCCGGCGCCGCGCACCGCCGGCCCCCGGCCCGGGCCCGGAACGGGCGGGTGGGAGAGCGCGGGGCGCGGGTCCCACCGCGCCGGCGAGCTGCCGAGCGGGGGGCGTG
>NZ_JBHWBZ010000003.1:1180-2671 GCF_042735475.1 Kitasatospora sp. NPDC059577 | reverse complement strand
CCGCCCCCGGCGGCCCCCGGGCCGGGCCCGGGACGGGGTGGGGCCCGGGCGGTCCCGGGTCCTCCCGGGAACGGCAGGGCCTCACGGCGTTGCGTTCGCTCAGCTCTTGGCGTCGGCGTCGTCGGCCTTCACGCTCTCGGACTTCACGCTCTCGGACTCGGCGTCCTGGGCGCGCTCGCGCACCACACCGTCGAAGTCCTCGTCGATCTCGAGGTCGTCGTCGTCGTAGAACTCCTCGACGTCCTCTTCGTCCTCGAAGATCACGCTGTCCTCGGAGACGTCGCCGCCACGCTTCTTCGCCGGGGCCTCGGCCTGCTCGGACTCGTCCTCGGCCAGCTCCGGGTCGAGCGCGTCGGTGAACTCCACGCCGTCGATCTCGGCGAGCCGCTCCGAGGCGTTGGTGGTGCCGTCGGTGTCGGCGTCGGCCGCCTTGGCGAACCACTCACGAGCCTCGTCGCCACGGCCGGCCGCGATCAGCGCCTCGGCGTAGGCGTACCGCAGACGCGCGGTCCACGGGTGCACGGCGCTGGAGGCCAGCTCCGGGCTCTGCAGGGTCACCACGGCGGCGTCGAACTGCTCCATGTCGGCGCGGGCACCGGCCGCGACCAGGCGCATCTCCACCTGACCGGCCTTGTCCAGCTGCTTCACCTCGGGCTCACCGGCCATCGCCAGCGCCCGCTCCGGACGGCCCAGACCGCGCTCGCAGTCGGCCATCACCGGCCACAGGTCCGCCCGGCCCGTCATCCGACGGGCGGCACGGAACTCGGTCAGCGCCTCGGAGTAGCGCTGCGTCATGTACGAGGCGAACCCGGCCGCCTCACGGACGGCAGCCACGCGGGACGCCAGCCGGAGCGCGACGCGCGAGAACTGGTAGGCCTCCTCCGGCTCGCCGTCGAGCAGGCGGGCCACCATCACCAGGTTGCGGGCGACGTCGTCCGCGAGGGTCTTGGGCAGGCTCTTGAGCTCCTGGCGCACGTCCGCGTCCAGCTCGAAGCCCGTGACGTCCTCCGGGATCGGCAGGCGCTTGACGGGCTCGTAGTTGCCCCGGCGGTCGTCGTAGTCCCGACCGCCCCGGTCGTCACGGCGGTCGTCGCGGCGGTCGTCGCCACCGCGACGGAAGCCGCCGCCCTGCCGGTCGCCACCGCGGTAGCCGCCACGGTCGCCACCGCGGTCGTCACGACGGAAACCACCGCGGTCGCCGCCACGGTCGTCACGGTTGAAGCCACCGGAGGGACGGTCGCCACCGCGGAAACCGCCGCGGTCGCCGCCACGGTCGTCGCGGTTGAACCCGCCCGACGGGCGGTCGTCACGACGCGGACGGTCGTCACGGTCACGGTTGAAGCCACCCGGACGGTCATCCCGACGGAAGCCACCACCGGAGGGGCGGTCGTCACGACGGAAACCGCCGCGGTCGCCGCCACGGTCGTCGCGGTTGAACCCGCCCGACGGGCGGTCGTCACGACGCGGACGGTCGTCACGGTCACGGTTGAA
>NZ_JBHWBZ010000003.1:0-1080 GCF_042735475.1 Kitasatospora sp. NPDC059577 | reverse complement strand
GCCACCCGGACGGTCATCCCGACGGAAGCCACCACCGGAGGGGCGGTCGTCACGACGGAAACCGCCACCGGACGGGCGGTCGCCGCCACGGTAGCCGCCACGGTCGCCACCGCGGTCATCGCGGTTGAAACCACCGGAGGGACGGTCGCCACCGCGGAAACCGCCGCGGTCGCCGCCACGGTCGTCGCGGTTGAACCCACCCGACGGACGGTCGTCACGACGCGGACGGTCGTCACGGTCACGGTTGAAGCCACCCGGACGGTCATCCCGACGGAAGCCACCACCGGACGGACGGTCGTCACGACGGAAACCGCCACCGGACGGGCGGTCGCCACCGCGGTAGCCGCCACGGTCGCCACCGCGGTCATCGCGGTTGAAACCACCGGAGGGACGGTCGCCACCGCGGAAACCGCCGCGGTCGCCACCACGGTCGTCGCGGTTGAACCCGCCCGACGGACGGTCGTCACGACGGTAGCCACCGCGGTCATCGCGGTCGCGGTTGAACCCACCGGAGGGGCGGTCGTCACGGCGGTACCCGCCGCCGGCCGGGCGGTCGCCACCGCGGTAGCCGCCGCCAGAGGGGCGGTCGCCACCGCGGTAACCGCCGCGGTCGCCGCCACGGTCGTCACGGTCACGGCCGTAACCGCCGGAGGGACGGTCGTCACGACGCGGACGGTCGTCACGGTCGTCACGGCGGTAACCGCCGCCAGAGGGGCGGTCGTCGCGGCGGGAGCCGCCACGGTCGTTCGACCAGCCCCCACGGGACCGGGGCTCGTAGCCTCGGCCGTCGTCCGATCGACGCTCGGGACGGTCCTGGGGCTCGTTCGACATCGTGGTGACTCCTTCTGCTGCTTCAGCTTCACCGCGCGGGCATCCGTGCAACTCCCGCTGCCGTCACGCGGTTTTGGCGCCGGCCTCCTGGCCCGCGCACCTTCTCCATTGTCCGACATGTCGGGACCCTCCGCGTCTGGGCGGAAGTCCCGACTTGTCGGACTCCTTCACGTTCGCAAAACACAAAAATGGAGCCGGGGGGCCGACGGGAGGTAGGGGGGGGGGGGGGGGGAGAGTAGGTGGTGTCGA
>NZ_JBHWBZ010000002.1:341126-352537 GCF_042735475.1 Kitasatospora sp. NPDC059577 | reverse complement strand
GTCGGCACCGGCCGTCGGCGGCGAGGTGGATCTTCGTAGTCAGCCCGCCGCGGGACCGCCCGATCGCGTGGTCGTCCGGCTCGCCGGCCGGGGCCTGACGGCGTCTGCGCCAACGGGACGAAGCGTTGGTGTTTCGCTATGCGCCGGAGGACAGTCGGTTTGCGGCCTGGTCCCATGGCTGAGGCTCGACCGGGTCGTCCCTGCCGAAGGCGTCCTCCTCGAACCAGCCCGTCCCCGCGAGCCATTTCTCCAGCCACGCTGCGAGGCTGGCGGAGTCGAGGAACCAACACTGATCCCACGATCCGCCGCTATACGGGTTCGGCTCGAAGAGCAGGACCTGACCGTCCTCACTGAGACAATCAACGCCTGCGTACATGGCACAGCCCCAGGTCAGGATCGGTACGACGCCTTCGGGCCACTCCGGGTGCTCCACGCCAACGGACGCTTCACGTCGCGTCAGGTATTCGCCAGCGACGCTGGCGTCCGGACCAAACAGCGGCAGCAGTCGGTAGTCAGGGCCGAAGCCGCCGTCAGCGACCTCGCGATACAGGCGCGCAAGCAGGGGATGCAGCGCGAAGCCCAGTTGCCCCTCGGCCTCCGCAATCTGGGCATCGCCGACAGGCGCGGGAAGGTCCTCGTTGTCCGATGCGGCCCGGCTGGCGACGCGTTGCACGAGGTCATCAATGTCGGTCATGACCGTGATGCTGTCAGAGCCCGCCGACATGTCGACGGCCAGGGCCGCCGGGCGGACTGGTGGGCGACAGGAAGTTCAGAGAAGACGAACAATCAATGCTCGTTTCCAGTGCTGCGAAGAGTTCAGCGCACTCGCTGGCGAAGGAGCACAGCTGGTCCACGAACTGCCGAATACGCTGCGGGTCCCGGTCCCTATGGGGCGGAGCGTCGGTCCACTGCTGCCACAAGCCACCTACGGCAAGGTAGCGGGATGCGTGCTCGGTCCCGAGGGTGGCATCGAGGTGAAGCAGCGCGCCAAGAGCAAGGCCTTGGTCGTAGTCGAGGTCAGGGCGCAGCAAGTAGTGATCAAGGTATCTGCACAGCAAATCTGCGTCGGCACTATCGCCGAACGTGGCAAGAGTGACGCAGTAGGCCGCGCCGGCATAAGGCCCTCCGCTGGCCAGCAGAAGTTCGCCGATACGACTTCGGAACTCGGTCCTGCCAGCTACAACAACCAGCCAGGAGGCAGTCTTACACTCTCGCCACCCACCTTCGAAAAGGATGCCGAGCTCAGCGGGAGTGATCTCCGAGGCAGCCTGGACCAACTCCCTCATGAACAGATCGCGCTCAGGCCCGCTCAACCGCAGCGAGCTTCCACCCAGCCGAAGGTACCGGCGTCCGGGCGTAACGAATCGGCGGACCAAGCCCGACAGCTCAGGGTCAGTGTTGGCGTGACGCATAGCTGCATCCTTGCCCGGGTCAACACCCGGCTGCCAGCGGTTTAACCCCAGGGGCCGCCAAGCGGCGATCGTTAGTTCAGAGAAGCATGCATCCGCTGCCCGCTCCTGCGACCGGATCCAGCCCAGATGCCTCGCCTCACCGAGATCATCACCAATCTCGATGCCCGCATCGCCGAGGCCCAACGCGAAGGCTGGACCGGCGAAGTCGCCGGTCTCGAAGTCAGCCTGTCCTCCGCGATAGAGAAGCTCGCGGCCATGCAGGCCGTCTCCAAGAACGGGCGGACAACCGATCTTGGAATGCCCAGTTTCAAGCCCCCATACGGACGGGTTATCGAGGGGCCAGAATCGTGATCGCTCTGTCCACGATCGCGGCTGACTCCCACTGCCCGGAACGTGCTCGGGCCGCTCAGAACAAGCGGCCGAGGGTGTCATGCCAGGTGGTGAGGGCTTGGGCAAGCTGGGCGGACGCTCCGGCTGCGCCGGTGATGGCGGCCATGGCCAGGCGGGCTCGGCTGAGCGCGCGCGGACGGTCCGGTTCGGCGGCCGCCTCAGCGACATCGGCGACGTGGTCGAGGAGCTGGGCTCGGTGGTCCGCGAGTGCGGGGTCCTGCTGGATGGCGTGGATGAGGTCCCGGAGAGCGGTGGCAGTGTCGCTCTGTCCGTCGCGATCGAGGGCGCCGACGGTGATCTCGATACCCCGGATCGTCTCGGCCACCGCGAAGCTGCTGTTCGTCACCTTGCTGTTGAACGCGCCTACGTTGCCGTTGATGATGACCGGCGCCCGCTGCGAGCCCTGGCCCGATGCTTCGATGTGGTCCGGCATCTGCTTCTCCACCTTCTCGAGATAGTCCAGGCCGAGCGTCAGATAGGCGCCGGCCAGTGCCACCGGGTGGGGTACGGTCCAGTCGCAGAACCGGAGCCCCTGGGTTACTAGTCGAAGACCATCACCTATGTCGTCGTTGGTCAGACCGCGATCTAGAACTGCCGCCGTCGCCGTAACCCACGCCCGAATCGCGGGCACGGTCTGCTCTCCGGCGGCGCGTCGGAGCGCCTGCCCCGCCATGAGCCGCTCGGCGATCTCCTCACAAAACGCACGGCCGACAATGCCGTCCCTGAGGCGTCCGTGCCGCGGCGGATCCCGTTCCACAGGCGCGTCGAGGACCGGCCGCACGATTCTCAGCTCGGAGTACGCCTGAGCTAGCCACACGGCTCGGAAGCGGGCCGTCGTCAGTGCGATCTCGAAGTCCCGACGGGAGACGGTGGGCTCCAACACCTGCTGGAGGCGCTGCTGGTCCAAGGAGGACATGACGAAGAAGGCTTGGCCGGGCGGCGAGCCCCGGAACGTGCACGTGTAAGGAACAGAGGCAATGTAGGGGAGGAAGCGACTGTCGAGAGCCCACCGGCAGACGTGCCGGAGTGCGTTCAGAGCCTCCGGCCTCGGTTGCCCCAGAAAGTCGGTGCCGTTCTCACGCAGTGGGCCGAGAGCATCGAGAATTTCTCGGGCCTCGGACCCACAGTCCGCCAGCACCCCGTACAACCATTGACAGACAAGCTCATCTTCCTGCTCGATGATCCACCTGGCCGCTTCCCCCGCCCCAGCCTCCATGCCTGTCATGGTCCACTGATTCGTCTACAGCTGGCAACAGCCCCGCAACACGGACTACCCGCGCATAAGCGCGCACCGTGCAGGCTCCACTAGCCCACGAGCCCCCGCACCTTCCCCATCGGGCCGGCGCGGAACAGCCAGCCCAGCGGGGCAGGCGGCGTGGGGGTCACTCGCGGGCGATCCCTCAACCTCGTCGACGGCTAGGGAGACAGGCAATTCCCAGGACACTGAAACAGATGTCGGTCACTCACCGTGGTTTCACTACGGAAGTTGAGCCGGAGCCCATTCTCGTGGACAGAGCCCTGTGGGCTCCCCCTCGGTCAATCTGGGGCCCTTGCACCTAACACCTGTGACTCACTACTTTCAGTCACCATAGCCCGCCCCTCAGCGGCCACGCACCAATTGGCACGGCTTCCTTCTTAGTTCAGAGAAGCGTCCGCGGTCGCCTCCCGCGCTCGGGTCCTCGCCGAAGCGGAACTTCGTCGGCTGCTGCGCGGAGCCGGTGTCGATCCCCTCCGTGCTGATCCGGCCGGTCGGGTCGATGCCGGAGGCGGCACCGCCACCTCCCATGCCCGGGACCTGCGCCGGGCCCTGCGGCGCCGGGACGCCGGTGCTCATCTGCATGGCCAGGGAACCGGCGGTCTTCGCCGCTCCGGCCGCGACCGCCATGCCGGCCATGCCGGTGCGGTGCGTGTCGTCGTGGCCGCTGCCGTCCGTCGCCCAGTGGACGAACTTGTAGACGGCGTACGGGCACAGCAGCACCATGACCATGATCACGACACCGGCCATGGCGTCGGACAGGGCGGCCATGCCATCCTTGGCGTCCGTCTTGCCGAGCGCGGAGACGCCGACGAGGAAGACCACCGTCATGAGCAGCTTGGAGACGATCAGGGTGGCGGTGGCCTCGATCCATCCGCGCCGCCACCGCTGGGCGACTCGATGACCACCGGCACGCCGCCCTCGTCCAGCCCCAGCGTGTCGATCCGCCCCTGGTGCCACGGCCCTGTCGGGTACTCCGACGCCAGGAACCGCACCCCCAGCATCGCCTCCAGCGCCCCCTCGACCCGCCGCTGCAACTCCCGCTCCCGCGCCACCGTCGAACCCCGCAGCTCGACATCCCGGCCATCGGTACCCCGCCGGAACACCTTGAGATCGGTCATCCACGCCCCCTTCGCTCGACCGTGTCGGGTTTCCTCTCCGACGTGGCGCGACGAGGTCGACCACCACTGAGCGCGCTTGAGGCGGCGTGGGGCAATGCCTGTGCCCTTGTGGCATCTCATGGAATTCCCGGTGAGGTGAACCGGATCGGGCAGGCTGTCCGTGCAGGTGGGCGAGAGCCGCGTTGCACCGCCGTCACGCGCCGCCGCCACGGCGGGTGACGGCGGTCCGGGCTCGCCGCCTCGCGCGCTCCATCCCATCTCCCCCCGGAGCGCGCGAGGCGTTCCCTGCTCGAAGAACTCCACAGGAGAGAAGCACAGATGAAGCACGTACGGCGGGCGGCCGTGGTCGCCGGGGGCGCGGTCGTCGGCCTCGCACTGGCGGGCACCGGGACCGCCTTCGCATGGAAGCCCAGCGACGCCTCGTTGGAGGTCGGCTGTCGGGCGGACGCCGGCCACGTCGAACTCGTCCTCGGCAACCGCTACAAGGCCGCCGGCGACTACACCCTGAGCCTGGTTGGCGGCTCCGAGGAGTACCACGGTCGGATCGAGGCGAACGCCACCGTCAAGCTGACCGTCAGCTACTCGGGAAAGGGCGACACCTGGCGCTACACCCTGGCGGACACTCACGTGGACAAGAGGGTCGCGGACGCTCCGCTGTGCCCGTCGGCCACCCCGACGCCGACGGGCAGCCCGACCACCACCCCCTCCGTCCCGGCGACCCCGGTCCCGACGCCGACCACGTCGGTCCCGGCCTCGCCGAGCGCCACGCCCTCGGCGACCACGCCGGCCCCGACGACTCCGGGGGCCACCCCGGCGGCCACGCCCAGCGCGACGAGCACCGCCCCGGCCCTGGCCCAGACCGGTGGCGGGGGCAACACCCCGCTCGCCCTGGCCGGTGGCGCCGTGCTGGCCGCCGGTGCGGGCCTGGTCCTCGCCGCCCGCAAGGTCGCGGCCAAGCGTCGCGCCTGACCGAGCACTGAGCGCAGTGACCGGGGCGTCGGGGTCCGGGAACACCGGGCTCCGGCGCCCCACGGCCTTTTTGGCTGCCGGGCGTAAGCGGAAGGGTAACGAGATGTTCGTCGACGGATCCTGGCGGATCATGGTGGTCGGCAAGGATGCCGACTTCGACCAGCGGGCGGTGGCGATCACCCCGTACGGCACCCTGGTGCTGGCCGGCCGGGTGGGGGAGTCGCTCGTGGTCGACGCCGACACCTGGGAGCTGAGGCTCGAACACCTCTGGCCGGGCGGCGGCTGGCGCCCGGACGTCCAGGTGGTGCCCGGCCCGGTGGTCGGCACCCGAGGCGCGCGCAGCCGGGAGATCCGTGCCCGGGACTGCCACTGGCCGGGCGTGCCCGGCACCGACCTGCCGCGCAACCTGGTGCTGCGCCTCGACGCACTCGGCGTCGAGGCCCCGGCCGCGCGGCGGGAGGCGGCCGAGGCGATCGACCCGGCCTCGGCGCCGCTCGTCCGGACCAGCTCGGATCCCGGGTTCGACGTCCGGCGGCCGGCGGAGCGGCGGGAGATGCCGGCCGGTCGGACGGCCCCGGGCGAGGCCTCGGCCCCGGCCGTACGGCGGGCCACCACTGGTTGGTGACAGGGGAGTTGGCGAAGAGGGGCGGCTGTGTGGGCAGCCGCCCCTCGGTCGTGGCCAGCGTCGGTCGTGGCCGGCGTCGGGCGGGCCCCGTCAGCTGTCGATCTTGAACGACTCCCCGTAGACCTTCCAGGCCAGCGGGGTCTTGAGGTCGAGGTTGCCGGCCTTCAGGAACACCAGCTGCTCGGTGTCCACCCGGTCGGTCTCCTCGTGGGCGGCCTCGGTCTTCATCGCGGCCCGGCGGGCGTCGAGGAAGGCCGCCAGGTAGGCCTTCTCGTCGCCGCCCTGGGCCGGGGTCCTGGCCTTCTTCATGGCGGCGGCCCGGATGCCGCCGAAGCTGACCGGCTCGTTGCCGGGGCCGTGCATGACGATGGCGTCGTAGTAGATGAACTGGCCGAGGGCGTGCAGCCCGTCGGTCTGGGCCTGCATCACCGAGGGGTTGAAGTAGACCCGGTCCCGCTCGTCCGTCTGCGCCTGCTGGAAGACCGGGTCCTGGGCGGCCTTCTTCCAGTCCCCGACGAAGTCCGGGTCGAGCCCGGAGTGCGAGGAGGACCCGTTCAGCTTGCGCAGCGCCGGGAGGTACTTGCTCAGCGCGTTGCCGGGCTTGAGTTTCCCGTAGTGCTCGACGAGGTCGAGCATGTCGCCGGTGCCCGAGCAGAAGCCGATGATGCCGGCCGTGTAGCCGCGGCCGTCCTTGATGTCCTCGACGTAGGCGAACTGGGCCTTCCAGTCGAGGGAGGAGTTCTCCGCGCTGGAGACGATCTGCTGGGCGATGTCCTTCAGGTGCGGGTCGTTGAGACCGTCCCCGGCGGTGCTGGTGGCGCTCGCCCCGGGCTTGGGGGGCTGGGTGGTGCGGTGCGGACGGGCGTTGGCCGCCGTGGCGGTGACGGCGGTGATCAGTACCGCGGCCGTGGCGAGGTGCAGGGCCTTGGGCCTGGCTTTCCGGGCGTGTTGGGGCGGCATGCGTCCTCCGGATTCGGTGGGCGGTAGGGGCGGCCGGTGTCCGGAGGCCTCCGGACACCGGTGAACTGCCGCCGGTCCGCTCGGGCGTGGCGTGCCCCGGTCAGGACTCGGCGGGCGGGTCGGGAGTGGGTGGGGCGGCCGGGGCGGCGGGCGGCTCCGGCAGGAGCGCGCCCGGGGTGAGGCGGAAGCGCTCCGGGCGGGCGACCGTACGGCGGTCGGCCGGCGCCACCTTGTCCCGGCGTTCCAGCCAGGCGTGCAGCCGCTTCCGGGCACTGTCGTCGCGTTCGGCGTCCGGGCCCGCCCCCGGGCCGGCGGCCTCCCGCAGCAGCACCCGGGCGGGCCGGGCCGCGCCCTCGCCGGGCACGACGTCGACCACCACGAACCCGGTCCCCGGCGGGAAGGCCACCTGGGGCACCTCCCCGTCGTCGCCGAAGGCGGCGGTGCGTCGGCCGGTGGTCGACCAGACGACGAACTCGACCGGGGTGCCGAGCTGCACGGCGGGCGAGGCCAGGCCGGCGATCGGGCCCGGCTCGACCAGCGCCAGGCCGACCGGGAAGGCCTCCAGGGCCTCCGGCGCGAGCTCGGCCCCGAGCAGCACCGCGCCGTGGTGGCTCGGCAGCCGACGCAGGCCCGAACGCAGGCAGGCGAGGTACGGGCGCAGTGGTCCGGCGGTGCCGCCACGGGCCTCGGCGAGGAGGGCGGCGCGGTCGGCGGGGAGGCCGGAGTCCTCGTGGTGCAGCAGCACGGCCACCAGGTCGGCCTTGAAGTCGTCCTGGCCGGTCGACCGCAGGCCCGGCAGCCGGGTGACGGCGGGCTCCACCCGCCCGGCGCAGCGGTGGTAGTGCTCGCCGAGCATCGCCCGGAAGGCGTCCCGGTCCGCTGCGGCGCTGACCGGGGGCAGGGGCGGGACGTCCGCGGTGGTGAAGTAGTGGGCGGCGAGGGCGAGGGAGACCGGCTCGGGTTCGGGTTCGGGTCCGGGCGCGGACGTCGCGTGGGGCGAGGGCTCCGGTGGCGGCGCGGCCTCCGTCGCCCATGGCCCGGGCGCGGCGGATCCGGCCGTCGCCGTGGTCGGTCCGACCTGGGCCGGTCCGACCCGCGTCGGAGCTTCGGCGGCGAACTCCCCGGCGAACTCCCCGGCGGGCGCGTCGGGTCGGGTGTCCGGCCGGGGCGCTCCGCCGGTGACGGTGTGGCGGGTGGGCTGATCGATGCCGAGTGCGGCCGTCGTCGGCTCGCCGGGTGCCCCGGCGGCGGACTCCTCGACCGTGGTGGCGGGTTCGGATGCTCCGCCGGAGGCGGCGGGCTGGCGGGTCGCGCCCGGATCCCCGGGCTGCCCCGGCTGTCCGGTCGACCCGACTGCTCCGGTCGCGGCCGTCGGGGTGGCCGTCGGGGTGCCGCCCGCTCCGGGCATACCGGCGCTGGTGGCGAAGCCCGCGGGCACGGTCGGCACACCGACGGCCGGTTCGGCCGGCTCGGCGGGCGAGCCCGGCGCGGCGGCCGCGGTGGTGAACCCGGGCGTCGCCCCCGCATCGCAGACCGGCGACTCCGCCGGGGCGACCGGCCCGGTGACGAACCCGACCGGCGCGCCGGTCGCGGTGCCGGACGCCGGGTCGGCCGCGCCGACGGTCGGCTGCGGACCGGGGGCGGGAAGGGCGAACCGCTCGGTGACCGGCGCCGGGACGGCCCCCGCCCAGGAGCCGTTCAGCGCGTAGGAGGCGTGCGCCGCCCCGTCGGGCCCGAGCGCTCCGGCCGGATCCCCGGTGGCGGGCCGGGCCGGCGGGTTGAGCCACACCAGGCCGTGCATCCGGGCGAAGAACCGGGCGCTGCTCTCCGACGCGGAGTCGACCAGGCCGTGCAGCAGCAGCCCGAATCCCCGGGCGCCGGGGCCGGGCATCTCGTCGAGCAGGGCCCCGAGTTCCTCCCAGACGTGGTGCGGGATCAGCCGGGCCTGCTCGCCGACGACGATCAGCGGGCGGGCCGGGTCGGGGCGCAGGAAGCGCGGCGCCCAGGCGTACGGCGGCTCCGGGCGGAGCCAGAGACCGGCCGGGACGGCCTCCAGGCACCAGAACGGGAAGGCGCGGAAGAGCCCCGGGCCCACCGTCTCCCAGGAGGGGGTGCCCTTGCGCCAGGCGGAGCTGACGGTCCGGTGGGGACCGGACGAGCTGAGGCGGAGCAGGAACGGCTCCCAGGAGGCGGCGCCCCGGTGGTCGAGCACGGCGGTGGTGTAGCCGCGGCTGCCCGCGACCGGCAGTCCGACCGCGGCGTGGACCGGGCGCCCCAGCCGCTCGGCGAGGCTGCCGGAGAGCAGGGCGAGCGCGCCCGGGTCGGCCCACGGCGCGCTGACCATGAGCTGGCCGGAGCCGACCGGCAGGGACAGCGCGGCCTCGGTGAACTCCTGCGGGTCCAGCGCCGGCCGGTCGGGCGTGCCGACCAGCAGCGGGGTCGTCCCCGGGGGTGTCGCGAGCTGCTGCAGGAAGGGCATCGACCCCTCGGGCCGGGCCGTGACGTGGTTGAGCCAGAAGCCGGTGGCCAGTCGGTGGACCGAGACCGAGACGGGCAGCGCGCCGGGCCCGGCGGGTGCGACGGCCCGTTCGACGGGCGGTACGGGCGGTACGTGCGGTGCGCCGCCGCCGGGGAGGGCGGGGCCCGGGTCGACCGGGGCGGCGGCCGGGACCGTCTCGCGCAGGCGGCGGGCGCGGCCGCCCGGGGGGCAGCTCCACCAGGTGGCGGGCTCGGTCGAGCCGTTCGGGGCGGTCACCTTGAGCGTGCCGTCGGGCTGGATGGCGACCATGCCGTCCGGGGCGACGACCGTGATCCCCGCCTTGTCGGCGACGACCTCGGCGGGGCGGCGCCCGCCGGGGCCGACGGCGGCCAGACCGGAGGCCGCCAGGATCAGGCTGGACGCGCCGCGGGCCCGGGCGATCATCCCGAGCTCCGCCATCTGCTCGCGCAGCACCGGTGCGGCGTCCGTCGCCGCCGCCACCACGACCAGGGCGTCCGGTACCGGCCGCAGGCCGCCCATGGCGGCCGACAGCTCGCCGTCGGTCACCTCGGGCGGCGCGATGACGAAGTGCGGCCCGAGCACGCGCAGGATCGAGCGGCCCTCGCGGCGGGCGGGTGCGGCCTCGGGCGTGGGGCCGCGGCGACCGAACCAGCGCCGTGGCGCCGGCGCGTCGCCGCCCGGTGCGGAGCCGGACGCGTTCCCGGTCGTGCTCATCGCGGGCCCCGGACGGTTCCGGCGGCGGTCGTGCGAGGCTCCACCTCGGCCATTGGCGTCTGCCTCCCCTGGTCGGTCATCAGGCCCGCGCGGAGGGACCTCGCCCAGCAACACGGGATTGCCGGGCCCCCGGTTCATCCGGGCGCCCGGCAATCCCGGACCGTCCTCAGGCGCCCGCTGCCTCCGTCTCCTCCGGATCGGGAACCCACGCGGTCTGCAGCTGGACGGTGCGCCGGCGGGTGATGTGCAGCGCCCGCCCGGGCGGCAGTTCGCGCGGCTTGACGTTGCCGAACAGCACGCCCTCGCTCGGCGGGCAGGACAGCAGAACCGCCGGGGTGTTGACCTCCTGGAGCCGGCGCAGCAGCGGGTCGCCCATGGAGCGGCCGACGCCGTTGGCGCTGCGCGCCACGATCAGGTGCAGGCCGAGTTCGGTGCCCTGGGCGAGGTGGTCGAGCAGCGGGGCGAACGGGTGGCCGGTGATCGGCGCGGTGATCAGGTCGTAGTCGTCGACCACGATGAACAGCTCCGCGCCGGTCCACCAGTCCCGCAGCTTCAGCCGGGCGGGGCTGATGTCCTCGCCGGGCACCCGCCCCTCCATGGCCCGGGCCGCGCCCTGGACGACCTGCTTGAGGACGTCCACCGCGACGGCGTGGCCGAGTCGGTACTCCTCCGGTACGTGGTCGAACAGGCCGCGCCGGAAGTCGATCAGCATGATCCGGGCCTCGGCCGGGGTGTAGGCCGCGGTGATGCCGTTGATCAGCAGGCGCAGCAGGTTGGTCTTGCCGGACTCGCTGTCGCCGATCACGGTGAGGTGCGGCGTCTCCTCGAAGTCGTGCCACAGCGGGGCGATCTGGCGGTCCTCCAGACCGAGCGGCACCTTCAGCCGGCCTTCGGCGGGGGGCAGCGCGGCGGCCTCCAGCATCAGCGGGAGCATCCGGACCTGCGGGGCGCGCGGGCCGCTCCAGTGGTCGTTCACGGCCTCGACCAGGTCGGCGACGGCGTCGGCGAGGTCGCTCGTGTCGCCGACGCCGTCCATCCGGGGCAGAGCGGTGAGGAAGTGCAGCTCCTCCTCGGTGAGTCCGCGGCCCGGGATCTTGGGGACGGTGGCGGCGGCCCGCATGTTGATCATGGAGTCCACGTTGTCGCCCAGTCGCAGCTCGAACTTGGTGCCGAGCTGGTCGCGCAGCGCGCTGGTCACCTCGGCCCAGCGGGTCGCGGTGATGACCAGGTGCACGCCGTAGTTGAGGCCGCGTCCGGCGACCAGGCCGAGGATCTGCACCAGCTCGGCGAACTCCTGGCGCACGGTGTTCCAGCCGTCCACGACCAGGAAGACGTCGCCGTGCGGGTCGTCGGGCGGGGGGGGGGGGGCGGGGGGGCGCGGGGGCGGGGGGGGGGGGGCGCGGGGGTCAGTGGCAGAGCGCGGAGAGGGTGGTAAGGGGGGGTGGTGTGAGGTTTGTGGTGTGGG
>NZ_JBHWBZ010000002.1:272069-341116 GCF_042735475.1 Kitasatospora sp. NPDC059577 | reverse complement strand
GGGCGCGCGGGGGGGGGCGCGGGGGGGGGGGGGCCGCCCCCCGCCCGCGGCCGGCGCCCGGGGGCGCCCGAGTCGATGCCGAGCCGGGCGAAGCTCTGCTCCCGGCGGGCGATGATGCCGTTGATCTCGGCGATGGTGCGGCCGACCCGCTCCGGGTCGTGCCGGCCGGTCACCCCGCCGACGTGCGGCAGGTCGCGCAGTGCGGACAGGCCGCCACCGCCGAAGTCCAGGCAGTAGAACTGCACCTCGCGCGGGGAGTGGGTGAGCGCCAGGCCGGTGATCAGCGCGCGCAGCAGGTTGCTCTTACCGCTCTGCGGGCCGCCGGCGATACCGACGTGTCCGCCCGCTCCGGACAGGTCGGCGGTGAGCAGGTCGCGCAGCTGCTGGAACGGCCGGTCGACGACGCCGACCGGCACCGAGAGCCCGCCGCGCAGCGGCCACCCGTCCGTGGTCAGTCCGTGCTCGGGGCTGGGGGAGAGCGGCGGCAGCAGCTCGTCCAGTGTCGGCGGCACGTCCAGCGGTGGCAGCCAGACCCGGTAGGCGGGCGGGCCCGCGTCGGTCATCCGGTCGGCGGCCAGCTCCAGCAGGGTGCGGGCGGCCTCCTCCGTCTCGGGCTCCTCGGCGACGCCGGGCTCCGGCACCACCGGCTGCTGCCGGGGAGCCACGTACTCGGTGCCGAACGGCACGACCTGCCCGGCTACCGCCGCCTGCCGGGCCGGGCTGGGCTTCTGCTGGCGGTACGGCCCGGAGACGTAGGCGGCCTTGAACCGGCTCAGGGTGGCGATGTCGCTGCGCAGGATGCCGTTGCCGGGCTGCGAGGGCAGGTGGAAGGCGTCCGGCACCCCGAGGACGCCGCGACTCTCCATGGCGGAGAAGGTGCGCAGACCGATCCGGTAGGACAGATGGGACTCCAGGGCGTGCATCCGGCCCTCGTCGAGGCGCTGCGAGGCCAGCAGCAGATGGACGCCGAGCGAGCGGCCGAGGCGGCCGATCATGATGAACAGCTCCATGAAGTCGCGGTGCGCGGCGAGCAGTTCGGAGAACTCGTCGACCACCACGAACAGCGTGGGCAGAGGGTCCAGCTTGACGCCGGAGGCCCGGGCGGCCTCGTAGTCCACCAGTGAGGTGTAGTTGCCGGCCGAGCGCAGCAGCTCCTGGCGGCGCATCATCTCGCCGTGCAGCGCGTCGCGCATCCGGTCCACCAGGGCGGCCTCGTCGGCCAGGTTGGTGATCACAGCGGAGGTGTGCGGGAGGCGGTCCAGGCCGAGGAAGGTCGCGCCGCCCTTGAAGTCGACCAGCACGAAGTTGAGCGTCTCCGAGGTGTGCGTCAGGGCGAGCGCCAGCACCAGGGTGCGCAACAGCTCGGACTTGCCGGAGCCGGTCGCGCCGATCAGCAGGCCGTGCGGGCCCATGCCGCCCTGCGCGGACTCCTTGATGTCCAGGTCCACCGGGGTGCCGTCCGAGCCGAGGCCCAGTGGCACCCGCAGGCGTTGCTCCTTGGGCCGGTCGGCCCAGGCCCGGCGGACGTCGTGCCGATGCAGGTCCTTGATCCCCAGCAGGGAGGTGAGGTCGAAGTCGGTGGCCAGCGGCTCGGCGCCGTCGGTGGTGTCGCCGAGCCGGTGCGGTGCCAGGACGACGGCGTAGCGCCGGGCGGCCGCGGCGGTGAGCGCGTCGGGGCGGCCGAGCGCGGTGACACTGTCCTGGCGGTCGCGGTTCGATCCGACCAGCTCCAGCGCGCCGTCCGCGGTGATCCGCAGCCGCAGCCGGTGCTTGGCGTGCTTCCACTCCAGCGCGTCGTCCACGTCCAGCACGGTGGCGTTGCGGTAGCCGGCGAGCGCGGCCCGGCCGGAGGACGGCAGGCGCACCCCGTCGACCACGATCAGGGTGTACGGCTCCTCGCGTCCGGGCTGCGCGTCCGGCTCCCAGGGGCCGCGGGCGGTGAACTCGGCGCCGAGCAGCTGCTCCAGCTCCACCATCGAGCCCGACACCAGCCGGACCGGGCCGGCCCCGTCGGTCTCGTTCGGGTGCAGGGCGTGCGGCAGCCACTTCAGCCAGTCCCAGTCGGCGCGGCGCTCGGGTGCCGCCACCACGCCGATCCGCAGCTCGTCGGGGGCGTGGAAGAAGGCCAGCTGCGCCACCATCGCGCGGGCCAGGGCGCGGGCAGCCTCCGTGGCGTCCGGCCCACCACCGTCGGGGGCGCCGGCACCCTCGCCCACGTCGACCCGCAACGCCACGTGCGCGTAGCCGCGGACGTGCACCGCGATCGGCTGCTCCGGCAGCGTGCCGTACGCGTGGATGAACCGGCGCAGCGCGTGCGCGCTCAGCGGCTCCAGGTCCTCGACCGGCTTGGTGGCCAGCGGAGCCAGCCGTACGGCCAGCCGCTGCGCGCCGACCGCGATCCGCACGTCGCCGAAGTCGGGGTGGGCCGCGCGGCGCTCCCACAGCCGGGAGGTGCGCACCATCGAGGCCAGCGCGGCGGGTTCCGGGTGCCGCCAGGCCAGGGCGCGCTGCTGCTTGACGGTGTGGCGTCGGACCTGACGGCGGATCTGCGACAGGTAGCGCAGGTAGTCCCGGCGTTCGCCGCGCAGCTGGCGCTTGCGGTCGCTCTCGCCCCGGATCATCTGGGTGACCAGCATGCCGACGGCGGACAGGCCCATCATGCCGATCGCGACGTAGGTCAGCGGACCGCCCGCTGAGTTCGGGTTGAGGAAGATGAACACCATCGAGAGCGAACTCAGCGCCATCGGCGCCATGGTGAGCATGGTGGACAGCCCGCTCTGCGGCTCGGGCAGGCCCGGCGGCTCCTGCAGCTGGATGTCGCCGTCCGGCATCTCCGGCCCGGAGCGCCTCGGCGGACGCTCTACCACGACCTGACTCAACGGGCCTCTCCTCACACGCGCGTGGACGTCTCCGCCCTGGGCACGGAGCGCGGTCCCCGGAGGTTCACCGAACTGCTGCCGATTCCGGTGAACCGCGACCCCCGGTGATTCCGTGCAGCCGGGCGAAGACCCGCAGACCGGAGGAGGGAACGCATGAGTGGTGGAGCCGTGGCCGGCCTGTGCAGACTGAGGTTCCGTGCGCCCGACTCGGCGTTCGAACTGGCCGTGCCGTCCGACGTGGTCCTGGCGGACCTCCTGCCCGCCGTGCTCGCTCACGCGGGCACCGAGGTCGAGGAGGCCGGTGCCGAGCACTCCGGCTGGGTCCTGCAGCGCGTGGGCGAGGAGCCGCTCGACGAGGACCTGACGCTGGACGCGCTCGGACTGCGCGACGGCCAGGAGATCTTCCTGCGCCCGCGCACCGCCGAACTGCCCCCGGTCCACTTCGACGACGTGGTCGACGGGGTGCGCAGCGGCATGCTGGAGCGCGGCGACTCCTGGCGCCCGGCGCTCACCCACCACCTCGCGGTCGCCGCCGCGCTGGTCGCCCTGGCCGGCGGTCTGGCGCTGCTGCTCCTGCCCGGGCCCGCCGACCTGCGCTGCGCGGCCGCCGCGGTGATCGCCGTCCTGCTCCTGGTCGGGGCCGGCGGCGCCGCCCGCACGGTGGGCGACGCCGTGGCGGGCACCGCGCTGGGCGCCGCCGCGATCGGCTACGCCGTCACCGCCGCCACCCTGATGCCCGGCCCGAGCGGCACGGACCGGCTGCTGTCCGGCGGATCCGCCGCGGCCGGGGCCACCGTGCTCGCACTCGCGGTGGTCGGTGCCTCGGCGCCGTTCTTCCTCTCCGTCCTGTTCGTCGGCCTGGTCGCCCTGGCCGCGGGCGTGCTGGCCGTGCAGGACCTGCCGCCCGGGCACTCGGCGGCGGTCCTCGCCTGTGCCGCGGTGCTCTCCGGGGCGTTCGCCCCGGGCCTCGCCTTCAAGCTGGCCGGCCTCAGGGTGCCCGCCCTGCCGCGGAACGCGGAGGAACTCCAGGAGGACATCGAGCCGTTCCCGGCCGCCGTCGTCCTCGCCCGCGGCGATGTCGCGGACGGCTACCTGACCGGTTTCCTCATCGGCATCGGCCTGGTCAGCGCCGCCTGCCTGACCCTGCTGGCCGACGCCGACGGCTGGGGCCCGGCCGCGACGGCCGCCGACCTCGCCGCGCTCCTCCTGCTGCACGCCCGCGAGATCGGCAGCCTCCGGCAACGCCTCGCCGTCCTGCTGCCGGGCCTGTACGGGCTGGTGCTGCTGGCCGGCCGGTACGGCCTGGCGGGCGCCTGGCAGGACCGGCTCACCCTGGTCGCCGTGCTGCTCGGGGTCGCTGCCGTCCTGCTGGTCGTCGCCTGGACGGTGCCCGGCCGGCGACTGCTGCCCTACTGGGGGCGCGCCGCAGACCTGCTGCACTCCCTGGCGGCCTTCGCCCTGCTGCCGCTCGCCCTGCAGACCCTCGGCTTCTACCACCTGATGCGGGGCATGGCCGGCTAGGGCCGGCCCGCAGACCCCACCCAGCCCGTCCGCCCCACCGATCCCGGGAGAGCTCCCATGCAGTCCAGACGCGACCAGGTGCAGGCCCACCTGTTCGTGATGAGCCGGGTCTCCTCGGGGATGCTGCGCGCCGAGCCGGACGCGCCCGACACGCCCGTCGCCCGGACCACCCGGGGTGCCATGGTCGGGCTCGCCATCGGTCTGCTGATCGGTGTCGGGGCCGGGGTCTACGGGCTCATCGAACCGGGGGGCGCGACCGGCTGGAAGAAGCCCGGCACCCTGGTGGTGGTCGAGGAGAGCGGTGCCCGGTACCTCTACGCCGGCGGGCAGCTGCGCCCGGTGCTCAACCAGGCCAGCGCCCGGCTGCTCGCCGGGGACCAGTTCCGCTCGACGACGGTCAGCGCGGGCTCGCTGGACGGTGTACCGCGCGGGGCGGTGGTCGGCCTGGTCGGCGCCCCCGACGGTCTGCCGGCCGACCAGGACCTCGGCCAGGCCGACTGGTCGGCCTGCGCGGTCCAGGCCGGTCAGAGCGGCCAGGTGGCGCCCGGTGCGCGGGCCACGCCCCAGCTGTCGCTGGCGATCGGCATGCGCCGAGGTGCCCGGCCGCTGTCCGACGAGCAGGCCGTGCTGGTGGCCGGGCCGGACGGTGCGCCCCAACTCGTCTGGCGGGGGGAGAGGTTGCGGGTGGACTCCGGTGACGGCGGGCTGCGTGCCCTCGGGTACGGCAGCGCCACGCCGTACCCGGTGACGGCCGGCTTTCTGGACACCCTTCCGGTCGGCCCGGACGTCCGGGCCCCCGAGCTGCACGGGCGGGGGACGGCAGGCCCCGCACTGGCCGGCAAGGGCACCCGGATCGGCCAGCTGTTCACCGGCCCCGGCGGCGAGCGCTACCTGCTCGCCGAGGACGGGCTCGTCCCGCTCGGCGAGACGCTGTTCCGGCTCGTCCAGGGCGATCCGCGGATCCAGCAGGAGGCCTACGGCGGCGCGCCCGTCACCCCGGGCCTTGTCGGCCCGGCGGACCTCGCGGCGCACCTCGCGCCCGCGGCCGCCGCTGCCGCCTGGGCCGGCGCCGAACTTCCAGCCACTCCACCGCAGTTGGCGAAGGTCACGCAGGGGCAGGTGCCCTGCGTCGAGCTGCGGCCCGGCGGACCGGGGGCGGTCGCGGTCGGCCTGCTGGACGCCGCCGCCGTGGCCGGGCAGTCCCCGGCCGCCCAGCCCGGGGTCACCCCGGCCTGCAACGGTGCCGACCGGATCGCGGTCCGGCCGGGCGGCGGCTCCCTGACGCGGGCGGTCACCGCCTCGGGGGCCGGCTCGACCCTCTACCTCGTCACCGACGCGGGGGTGAAGTACCCGCTGCCCTCGCCCGCGGTCGCCAAGCAACTCGGCTACACCAAGACCGCTCCGGCGGCCGTCCCCACCCGGCTGCTCGGCCTGCTGCCCACCGGGCCGAGCCTCGATCCGGCCGCCCTCGGCGGTGGCGGCGTGGTCGAGCCGCCCGGCTCCACAAACCCCTGCGGGGGCTGAACCCGGGGCACCGCGGCTCCGTTCAATGTGCCGGGCCGCGGACCCCCACCCACCCGGAGGCGTCGGCGACCGGCCGGCGCCGCCTCTGAGAAGGGATGTCACATGGCCGACAACAGCATGCTCAATGACCCGGTGGTCGTCCAGCAGGTGCTGACCACCGTGGAGTCGCAGGACTCGCACATGCAGCAGACCCAGCGCCAGACCAACGCCATCGTCGAGGAGATCCAGGCGCACTTCCAGGCCGCCGCCAGCACCGTCTTCGTCGAGAAGATGCAGGACTGGCAGGCCAAGTACGACCAGGTGCGCCAGAAGTACACCCAGTTCCACGAGCTGCTCGCCAGCGGCTCGGGCCTGATCCAGCAGGAGGGCCAGAACGCCGTCCACATCGTCTCGGGCCTCGGCGCGGGCGAGGACGTCGTCAAGGGCCTGAGCTGACGCTCGCGCCGAGCTGACGCCGGCGGGCGACACCGCCGGCCCACCCACCGGTCGGGTCAGGACCGGGACCACCACCGCCCCTCGAAGGAGAGCCACGATGTCAGACGGCAGGATCGAACTCCACCACCAGCAGATCGACGAGGCCGCGGCGATGCTGCGCCAACTGGGCGCCCAGATGCACGAGATGATGGAGCAGACCCGCACGTTCCTCACCCAGGGCCTCGGCCACGAGCTGCACGGTGAGTACGCCACCCAGGGCAAGGGGTACGCCGACATCCTGTCGGCCGCGGACACCGCCATGACCGACGACATCGCCAAGGCCGCCGCCGCCTTGGACGAGGTCCACGGCCTGATCCGCGACTCCGACCGCACCGCCGGCTCCAAGTTCCAGCTCCACTAGGTCAGGGTGAGTCGCGGTGACCGACGACGAGAAGGCCGAAGAGGACTGGAAGAAGCAGGAGGAGGAGAAGCGCAAGCAGAAGGAGAAGGAGGCCCGGGAGAAGCAGCAGCAGAAGGAGAAGGACGACGCCAACAGCTTCAAGGTCACCGAGAACTTCCTGCTCGACTTCGCCCACACCAAGCTCGCCAAGATGCTGGAGGACCTGAAGACCCACCCCACCCGGGTGGCGCTCAAGGAGTTCGTCCTCGGCATCGGCGGCGGGAAGTTCTCCGGCGACTACGCGAAGCTCCTCCCCGGCGGCGGCCCCGCGGTGCTGCCGAGCACCAAGGCGCTGCAGGACGCCTTCACCAAGTACTGCGCCGCCCTGGAGGCCCAGTTCAAGACGCTGGAGGACCAGGTCCAGGCCATGATCGACGACCTGGAGTCGGCCCAGACCACCCTCAACCACGGTGGGGACGACGCCCTCGCGGCCGCGGAGATGATCTACCTGGTCAGTGACGTCCTCGGTGGCGGCGGCATCCGCTAGTCCACGACCGGGTGCTCCGCACCGATTCCCGCCCGACGGCGCCGCCCGCCGTCACCCCTGACCGCGGGGCGGGCCGAACCCCTCCTCCGGTCCGCCCCGCGCACGCCCGAGCCCCCTGGAGCTGTGACACCGATGGCCACCACCACCTGGGAATCCGTCCTGCTGGTGTTCGCGTCCTCCGACCGGACGCAGTTCACCCAGCGCAGCAGCGTCACCGGTGACGACAAGGTCCAGTGGATCGCCAACCACAAGGACGAGACCCTGCCGTACTTCAAGCAGACCGGGGGCAACGAGGGCTACGACGCGTGGTGGTCGTACAACTACACCGACAGCACCGGCCGCCCGTGGAGCCACGTGATCGGCTGCAACCTCAACTGGAAGCAGTTCCTGGACGAGACGACCGACCTGGGCAAATGGGTCCGCCAGGGCTCCGACGTGCTGATGCCGCTCGCCCACTCGCCGTACGAGAACGACACGATGAGCCCCTGGAGCTTCGACACCGCCGTGTCGACGCTGACCGGTGCGCGGCAGCTGCTGCAGACCTGGGCGCCGCAGGTCCGGGGCTGGGCCGGTGACGTGGCGGCGCCGGGCGCGGACTGGCAGGGCACCGCGGCGGGCGTGTTCAAGACCATGCTCAGCCAGTTCGGCGACAAGGTCGAGGGGCTCGCCAAGGCCTTGCAGGACAAGCACGTCGACACGCTCCTCAAGGCGGGCCGGGACGCCACCCAGCAGGCGATCCACACCATGTGGACCGGTCAGGAGACCTACCGCAACAACCGGATCGCCTGGCCGGTCAACCCGATGCTGGACGCCCTGGTCGAGGGGATGTCCACGGCGAATGTCACCGTCTCCGAGACCCCCGCCGGCAACAGCGACGGCACCGCGGTGGCCGGCTTCGACGTGAGCTTCACCGTCACCACCGCCTGGGGCGACCCGCACGGCGACGACTTCTGGAAGCAGGCCGAGAAGCGCGCCAAGGAGCGGTGGCTCAAGGGGGTCGCCGACATCCTCGACAAGGCGGCCGGCGACGCGGTGAAGATCCTCGACGCCGGCTACGTCCCCGCGATCCAGGGCCTGAACGACGGCATCCACGTGAAGGCGCCCAAGGCGCCGTACCGTCCCCCGCAGGACGACCCGCTCGGCGGGAGCAAGGACGACCCCTTCTCCGACATCAGCAAGAACCTCAGCGACATGAACAACAACATGAACAACTCGCTGAACGACATGAACAAGGGGATCAGCGACAACCTCAAGGGGGTGAACGACAACTTCAAGAACCTCACCAGCGGCCCCGGCCACACCCCCAGCCTCACCACCGGGCCGGGCGGTCTGCCCGGCGGCGGTGGCTCGGGCCTCCCCGGCGGCGGCGGTTCGGGCTTCCCCGGTGGCGGTGGCTCCGGCGTCCCGGTGCTGGACAAGAACGGCAAGCAGATCTTCGACGCGAACGGCAACCCCGTCACCGTGCCGCCGGGCAGCCACATCGACCCGACCACCCACCAGGTGATCGGCCCCGACGGCAAGCCGGTGCTCGGCCCCGACGGCAAGCCGATCACCGTCCCCGACGGGGCGAGCGTCGGCACCGGCCCGGGCGAGCACATGAAGGTGCCGCCGGGCTCGCACGTCGATGACCAGGGCCGGGTGATCGGCCCGGACGGCCAGCCGGTGCTGGACAAGAACGGCAACCCGATCGTCGTCGAGCCCGGCTCCCGGATCGACGGCGACGGCACCCTGCTGGACCCGGACGGCCGGCCGATCTCCGAGGTCTCCCAGCTGCTCGCCGACCAGCGGCACGCCTTCGAGAGCGGCTTCGACAGCGGCGGTGGCGACGGCCTGCTCGGCGGCGGCGGGTTCGGCTCCGGCGGGTACACCTACCACCCCGGCGGCTCGCTGTTCGGCGACTCCGGCGGCTCGGACGGCCTCGGCCTCGGCGGCTACCCCGGCGGCGGGCTGATGCCCGGCGGCCGCAGTGGCATGAGCAGCAAGGCGCTGGCCAACGGCGGAGACCCGAACACCGCCCAGGCCCGGGCGGCGGCCGAGGCCGCCGACGCCGCCGAGAAGGCCGCCCAGGCACGGGCGGCCGCCGAGGCCGAGAAGAACGCGCTGACCGGCAAGGGCATGTCCACCAGCGGCGGCATGCCGCCGATGATGCCGCCCGGCGCGGGCGCCGGCGGTGCGCCCAACCAGAAGGACAAGGACCGTCAGCGCACCACCTGGCTGGCGGAGGACGAGGAGGTCTGGGGCACCGAGAGCACCGCGGTCAGCGGCGTCATCGGCCGCTGACCGGCACGCCCCCGCCGCCACCCTCGTACGCACGACCCGTGACACCCGGCCCCGGCCGGACGGAAGGAACGACCATGCCCACGACCGCCGACCCGTTCGGTCCCGACGGCCTCTTCGGCTCGATGAGCGAGGAGATCGAACAGGCCATGCAGGCCATGAGGGAGCACCAGAAGAGGGCCGAGGAGGTCCAGGCCGAGCTGGCCCGCTCCTCCGCCACGGTCACCTCCAAGGACCGCATGGTGACCGTCAAGGTCGGCCCGCAGGGGCAGGTCCTCGGGCTCACCTTCCACACCACCGGCTACCAGGAGATGGCCCCCGCCCAACTCGGCACGCTGCTCACCGACCTGCTCAACCAGGCCCGGGCCGAGATGGGCGACCAGGTCATCCGGGCGATGAAGCAGTTCGAGGGCGTCGGCGACATGCTGCGGCTCGGGCTCACCGGCGGCAGCAACCTGGACCAACTGCTGGAGCCACTGCGCTCGATGAGGCCGGGCCACGACGACGACGCCGAGGCGGAGCGCCGCCGGGCGGGCCGCCAGGAGGAGTTCCGTGAGTAGCGACCCCAACGTCTTCGGCAAGACCCAGGAGCTCAAGAAGCGGTTCGCCGAGTTCGGCCAGCTGTCGGACCTGATCGACAAGGTGATCGCCGACGTCAAGACGGTCAACGACCTGAACAAGAAGGTCGGCGGCGACGACGAGATCGGCAAGCAGTACCACGAGCAGGTGGACAAGGCCACCAAGGACCTGGAGACCTTGATGAGCAACATCAAGGACACGGTGAGACAGGCGGGCGAGAACGGCATCAACCTGGTCGCCGACCTCGACTACGCGGAGGACACCGCCCAGGACATCATGAGCAGCATGTAGGAGAAACCACCCGTGTCGTACCCGTCCCTCGATCCCGGCGAATTCCTCTCCAACCTGTTCGGCACGCTCGCCGGCATGCCCTGGCCGCAGGTCAAGGAAGGCGAACTGCGGGACGTCCGGGACGCGTACGAGGTCCTGGCCAAGGAGATCCCGCAACTCCACGAGCTGATCGCGACGGTGGCGATCAAGGCCCGGCAGGAGTTCGAGGGCGAGGCCGCCCAGTCGTTCAGCAACGCGATGAACGCCTACATCGGCCTCGGCGGCGGGAAGGACGGCACGGACCAGGTCAAGCAGGCCGCGGAGACCGCCCAGGCGCTCGCCGACTGCGCGGGCGACGTCGCCAACTCGGTCGAGTACACCAAGTGGATGGCGATCGCCCAGCTCATCCAGCTGGTCTTCGAGATCACCATGGCGACCATCTGGGCGCCGTTCACCTTCGGCGAGAGCTTCTCCGGCCTGTCGCTGGCGTACTTCTTCACCCGGCAGGCGCTCTGGACGCTGCTGAAGTTCCTGCTCAAGTCGATCCTGATGCACACCTTCACGGGCATCGTGACCGGCATGCTGATGGACTCGATCATCCAGGGCATCCAGATCTCGCACGGCGACCGCAAGTCGTTCGACCTCGACGGCTCGTTCAAGCAGAGCGTGCTGAACGGCGTCATCGGCGGCGCGCTCGCCGGGCCGATCAACCTGCTCGGCATGGGCCTCGGCAAGCTGATCGGCAACCTGATCGGGAAGAACGCCGGCAAGGTCCTCTCCAAGGAACTGGCCAACGTCATGAAGAACGGTGACAAGGAGGCGCTCAAGCACCTGCTGAACACCGTCACCAAGGAGGCCGGCGGCTCGGCGCTCACCAACCTGGAGAAGGCCGGCGCCAAGTCCATCGGCAAGGCCGGGAGTTCGGGACTGGAGGGCGCCGGCAAGAGCGGTGCCGGGGCCGGTGTCCGCAAGCTGCTGACCGACGAGGAGGCCAAGGCCTTCTCGCAGTCCCTCGGCCGCCGGATGCAGGAGGTCGAGCCGTGGCTGAAGCAGGGCTTCGGCAAGGCGGGCGCCGGCAGCGTCGCCGAGCGCTTCACCGAGAACCTGGCGGGCTCCTTCGAGAAGCACCTCGGCACCCAGCTGGGCAAGACCGAGGCGAGGAAGCTCGGCCAGGAGTACGCCGAGGCCTTCGTCGCCGGCTGGACCAAGCACGGCGCGGGCAACGAGTCGCTCGGGGTCGTGCTGCGCTCCGTCCTGGAACACGGCGGCTCGGAACTCGGCGAGCACGGGGTCACCGCCCTCGCCGAACACCTGCCCAAGCTGGCCGCCGCCATGGGCGAGGGGAACAAGCTCTACCGGCTGGGCTTCGCGGTCGGCTCCCAGCTGATGGAGGGCGTGCAGGGCAACCTCTCCGAGGGCTTCTACAACCTCATCTTCGACGACAGCCACACGTTCACCACCAGCGCCGCCACCTTCGGCGCCGGCATGGGCATGGGCCTGCTCGGCAAGGGACTGCACGCCGCGTTCCACAAGTTCGGCATCGGCGACAAGTGGACCTCGTACGTCCAGAGCGTCCAGTTCAAGGAGGTCGAGGCCGGCAAGGGCGCGTACTTCGGGCCCCTGCACCCGATGACCGCGCTGTCGCTGCTCAGCAACCTGGCCGGCCACCCTGCGCCCTTCCCGGTGCCCCGACTCGGGCCGCACCACGAGGAAGTGACGATGGGTCACGTCCTCGGCTACTCGCGCGGCACGGGCGAGGCGCCGGACGTCGAGTACGCGGCGCTGTTCGCCAAGGCCTTCGGCCAGGCGGATCTGGCGAGCCTGTTCGCCGACCCCACGCCCAAGCCCGTACCGACCACGTCGGGCGGCGGCACGACCTCCGGCAAGCACGACCCAGCGACGGGCTCCGGACGGCCCGACACATCCGTCGGCGGCAAGGCCGACCGCCCGAGCCCGGTGCAGACCGAGGGGGGCAAGCCCGCCCCGGGGCGCCCCGCACCCGTCCGCACCGACACCGGCTGGAGCGGCACCACCCTCGGCGACGAACCGGTCGGCCCCGCCCGCCCGGGCCGGACCGTCGGCGGGGGCACCGGGGGCACCGGGGGCACCGGGGGCAGCGAGAAGACCGAACACGCCGGCGCCACCGGCTCGGCCGGCCCGAACCCCGAGCCGCCGACCCCGCCCCGCACCTCCGGCGACACCCCGGACGGGCACACCGCGCCGCGCCCGGAGCACGGCGCCGCGCCCGGCCCGGACGCCCGCACGCCGCGCCCCGAGCCCGGCGGCGAGCCCGCCCGGCCGGAGCACGGCAGCGAGCCGGCCGCCACCGACGAGTGGCCGGCGCCCTGGTGGATCAAGGCCGACTTCCCCGAGGGCGCGCTGCCGCACTGGACGGACCACGACTTCACGGACGCCGCCCACCGGATCCTCCAGCGCCCCGACCGCAGCTACCCCGACCCCGAACGCCCCAGCGGCGCGCTGATCCTGCACGAGGGCACCGTGGACGGCGTCCGGCTGGCCATCGGCGTCGAGGACGGCAAGGTCTGGCAGATCCGCTACCTCGGCGGTGCCGACACCCCGCGCCCCGAGCACGGCACCCCGCCGCCCCCGCACCAGGGCGACCCTGCCCCGCACCAGGGCGACCCCGCCGCGCAGCCCGGCCCGGACGCCCGCGGCACGCGGCCCGACCGCGACCACGGCTCCACCGACCAGCCGCAGCAGCCGTCCCGCCGCCGCGGCCGGGACGAGTACGAGAACGACCACCCGACCGACCACGGCGACCCGGCCCCGGACGCCCCGGCGACGGGCCCGGAACCGGCCGCCAAGCGCCCCCGGCCCGACCTGGACCACACCCCCGACGGCCGCCGCCCCTTCGACCAGGAGGACGGCGCGCCCCGGCTGCTGCGCCCGCTGGACTCCTTCCTGCGGGAGTTCTCCGACGGCGGCTACGACACGCCCGGACCGGCCGCCCGGCACGCCCTGGAGCAGGCGCTGGCCGGACCGGACGGCCCGAAGAAGTTCGCCCACCCGCAGGAGTTCGTCGACCTGGTCAACCCCGCGGACGGCGACGGCAGCCTGCTCGGCGACGTCAACTGCGTGGCGGCCGCGATGGCCTTCCACGCCACCTTCCACGGTGACCCGCAGGTCGCCCTCACCCTGAACGAGCGCCACCTCGGCGCGGTCGGCGACGCCCAGCACTGGACCGGCCGGCCGGCCGAGTACCTCGGCCTCGGCAGCACCGGGCTGATCGAGGTCGCCCGCCGGGTCACCGAGGGCGGCCCCGGCTCGGCCGCGCTGGTCTTCGCCTGGACCGAGGACGGCAAGGGCCACGCCTGGAACCTGGTCAACGTCCCCGGCGAGGGCCTGGTCTGGGTCGACGCCCAGCAGGGCCTGCACGCCCCGGGCGGCCGTCCGCTCCCGCAGGACGTCACCCGCGTCTGGGCGATCACCCTCGACCCGGAGAACCGCCCCATCCACGGCGACGGCGGCTTCAACGCGGCCGCCCTGCACCCCGACGAGCACACCGCCCGGCCGACCCCGGCCGAAGCCTTCACGGGCGCGGACGGTCCCTCGCACCCGGCCCCCCGCGCCACCGGGGCCGCCACCCCGCACAGCACCGAGACCGTCGTCGAGGCCTTCCCACCGCCCGGCGACCGGGTCCGCGTCGACGGCGACGGCCTCTGCCTGCTCAACTCCGTCGCCACCAGCCGGCCCGACGCCGTGCACCAGGTGCTGACCGAGCGCGGCGCCACCGGCTCCGGCTCGCGCGCCCCGCTGCCGTCGACGCCCGAGGCGATGAAGCGCGCGGTGACCGAGCACCTGCTCACGCAGGGCCCGGAGAAGCTGCCGCCCGAGGTCGCCCGCGGCTACCGCAAGATCGTCACCCAGGAGCTCGGCAAGCAGCTCGCCGGGCAGAGCCGTCCCGAACTGCTCAACGGACTGCTGGACCTCGGCGTCGGCGGCGTCGCCACCCACGAGGTCGTCCCCGCGCCGCTGCTCCGCGAGCGCTACGTCACCGCGCTCGCCCACGAACTCGGCGGCTCCGGCGGCGATCCGGCCGCAGCCCGGGCGCAGGCCGAACAGAGCGTCAGGTGGAAGTTCAAGAGCCCGGAGGAGCAGCGGGCCGCCGAGACGTACCTGCGCGACCGCGGCCTGGAGCCCGCGACCGACCCGCACGACCTGCGCCGGCAGTACGTCGACGAGCGGGTCGCCCGGGGTGAGGACCGGGGCACCGTCGAGCACGAGGTCGGCTGGAACTTCGCCGACGGCTCCACCCACCCCGAGGAGCAGTTCGAGTTCCTGCGCGGCCGCCCCGAGCAGATCGGGCTGCACGACCTCTCCGACGCCGAGCTCGCCGACCTCCAGGTCTGGCACCGGACCATCTCGGACGCGCCGCTCTCGCCCGGGGAGTTCGCCGGCCTCCAGGACGCCGTCAGGAACTGGGAACGCTCCTGGTGGCAGGGGTACGGCGAGACCTTCCCGCCGCTGCTGGCCGACGCCCTCGGCCTGCGCCTGCGCATCCTCGGCCCGGACGGCCACGGCGGCCACACCGAGTACCTGCGGTACGGCCCGCCGGAGGGCCACCAGGTGACGGTCTACTACAACGGCTCCAACCACTACGACGCCAGCCGCCCGCCCGTGGGGGCGCCGTCGGTGAGCTCCGCGCCGCCGACGCACCCGGCCGGGCACGACGGCCCGGTGCTCCCGCCCGCCCCGCACAGCGTGCCCACCGTCAGCGGACACGACCGGCCCGGCGCGTCGGCGGACACGCCGAAGCCGGGGCCCGAGTCGGTGGGCGACATCGCGCCGAAGCCCGAGGCGAAGCCCGCGCCGAAGCCCGTGGTCAAGACGGAGTCGGACCTGACGCCGAAGCCCGTGACCGAGCCGGGATCCAAGCCCGCGACCGACACCGTGTCCAAGCCCACGGCCGAGGCCTCGGTGGACACCGCGCCGAAGGCCGAGTCCGGGGCGGGAACCAAGCCCGCGACCGACACCACGCCCAAGCCCGAGGTCTCGGCGCCGCACCGGTCGGACATCCCGACCATCGTCATCACCGAGGCCGACCACGACCCGCTCGCCCACCCCGCGCCGCCCTCCCCGCCGGCGTCCGTGCTCGCCATGTCCGTGTTCTCGACGGAGTCCGGCGACGGCCACGGCCCGAACGACCCCGCGTTCACCCCCAAGAAGCCGCTCGGCCCGGACGAGCTGCGCCTGCCGCCGACCCGGATCACCAACCACCGACGGCTGTCCGCCTCCGACCTCGTCGTCGGCCTGCACCACGGCGACACCGCCGTCCACCATCAGATCGTCAAGCTCTTCGAGTCGGCCTTCCCGAAGGACCTGCCCGCCGCCCGTACGCTCGCCAAGGACTTCTTCGACCCGGACACGCTGCGCCCCAGGCTGACCGCCCTCTCCCGGGGCGACGTCTGGGAGGCGCCGTTCGAGACCGACGGCTGGTCCGGCAAGATCTCGGTCCGGGTGGACGTGGACGGCCTGGTGCACCAGGACACCGCGCCCAGCGTCGAGTTCGAGAACGGCTCCGACCGGCACGCCTCCGTCGGCCTGCGGGACGACACCCTGAACCGCTTCAACGCCTCCGCGCAGGCCAAGTTCAAGCTGGGCAAGGCCGAGGTCACCGAGACCTTCGGCTACCAGCACGACTCGGTGAAGGGCAGCAGCTCGGTCGAGGTCGGCCGGTCCATCGCGCGCGGCAAGACCGTCGAGCCGGGCGCCCTGTTCGCGGGGAAGCTCCATCTGGCCCTCGACTTCACCGAACTCACCCACCACGGCGAGCCGGTGTTCGAGGCGCCCGGCGACCGGGTGCGGCGGCTGGAGATCGGCGTCACCGTCGGCATCCCCGTCCGGGACACCCTGGACGTCTACGGCGCCCCGGTGCCGCCGGCCAAGGACAAGCTCTTCGCCCCGCCGCAGCGCGTGGTCGAGGGCCGGCGACTGGGCGGCTCCGACATCGTGCTCGACGTCTCCACCCACCGGCACGGTCGGCCGGACGCCGACCACCCGATGCAGGAGATCCTCGACGGTGTGGAGAAGACCGCCGAGGAGGTGCTCGGCGACCTGTGGCCGTCGCTGCGCGACAAGCTGAGCGCGGAACTCGACACCACCCGCCTCCAGCAGGACCTCAAGAGCATGATGTCCGGCGAGCCCACCCGGATCGAGGTGGTCGACAGGACCGGCCTCGTCACCGGCTCGGTGGAGATCGCCGCCTCCGTCAAGGCCATCTGGCAGCACGGCAACACCCCGCAGACCGAGTTCAACGTCGGCACCGGTGTCCAGCGCGTGCGCACCGAGCAGCGCGGCGCCGGTGACGGCGTCCAACTGCCGCTTCCCGGTGTGGTTTCCGGCAGCGCGATCGACAAGTCGACCGGTTCCGGCGGCGGCGGGCTCCAGCTGATCAAGGACACCGTGCAGATCTCCGGCAACAGCCAGGAGACGCTTCTCACCACCAAGACCAAGGGCCCCGGCGTGGTCTACGACGGCCGGGCCGAGCTCAGCCTGACGTTCGCGAAGGACACGCCGCTCGGGAAGTCCGGCGACACCGCGACGACCTCCGTCGACTTCCGGGCCCTGATCGAGCAGGCGGAGGCCCGCAGCGTCCAGGACACCGGCGCGGGCGACCCGACCCTCTTCGTCGCGGCCGACACCCCCGAGCCCCACCAGCCCAGGACCTTCGAGCCCGGCAGCACCGTCCCCAGCCCGCCCGACGGCGTCTGGCGCAAGCCCGACGGCACCGGCGGCGGCTTCGGCGACACCACCACGGTCCGCGACCTGCCCACCGTCGAGCCGCTGCACGAGGGTGTCGAGCGGTTGGGCGAGGAGGTGCTCGGCGGCGCCTGGAAGGACGTCAAGCGCGACGTCCAGCAGCTGTTCAGCCACCCGATGGTCGCCTCCCACCTGACCGCGATGACCCGCGGCACCCGGCTGGAACTGCCCGAGCAGATCGCCGCTGCCCTGCTCAAGCACGGCGTCAAGGTCTCCGCCACCGCGCACATCACGGAGTTGGAGTACAAGCGGCCCAACGCCAAGGCGGAGCTCAACCCGGTCGACGAGACCTCGTCGTTCAGCGCCGGTCGCACGCTGCTCTCGGACACCAAGTCCGGCCAGGGCGCGGCCGGTGGCACCGTCCCGCTGCCCGACAAGATCGGTATGGACGTCGGCGGCGGCTACTCCCGCCAGGTCCGCAACCGGGACGGCTGGCGCGACGGCAACGCGCAGAAGGTGTACGCCAACGGCAAGTACGCCCGCCCGCAGGAGATCTACGACGCCGGCATCGGCGTCGAGGTCAGGATCACCGTGGACGGCAAGGACCACACCGTCACCGTCCCGATCCGGGCCGAGGTCAGCGTGGACGCCAAGGAGACCGGCCGCCACACCGTCGGCGCCGACGGCCGCGCGCTGTTCACCGGACCGGGCACCGGCACCCCCGTCACCCACCAGGGGCCCGCCGAGCCGCACGACCCGCCCCGTCGCATCACCGACCGCGGCGCGCTGAGCGCCTCCGACGTGGTGCACAGCTTCGGCAACGGCGACACCGCCGTCCTGAACGGCATCGAGACCACCCTGCAGAAGGAGTTCGGCCACGTCCCCGACGACGTCCTGAGCAAGATCAAGAGCCGCTTCGACCCGATCGCCCTCAAACCGCAGCTGTCCAAGCTCACCCGCGGCGGCAAGCTCACCGAGCACGTCACGATCCACGGCTGGGACACCACCGTCACCGTCAAGGCCGGCCTGCGCAAGGACTTCACGCACACCGACACGGTCGACAAGTTCGAGTTCGAGCTGGGTACCCAGACCCGGGTGACGACCGGCGTCAGCAAGGACCGGCGGGTCCGGGACGTCTTCACGGCGCCCTTCCGCTTCAAGCTGCCGCACGTCGACCTCGGCCTCAACGTCTCCCGCCGCAACGACTTCGTGCACGGCTCCGCCATCGACAGCACCGGCGCCACCGTCAGCAAGGGCAAGACCGTCGAGCCGGCCGGACTCTTCAGCGGCACCGCCGAGTTCACCGTCCACATCGAGGCGAAGAAGCTCGGCCAGAAGGTCACCGCGCCGGACGTCCACGTACCGGTCGACACCACCGTCGCCGTCCCGCTGCGCGACGCCCCGCTGCACGGATCCACCGAGACCGCACCGCTGAAGAAGCCGCTCGACCCGCCCGTCCGGGTCGAGAAGACCCACCGTCTGGGCTCCTCCGACGTCGTCACCGACGTCTACCCGCTGCGCCCGCGCGGCGGCGGCGCCGGTACCGGCACCGGCCCGCACCCGGCGGGCACCGAGGAACGCCCGTCCGTCGGCGACTCCGCGGTCTCCGGCCTGGACCGGCGCGGAGCGAAGGTGCTCGGCTCGGACTGGGCCGGGATGAAGGAGCAGATCCGGGGCGAACTCGACGTCACCAAGCTGCAGCCGCAGCTGAAGTCGATGATGTCCGGCCACGAGATCGTGGTGAAGCACGGCCGCAGCACCGTCCGGATCACGGCCGGAGTGTCCCGGCTGGAGCACACCGGTGAGACCGCGCAGACCGAGTTCAACACCGGCACCCAGGTGCAGAAGTCCATGGCCGGCTCGGACGGCGTCACCAGCTACGGCGCCGGGCGCGGCAACGTCGTCACGGTGTCCGTCCAGGGCACCAGCAGCCCGCTGCCGGTCGGCCCGGCCGTCACCGGCGGCGGCTCCGTCACCCACTCCTGGGGCCACGACCAGCTCGACGTCCAGGCGCAGCGCAGCACCGCGGGTGCCGCGACCAAGACCAAGCTCGCCGGCAGCGCCTACACCGGTGAGGCGATCCTGTACTTCCGGATGGAGCGGCGGCCGCTGATCTCCCTCGGGGACCCGAACCGGCTGGTGCCGGACGGTGGCACCCAGGTGCCCGGGGCGGCCTTCGAGCACGTCAAGTCGGCCGCCGGGCAGGCCTGGCGCGAGGTCCGGAAGCTCGGCACCACGGTGCACGGCATCGACACCGCGAAGGTCGGCTTCGAGGTCTCGGTCGAGGCGGGGGAGGGGCGCCCCGCCAAGGGGCCGAAGCCCACGCCGTTCGAGGCGCCCGAGCACCGTACCGGGCAGGCTCCCGCCCCGGCGCCGACCGAGCCGGCCGTGGAGAAGGTGGTCAAGGCGCCGCCGGCCCGGGTCTGGAACGAGGGCCTGCGCGACATCGACGTCATGCGCTGGCTCGGCGACGCCGGTGGCGTGCAGGACATCCTGCGGCTGCGCGGTCGCGAGTTCTTCGGCTCCCGCACGTGGGACCGGATGGAGAGCCTCGCCCGCAACACCACCGACCACGCCCAGCTCGCCAGCCACTTCGGCTCCGCCACCCGCGGCGAGCCGCTGAGCACGCCCTCGCCCGGGCGGCGGCTGCTGGTGTCGGACGGCGGCGTGAAGGTGAACCTCAAGGTCCTACAGCTGGAGTACGACCGGACCGACGGAAAGGTCGAGCTCAGCCCCTCCAACGCGACCTCCACCACCTCCACCAAGACCCGGCTCGACTGGTCGCTCTGGGGCGGCCAGGTGCAGGGCGGGGTGAAGACCGATGTCGGCGCGGCCGAGGGCACCTTCCAGGTCGGCGTCGGCGGGTCCCACCGCAGCCGGGAGGGTGTGTCGGCCGGAAGCTCCGGCCAGGTCGTCTCGCACGCGAAGTTCAACACGCCGATGGCGCGCTACGAGGGCTTCGCGGAGGTCGAGGTCGTCTTCTTCAAGGGCGACAAGGAGGTGGTGGAGAAGGGCGTCATCCCGATCACCGTCGACATCCCCGAGCGGGAGACGGTCGACGCGAAGGTGATGAGCGACCACTACCTGACGTTCAGCGAGGACAACCCGGACGGGCTCGCCATGCCCAAGCACCCGCCGGTGAAGCCTGCCGCCACCCCGGATGCCACGCCGCCCGCCGACCCGGCCGCGGCCCCGAAGCCGGAGGCGACAACCAAGCCGGAGGCGGAGAAGGCCCCGAAGCCCGAGGCCGCTCCGAAGCCGGAGGCCGGGCCCAAGCCGGAGCCGGAAGCGGCTCCCGAGGCGAAGCCGGAAGCCGCACCGAAGCCGGAGGCGTCGCCCAAGCCTGAGCCGGAGGCGGCCCCCGCGGCGAAGCCGGAGGCGGAGCCCGACCCCGCGCCGCGCACCGAGCCCGACCCCGCGCCGCGCACCGAGCCCGACCCCGCGCCGCGCACCGAGCCGGAGGTGAAGCCGGACCCGGTCGTCAAGGCGGCCGAGGACGTGTTCGACTCCCTCCGGCCCGAGCCCGGCTCCGTACCGGTGTCGGCCCCGGGCCACCCGAAGCTCTCGGACCTCATCCCCGAGTCGTCCTGGTGGCGGTTGTTCATCGACGCCAACGTCCACCAGGACGCGCTCGTCGGGTCGCCGTCCGACGCCGCGAACCACCTGGACCGGACGAAGTACCCCGGTTTCCGCCGGAGCATGACCGAGCTGTTCCGCGAGGTGCTGGACGGGCACACCGGGTCCGGCCGCGACTGGTCGCGGATCGACGTCCACGCGTACGAGAAACTGCACGACCTGGCCACCCGGCACCTGGTCGAGGGGTCCGGCCGGAACGTCGCCACGGAGTGGTCCGGGACCAAGGGCGCCCGCCTGCACACCACCATGCGCGGTACCGGACGGACCACCCTGGCTGCCGACCTCGCCGACGACCTCGTCAACGGTCGCCGGCTGCTTGGCGACATCACGGCCAAGTCCGGTTCCACGACGGGCGTCGGGCTGCCACTGGTCGCGTTCTCCCGCGGGCAGAAGGGCGAGGGCATGATCTCGATCAGCTACGTCCACGGTGAGGCGCCCGGCCACGTCCAGGCCGTCCTGGACCGTTACTACGGTGAGGTCGCCGCTGCCACGGACGACCGTTCCAAGCTGCTCGCGATCGCCAAGGTGACCCGGGCCCTGCAGATCATCCAGCCGTTCTCCGACGCGAACAGCCGCGTGAACGTCAGCGTGCTGATGCAGAAGTTCCTGCTGGAGCAGGGCTTCAGGCCCTCCGTGCTGACCAACTCCTTCGAGCTCTTCCTCGGCGGCTACAGCACGCACGAGATCGCCGACCACCTGGTCGAGGGCATGCAGCGGTTCGACCAGTACGTCGCCGACGGGCTCGGTGACCAGTTCAACACGGCCGCCGGGCCCGCCGACCACACCCTGATCACCCAGGTCGGCGACGCCGTCGGCCTGCGGGCCGGCACCGGCCCGGGCGACGCGGCGGTCCACCACCACCGGGTGCTCGACCTGGTCCGGCTCGGGCGTTCGCTCTACGGCAGCGGTGTGCCCTCCTTCGGCGCGTCCGGAGTGGAACACCTCAGGACGACCCGGGACCTGTCGGACCTTGCCCACGCGATGTTCCCCGGCCATCCGACCGGGACGGCCGTGGCCATGTACGCCCACCACCTGTACGAGCCCGACGAGCAGGGCGTGAGCTGGGAGCACCTGCGCGGCACCGCCGAGGCGATCGAGCGGACGACCAAGGAGGGCCTGCCGCTCACCGAGGCCGACATTCGCGACCACCTGCCCACCATCGAGGCCGAAGGGCTGACCGAAGCCGAGCGCAGGTTGATGCGCGGGGTGGTCGACGAGCCGCCGACCGCCCCGGTCCCCACCGGCTCCGCCACGGGGGCCTTCTCCTGGGAGTCGGTGCGGTACGAGTCGCCGCAGGACGGTCTGGAGCCGGCGCCGTTCGAGGTGCGTGAGCTGTCGGGCGGGGCTCGGCTGGATCCGGCGGGGGTGGAGGAGGCCCTGATGCCGCAGCTGATGTCGAAGGACATGGGGTCGTTCCGGGTCGTGTTGCGGGCGGAGGACGGGTTGTTGACGGATCCGCACGCGGCGGCGCGCCGGGTGGCGGACACGTTCATGGCGCCGGTCGACCTGTTGATCGCCGACGCGGATGGCGGGGTGCACCTGACGCGCTTCAGGAACGACGGCTTCCCCTACGAGAACGTGCACCTGGAGGTCGACCACTCGGGGGTGACCCCCCACCCGGGCGCCGACGCGCCGTCGCACTCCGAGCCGAAGCCGGAGCCACACCTGGAGTCGGAGTCGACGCCGCACGTCGACCTGCCCCCCCAGCCCGGAACGCACCCGGGGCCCGAGCACCCCGAGCACCCCGCGGCCACCGACCAGTGGTCGCAGGCCGCCCTCGCCCCGCGCGGCGAGCCGAGGCCGATCGCGCCCGAGATCCACCCCGAGCCGTCCGAGGCCCCGCGCGGCCCCGGTGACAAGGACGGAGGCAAGGGTGCCGGTGCGAAGGGCCGGCCGGGCGGCGACGGGCCGCCGCAGACGCTCAGCCCCAGCTCGTCGAGCCGGTACCGGCGGCTGAAGCACTCCGGCCCCAGCCCCAGCCACTCCATGGACGACCGATGGCGTCGGCCGCGCCCCTCGACCAGCGGTCAGGACCCCTTCCACTTCTCCGCCGACCAGCCCGCCCATGACACGGCGCACGACGCGTCACCGAACCTGCGGCCCTCGCAGCGGCTCCTGGCGGACCGGCTCATGAGCCTGGACGAGTCGTCGGGCGGTCTGAGCTCCCTGCGGGAGTCGGACTCCGAGTCGGACGCCGGCTCCGAGGGGTCCGCCATGTCCCTCGACACGGTCTGGGAGAGCGGTGACGGCCCGTCGGTGCACCCGGAGCTGTGGAAGGACGGCGCCTCCTACCTGGCACCGTTCCTGCCCTCCTCCAAGGACGCCGACGGCAACCTGGTCCACCGCGGTGACGTCGAGGAGACGTCGATCGGCGGCCAGGGCTTCGTCCGGCTGTACCTGGTGTCCTCCGGGGACGCCCTGCCGCTCGGTCTGCACGACGGCGGCTCGCTGGAGCTGTACACCGGGGACGAGCACTCGCTGCTGGTCATCGGCAGCGAGGACACCGCCGTGCGTGTCGCGACCGGTCTCACCGGCGGTGACCTGAGCCGTTCGAAGATCTCCTCGGTCCTGGTGGACCGCTCGGTCGCGGTCGACCTGAGCATCGCGGCCGGAGGCGGCAAGGAGGGGCACGTCACCCCCGCCTTCTCGCTCACCGAAGCGAACGTGGTGCGCGCGGACCGCGAGGTGCTGTCGAGTGCCCTGCAGCACGCGGTGGGGGCCTCGCTCCAGCACTTCGGCGGGGACGAGTGGCACCACCGCTCCGGCGGCGACTCCTCGGCGCCCGGAGGAGGGCTGCCGGCGGGTGCCGTCCGTACCTGGAAGGACCACGAGAACCCCTACCCCAAGCAGGAGTTGACGAGCCCGGCGGAGGTCGCCGCGCACCTTCGGAAGGTTTCCGACCTGCGGGCCGAGTGGGCCCAGCACGTCGCCACCTGGAACCAGTTCCTCCAGCAGACGGACAAGCGCACCGGTCACGCGCTGCTGGACGTCGACGTCGCCGCGAGCAAGGGCCTGGACCAGCGGGTCACCGAGCTGAAGGCCTTCCTGACGGACCACGGGGGCGTCGACCTGCCCGATCCGGCGTTGGCCAAGAGGCAGTACAACGCCAGGCTGGGCCGGTGGATCACGCAGTCCGACCACCGGATGCGCCAGGTGGCCGACTGGATCGACGCGGCCGACCACGTGACGAACGCCCTGAAGGAGGGCCAGAAGCTGCAGGCCGGCCTGCAGGAGCTGCCGCTGCCCGGACAGCTGCCGGACCCGGTCCACCCCCAGGTGGCCGACGAACAGCTGGAGATCCGCCAGAAGAAGGCGGTGAACGAGCTCGTCGACCTCTGGGAGACGCCGAAGAAGACGTCGGCCGAGGAACTGGTCGACAAGATCGGCGCGTCGCTGAAGGAGCCGCTCCAGGCCCGTCCGCAGGGCGCGGTCGAGCTGGTGAAGGCCCTCCAGGACTACGCGGCCGACCACGCGGTGGAGGACCTGCTCGGCAGCCGTACGCTCAGCAGCTATGCGGTGGGTCTGGTGTTGTCCGCCGAGGCCACGCACAACCCGAACGTCCTGTCGGGGCTGCTCGTCGCGAACGATGAGTTGACGCCCCGCCAGCTCTCCCGGGTCGCCGTGCTGACCGGGGCCGCGGGTAAGGTCCCCGCTCCGCGGTCGCTCGCCGAGTACCTCGACGGGCACCACGCGGGCAAGCCGGACCAGGGGCTCGGCGAGACCCTGCGGGCGATCACGGAACTCTCCCGGGAGCTGGCCGAGATCCCCGCACTGAACGACGGCACCCTGACGCCGGCGGTCATCGGGGCGATCCGCCAGGACCTGCGCCACCTGCTGATGTTCGACCAGGTGAAGCGCATGGCCAAGGCCGGGGCCGGCGTCGTCCCGCCCGGGATGAGGCACGACTCCGGCGAGCTGTTCTTCGACCCCTTCAGCGGGATCGGCGAGCGTCGCCAGGCACTGCTGGACGTCCTCGGGGACGACGCGAAGTTCCGGGACGCGTTCCTCGCCGCGGACAAGGCGCACGCCGCCGAGGTGGAGGCGAGCCGCAAGCTGGAGGCGGCCAAGTACCCGGGCGCCTCGGTGCAGGACCTGTTCAAGGGGCGTACCCCGGAGCAGACGGAGCAGGCGGTCCACCACGCGCGGGACACGAGCACGAGCAGCCCGCTCTACCCGGAACCGGATCCGGGCGTGACGCCCCCGCCGGAGGTGCCGAAGCCCGGCGAGTCGGCGCCGGTGATCCCGACGACGCGCCCCGACACCGCGGTGATCCGCGGGCCCAAGCTGGGCGTTGACTCCACCGCCTACAAGGACGCGCTGCTGCTGGCCCCGAACGTCCCGGGCGAGCGGATCGTCACCGTGGAGTCGGGCCCGCACGGTCCGGTGTTCACCACGGAGCACGGCGAGGTCCGGCAGCTGACTCCGGAGGCCTTCAGTGAGGCCCTGACCAAGCTCGGCGTGACCAGGGGCGACACGGTCACCCTCCACTTCTCCGGTCAGGCGCCGACGGATGACGTCCGGCAGAAGCTGGTCGACCACGCCTCGGCCCAGCTGGACGCCCGGGTGCGGACCGACCTGTCCGGCGGCAAGCGGACCGACGCGCACCTGCCGCAGTACACCACGGCCGGGGTGCTCGTCCCCGGAAAGGTCGTCGACCGCGGGCTCATCCACAACCTGGAGAAGCTCCCGGGGCTGGCCGACTCGAAGCTGCTCGTGCTCTCCGCGCAGGGCGGCGGCTTCGTCGACCACACCGGAGCACCCCTGACGCCCGCCGAGGCCGCCAGGATCCTCTCGGCGAACGGCGACAAGCCCCACACCCCGGCCCTCGCCGTGGTGATCACCGGCGAGGACGGCACGGTCGACGACCGGGACCGCAGGACCTTCGCCAAGGACCTCAGCGCCGAACTGGGCGGCACCGGCACGCACATCGAGGTCCGGATCGCACTCGGGGACGAGCGGGTGGCCCGCTACCAGGACGGCAAGCTGGTGGCGGAGGGTCATGTCCAGGAGCCGCAAGCGCGCTCCTGGACGGGCGACGGGCTCGACGGCGGTGGCCAGCGGAGGACCTACCTGAGCGGCGAGGTCGCGGTCGAGGTGGAGATGACCCGGGACAAGCTCGGGTTCGTCTTCGCCGACCTGGACGCGGCGGCGATCGACGGCTTCCGCAACCTCGACGGGAACCGGGAGTACCTCGACTACACCCAGCAGAGCCGGACGGGCTTGCCGACCAAGCACGGTGACGCCGACCTGCCGTGGGCGTCCGCCATGCGCGAGAAGCTCCCCGACGGGAGCCCGAAGAAGGTCGCGGTGGTGGTCGTCGACGACCGGCGCGGCGGCCTGACCGTCACCACGAAGGACGGCGGGACGGTCACCCTGCCCTGGCGCGACGGTGCGAGCCTGATCGGGCACGTTCTCAAGGAGAGCAAGTTCCCGGCGAACGGCGAGATCGGCCTGGTCGGCCTGCACGGCGACCTCGCCGAGGGCCCGCACATGGAGCAGCTGGCGCGCTGGATCGCCGCCGAGACCGGCCGGACCGTGCACTTCAAGGCCAATCCGGTGCGCACGGAGCCGCTGTCGGGGGGCCCGAACGGCGCCACCACGCTCGCCGTGACGGCCCGGCACGACCACGACCTGCCGCCGCGCGACTACCGGACCTCTCCGTCGGACTTCGACACCGAGAAGTTCAAGGAGAGCGGCTTCTTCGTCACCCACAGCCTGGGCGGGAGCAAGGGGCCCGTCCTGCCCCTGAAGATCCCGCTGCCGGACCGCTCCACGGTGTCCTACCCGCTGTACTCGCGGCCGGTCGGTGACCAGCCGGGCGAGCACGTCGGCCGGACCACCTGGAACGTCCCGGACCAGTGGAAGTTCTGGAGCTTCGACCAGGCCGTCCCGATGGACGTGCCGCACATCGGGGTCATCGAGAAGCCCGGGCGGGAAGTCCTGCCGAACAGCCGCGTCTTCCACCAGGAGTACGGCAGCGTCGGCGTGTTCAAGGGCTCCGAGATCAAGTGGGACCTCGGCGCCCGCCCGTACGTCGACCAGGGGCACGGACTGGGCTCCACCGCCCTGATGGAGGTGGGTACCCACACGCCGGGCACCTTCTCGGTGACGGCCCGGATGGAGGGCGAGGCACTGGGGCGGACCGTCCGCCGGCGCGCCAGCTTCTCCAACGCCGACGTCAACTCGCTGGGCAGCGGCGCCGAGCGCAAGCAGCACGTCGACGTCCTGCTCGCCCGCTGCTTCGCCTCGCAGAAGGACCTCGCCTCGACGTTCGCGGCCTCGGCCAAGGCGCGGACCGTAGCGGTCGACGGCCTGCTCTGGAACACCTCGCTGCCGGCCCTGATCGAGCACGCCACCGGACAGGCTCCGGGCAAGGTGCTCTGGGTGGAGGAGGGCAAGAAGGTCACCCACTACCGGGTCGACGGATCCGACGAGAGCCTGCCCGACGCTCCGGACACCGCACGTCCGCAGCTCAAGCGGTCGGGCTCGGGCAGCAGTGACATCACCGCGACGCCCACGCCCCGTCCGCCCTTCACCCCGAGCCCGGCCGCGTCGGACTCCGGCACCGCGTCGCCGGTGCCGAGGGACCCGCGCTCCAAGCCGATCGACCCGGTCGAGTCCGACCTCTCCGTGCACCGGGGCGGCACCGGGCCGGACCTGGGCGCGCCGCCGGCGCAGCACCCGCAGCCGGAGCACCGTCCGGAGCCGGAGCCGCAGCAGCAGCCCGAGCAACGGCCCGAGCGCGTGCACGAGATGGTGGACGCCCTGGTCGATGCCCGCGCGGGCTCCGACGTGCGCTGGCTGGCGGATCCGGACAGCCCGGTCGGGCAGCGGCAGGAGACCGGCGGCGCCGTCGCCCGGTTCCCCAAGGACCCGCGTTTCTTCTCGGTCGCCTTCCACTCGGAGCACGCCGACGGCTCGCCGACCTGGCACGGCGAACGGGTGGGCCCCGAGGAACTGGCCGCCGTCCTGGTCGAGTTGCGTGCCCGGGGCATCTGGGCGGAGGGCAAGCCGCTGCAGTTCCCCGCCTGCGAGTTCGGCACCGGCAAGGCGTCCTCGTACGCGGCCGACGTGCTGCGCGCGCTGCGGGGCAAGGTGAGCGGCCCGCTGGAGGCGTACGTCCCCGAGGGCAAGCTCTGGTTCGTGCCGAAGCCCACCGGCGCCTTCACCGTGGAGCCGGAGGGCCTGGGCCACCTGGTGGTGGCCAAGACGGTCGGCTTCGACGCCAACGGCCTGCCGGTCGTGGTCCCGGGCGGCACGTGGCTGAAGGTGTCACTGCCGGAGACCGGCGGCGAGCACCCGCCGCACCCGGAGAACCCGCCGCACGTGGAGCACCCGGAGAACCCGGAGCACCCGCAGCCGGCGCCGCACGGGCCCGTCCCGCACGTGGAGGAGCTCGGGGCGCACCTGCCGGCGGACCTGTCCGTCCCGGCGTCCCACGAGGGACTGCCGGAGGGCCTGCACTGGGCGGACTCCCCGTCGGCCGTGGCGCACGAGATGCCGGGCGCGACCGTCTTCGGGAAGCGCCCGCTCTACGACGCGCCCGAATACGCGGCGGCGACCGCCGAGTTCGAGAAGCGGCTCGGCGCCTACTGCCACAACCTGAAGGAGGCGGAGGACGCCGCCCGCAGAACGGTGGCCAAGCTGCTGTACGTGATCCAGAAGGCCAACCCCGAGGTGTCGGCGCTGGACCGGTTCAAGACCCTCCTCAAGGACGATCCGACGTCCGCCGGGCAGGTCGGCACCGACCTCACCCCGGAGCAGATCGCCGGGCTCCTGAAGACCGGCAACACCCGTGAGCTGATGACGGCGTTCTTCAACGGGGCTTACTTCAACGACTCCGATCTGAACCTCAAGAAGTTGCTCAACTCCCTCATCGAGGGAGAGAGCTGGGAGCGGGCGGAGGAGCTCGGTCTGAACGTGGCGGCGCTCAAGGAGCACCACGCGTTCCTGGAGGGCCCGGTGCGCAAGGGCCTCCACGAGAGCCTGAGCAGGGTCAGCCCCAAGCACGCCACCATGTTCGAGCACGACGTGTTCGGCACCGGGAACGTGCTGGCCCAGTCGGAGAGCTGGTTCTCCGACGGCAAGGGCTACCTGGCGAGCCTGACCGCCCGCCGGCCGCGGCCGACCGGGGAGGTGCAGGCGCCGTCGGCGCTGGACCTGGACATCGCCGGGACGAAGCTGAGCGAGCGGGAGTTGGCCTTCCTGAAGGTCAACCCGTTGGCCTGGGACATCGTCGGGCTCCGCCTGGAGCGGGTGCTGTGGGAGGACGTTCCGCGCAAGGCGGACGGCTCGTACGACCTGGAGGCGCTCAAGAGCCGGCCCGGTGTCCACGACGTGGTCACGGAGCGGGGGCCCGGCGGCCAGGAGGTGTACAAGCTGGTGGAGCACCGGCCCAACCCGGAGGTCGGCCCCGGTGAGATCGGTCCCGACAAGCCGATCAGCTGGCGCACCGGCGAGGCGGTCCACACGCTCAGCCCGGACTCCTCCTGGTACAAGGAGGCCAACGGCGACCTGGGCATGCGGCTGGTGGCGGGCATCTCGGCCACCTCGGCCAAGCTGATGACGGCGTTCAGGCTGCTGAACGTGGACGGCGTCAGCCCCGACCACATGGTGAAGGCGCTGTTCGGCTGGATGCTGCCCACCGGCGACCACTCGGTCTACGAGATCCTCAAGGGCGTCGAGATGTCCGGCGCGACCAGGCCGCTGGGCGAGGACACGCTGAAGTCCGCCGAGTCCATGTACCGCAACCTGCCGGGCATCCCGCTCGACCAGGTGCGACGGGAGCTGTCCCCGGACCACATGCTGCCGCACGAGCAGGTCTACCTCTCGAGGATCAAGGAGCAGAACGGCGGCTTCTCCGAGCCCTCCGGCCCGCACCGGACCGTGATCGAGGAGCGGAGGTCGCTCTTCGAGCAGATCGCCGAGGGCGTGATGGACCCGCACGCGGACACGGACGTCGTCGACGGCCTCAACGCCTGGCTGGCGACCAACCACATGACCGCCCAGGAGGTCCTGAGCAAGCTGACCCCGGCCCACTTCTACGCCCTGGCGGTCTACACCGGGCCGGCGTTCCCGCTCATCAACGTGATGATGAGGTTCGGCGATTCGCTCGACAAGGCGATGCTGGTCCAGATCAAGAACCTGCTCTGGGGCTCTGGTGCGACGCCCACCTCGCTGTCCCTCCACCCCGCCATCAAGGACCTGCTCCGGGTGCACTCCGGCATCAAGTCGGTGGAGATGGCGAACCGCCGGAAGATCATGGAGATCGTCCGGACGGACGTCCTGCCGGGGCTCAAGGCGGAGATGCGCGAGCACGTCCGGATGCTGGACTCGGCGTTGGAGGAGCTTCCGGCGGCCGAGGGCAAGGTCTACCGCGGCACGGCCGCCATCTCCTTCAAGGGCTTCACCGGGCTGTCCCCGTCGTACGGCGGCTCGCACGTCCGGAGCAGCGACTTCGCCAGCGCCAGCCGCCAGGAGTCCGTCGCGCTCAAGTTCCGGGACACCCGCCGGAGGATTCCGGGCACCGAGCCGCTGCTGGTCACCATGGAGCTGACCGGCGGCGGGGCGGCCAAGGACATCTCCGTCTTCTCGGTCGAGATGCAGGAGAAGGAGGTTCTGGGCAAGCCGGGGAGCACCTACACGGTGATCGAGCGGCGCAGGCGGGACAACAAGCTCTTCATCAACGTGAAGGAGGCCAACTCCTCCACCTCGTTCCCCATGCTGGGTACTCCCGGTACGCCGGGCACGCCGACCTCGGCGGCCGCCCTGCGCCGGGCCAGGGAGGACCTGCAGGAGCACCTCGCCGACATCTCCGGCATGCGGGGGGTCAAGGACCACAAGGACCTCTGGGCCCTGGGCAAGGAGATCGGCGTCTCGAACGCGGAAGGCCTCCGCGGCTGGTCGGCGGCGAACGTCTTCCCCGGCGAGAGGGCCAAGGAGGTCCTGGGCGAGAAGACCTGGCACATCGGCGCCCTCACGGCGGACCTCCACGGCGGCACGGGGCACGTGGACGTCGAACGGCTCCGGGGCGTTCGCCGGATGGCCGACGTGGTGCGGGAGGCGCTCGGTCTGAACTCCGAGCAGCCCGTGACCAGGGCGGAGGTGGACGGCTACCTGAGGCGCCTGAACAAGGCCGACGACGCCGCGCAGGTCGTGCCGCTCGACCGCCACCGGCTGCTGAAGCTCGTCAACTCGCTCAAGAAGCAGGGCCTGCACGTCTCGCCGTCCGACGTCGAGAAGGCCTGGACACCGCTGTCGGCACTCGGCACCCCCCGCACCCCGGGGACCCCGGGCGGCCACCTGACGCCGGCCATGCCGAACACCCCGACCACGCCGCTGACGCCGACCGGACACCAGGTCGAACAACCCGGCGGGCACAATCCCCCCGGGGACCTGCGGCGCCAGCCCGTCGCCGTCTTCGGCGCGGCCCCCACCCTGGAGCTGCACCACCAGAAGATGGCGGCGATGCAGCACTTCCCGCTCGACGACCGCTTCTTCACCGTGGCGATGCACACCGACGGCGGGTTCCCGGTCTACGTGAACCACCTGCTCTCGCCCGACGAGGTGGCCGCAGGGCTGCACCAGGCGTTGCTGTCGGGCGGCTGGGACGGCGAGAAGCCGCTGCAGTTCGTGGCGTGCAACCTGGGCGCCGGGATCGAGTCGAGCTTCGTGGCGGCGACGATGTCCAAGCTGTGGGCGCTCGACCCTCGGATCGTGGCGCCGGCCTACGCGGGCGACGGGGCGGTCTGGTTCGTGCCCAAGGTCGACGAGCACGGCGTACCGGACTTCGGACGGCGCGGGGACCTGGTCGTGGCCAAGCAGGTCGGCATGACGACGAGCGCCCGGCCCGGCATCTCCGCCGGTGGGAGCTGGTACCGCTTCGACCGGCCGACGGACGGTACGCTCGTCCCGGTCATCGAGAAGCTCGGGGCCTACCTCCCGCCGACCGGCGACTCGGCGCCCCGGCCGGAGAACTACCTCGGTGTCAAGGACGACGAGTTCGACGTCAAGCGGCCCATCCCGGGCGCCATTCCGTTCGACGGCGACCACCCCGGCACCGGGCTGGCCGACCAGATTTTCCAGGAGCTGTTGAAGTGACCGCGGAGTTCATCGTCGCCCCCGTCTTCGACCTGGTCGACCCGCTGACCGGGCCGGCCTTCCACGAGGACCACCCGGTGATCGGGGACGAGGGCGAGCGGGAGGCACTGGCGGCGTACCTGGCCTCGGCCGTCGTCGTGCTGATGACCCCGAGCCTGATGGCGGACGTCCTCGACCCGGAGCGCCCGGGCGGTGTGCCGATGAACTACCGCTGCGACGGCCGGTGGATCTGGACCGACACCGTCACCTACTACCTGGACCGCTACGGTCTGGCGCCCGAGCCGGGCCTGCTCGCGTACGTTCGGGAGCGCCTCGCCGCGGGCGAGGCGCCCGCGCCGCTCGCGTCGGAGGTGCGGGAGCGCGTGGTGGACTTCCTGTTGGCCCCGGCCGCCGCCGGGCAGGAGACGGTCTGGGAGATCGACGAAGCCTGAGGCCGCGAAGCCCGAGTCGCGAAGCCCGAGTCGCGAAGCCCGAGTTGCGAAGCTTGAGTCGCGAAGCTTGAGGCCGCGACGCCGGACGGCCCCCCGCCCCGGGGCGGCGCCGCGCGGGGGGGGCGGCGCCCGCCCCGCGGCGCCGCGGGGGCGGGGGCCGGTGGGATCCCACCGGCCGGGGGCCGTCCGCTGCGCCGGGCCCCTGGCGGAAGGGGCCCCGGTCAGCCGGTGTGCCGGCCGCGGCGGCGCTCGCGGGCCAGGCCGACCGCGAGACCGCCCGCGATCAGCGTGCCGCCGGCGATGGTCAGCGCGGTGGACAGGTCGCCGGAGCCGGTGGCGGCCAGGCTGCTGCCGGGCGGCTCGGCGGAGGTGGCGGTGGCGGCCGCCGCGGCGGTGCTGCGGGTGGCGGAGGGCGTGCCGGTGCCCGCCGCGGTGGTCGTCGGTGCGGCGGTCGGCTTGGCGGTCGGGCTGCCGGTCGCCTTGGCGGTCGGGCTGCCGGTCGGGCTCGCCGCCGGGGTGGTGGCCGGAGCCGTCGACGGGGCCGGCTTGGGTGCGGCGCCGCCGCGCTCGGCGAGCTGCTGGGCGTACAGGCTCTCGGGCTGCACCGGGGTGCCGGTGGAGACCTGGACGCCGGTCTGCTTGCCCTCCACCGGGGTGCCGCGGGTGCCGAAGGCCCAGTTGTGCGCGGTGGGCGGGTTCTCCACGCCGTAGTAGCCGACGTTGGCGTTCCACATCACCTGGTTCGCCCCGGCCCAGCCCTGGCCGGAGCCCGCGTTCGCGCGGTTGGTCAGCGCGAGGTCGTCGTTGGGGCCGCGGGAGTGCAGCATCGTGATGTCGTCGTACAGCGTGCCGGTCGCCCAGCGCTGGTGCGGGCCGGCGTCCAGGCGGAAGCCACCGACGTTGTCCGAGGTGCAGTGCGAGAACACGTTCGGCCCGGCCACCCGGGCCCCGGTCAGCCAGGCGTGCAGGTTGCTGCCGGACACCTTGCAGTCGATCACCAGGCTCTGCTGGCCGTCGATGCTGTAGGCGCCGGGCTGGGCGAACGGGGCGCGCTGCGGGATGGCCTTCTCCATGCCGGTCGCCGAGGTGTCGGCGACGGTGACCCGGGAGGCGGTGCTGCCGATCGAGCCGACGCCGGCGCCGAAGCGGTCCGCGGCGATGTCGCGCGCCCAGGCGTCCTGGACGGCGGCGAAGTGCGCGAAACGGCTGGCGAAGTACCCGTGCTCGTCGTACCCCGGGGCGCCGACGAAGGCGGAGCCGTCGGCGCTGAAGCCCTCCACGCCGACCTCGCTGATCCGGCCGGGGTAGTCGTACGCCCACACCTTGGCGTGGGTGTACTCCTTCTCCAGGGCGTTGGTCAGCGGGATGTCCAGAGTGATCCTGTTGCCGTCGATCGCGGTGACGGTGCGCTGGAACTGGAGGCCGTCGTTGGCGGTCCACGGCTTCGACGGGGTGCCGTCAGGACGGGGCGGGATGTGGTCCATGCCGACGGCCTTGATCCAGGCGTCCTCCTGGGGCCGCTGGACGACGATGTTCTGACCGACCTTGAGCCCGGCGGCCGAGTCCAGGGTCAGCGTGGTCGCCCCCACCGGGACGTACGCGTCGGTGACGGCGTGCTCGGCGCCGCTCTTCTGCGGCGTGCCCTCGCCGGACAGTTCCACCAGCGGGCGCGGCTCGCCCGAAGCCACCAGCTTGGTGCCGTTCGCGCCGCTGCCCGCACCGCGCAGCACCACCCCGGAGGCCTTGATCCGCAGCGGCTTGCCCACCCGGTACGTGCCGGCGTTCAGCAGGACGGCCCCGCGCAGCCCGTCCGACCCCTGCGGCAGGGCGGCCACCTTGTCCAGGGCCTGCTGGATGCGGTCGCTGTCGTCGCCGTTCGCGGCCGGCTCCAAGGCGACGGCGACCTTGGCGGTCGGCAGCGGTCGGCTGCCGTTGCGGTAGCCGGCGTAGCTGAAGTCGGGGATCCGGTTGCCCTGCCCGTCCTTTCCGTACACCAGCCGTCCGTTGGCGAACTTCAGCCAGTCCGTCGAGTCGGGTGCGGCGTTGCCCGGGTTCGGCTGCGGGCCGGCCGCGAGGGCAGCCGGAGCCGCCCAGGCGGCGCCGAGTCCGGCCAGCGCGGACACGGCGACGGCGGCTCGCAGGGTGGTGCGCCGACCGGCGCGGTGATGGGACATGGACCCTCCTCGGTCGAGACCTGAAAAAGCTCGACAGCGTGAACGCGCCCTTCCGGTCCGGCGGTTCACCGTCGACGGTGGAGCGGGACGTGGCGAGCGGTGTCCGCCGCCGGAGGATTCGGCTCCGGCGGTGAACCCTGCCCCCTGTCCGTCCGTGCTGTGTGCGGGTGGATTCGGCGGCAGGTCGTCGAGCGCCCCGTGGAAGCGGAAACCTCAATCGGACCCAGGGAGCTGTGGTGGGCACGGGCCAGAACGTGAGCGGCGGCGAATCGACCGGGTACCAGCTGCCGGCGGTCGCCTGGATGATGGAGGACGGCGACGTGGTCGGCCCGGCGGAGCCCGCGGTCGACCCCGAGCCGGGCCCGGCGGCGCCCGTGCGGCGTACCCGGTTCCCGTCCGCTCCGGTCGGCGCGGTGGCGGGGCCCGTTGCCGCGGGGCCGGCGGCTTCCGTACCCGCCGTTCCCGGGCCCGTCGTTCCAGGACCTGTGGTTCCCGGGCCTGTGGTTCCCGGGCCGGTCGTTCCGGGGCCGGTCGCGTCCGCGCCCGCTGCTTCCCGGTCCGCCACGGCCGGTGGGACGGCCGGGTTCGGTCCGACCGGGTTCGGTCCGGCGCCCGCCACCGGGCGCAGCAGGGAGGCTGCTGCCACCGCGCAGCCGAGCACCGTACGGCCCGCTGCCGCCCAGCCCGCTGCCGGGCCGGCGTCCGGGCCCGGCACCCCGGTGGCGCTGCCCGCCCCCGTGCCCGAGACCGCCTCCGAGGCCGTCCGGGCCACCGCCTTCGGTGCCGCCCGGCGGAACGCGCTGCGACGGGCCTTCGTGCAGGCTCCGGCCCGCGCGGCGCGGACTCTCGCCTCGGTCGCCCCGTTCGGTGCCGCCGCCTCCTGCGGTCCCGAGGCCGCCGCCCCGCTCGCTCCCGGCACCGATGCCCTCGCGCCGGCCGCCGACGAGCGGGGCGGCCGGCTGCGCGGGCTGCCCCGCCCGGCGGTCGCGGCCGCCGCCGTGGGAGTGGTGCTGATGGGCCTTCCGCTGGTCATGGGCCGGGGAGAGGGCGGGGCGGACCCGGTCCAGGCGCTCGGTGGCGCCGGGACGAGCCGCCCCGACGCGCCGGTGCCGGAGCCGGAGGCGTCCGGGACCCCGGCCGGCGACCCCACCGGGACGCCGTCGGCCGAGGCCGCGCCGACCGCGGCTCCCACCGGGACGCCGGTCGACCCGGCCGCCACCGGGGCCCCGGCCCCCGGCACGCCGGTTCCCGGCATGCCCGAGCAGCCGCTCGCCGCCCCCGTCCCGGCGGGCGGGGCGCCCGTCGCCCAGCAGCCCGTCGGCTCGCCGCCCCTGGTGCGGACCGGCGCCGGGACGGGCGCCGGCCCGACCACCGGCGGCGCGCCGCAGAACCCGGTCCCCCCGCCCGCCCCCGGCCCGGTCCAGCCGCCGGCCCCCCAGCCCCAGCCCCAGCCGCCGAAGCCGCCCACGGCGGTCACGCCGCCGGCCCCGCCGGCCCCGCCGGCCCCGCCGGCACCGCCGTCCTACGCCGCGTACGCCGGACCCGGCTGCTCCTCCGACGGCACGGGTTACTCCGAGAAGGGCCGGTCCTCCGGCTCCAAGGACTGGGTCACCCGCTCCGACGGCGGCGGGGGCTGCAGCGGCCAGTTCACCTCGGTGCCGATGTCCGGGGACCGGAACAAGGACGACGAGAACTCGGTGGTGTGGACCTTCACCACCGGCCGGGTCTCCACGGGCACCTGCCGACTGTCCGTCTACATCCCGAACGGCGGCGACCTCAAGGCGGTCGGCGGCGCCCCCGCGTACTACACGGTGCAGGACGGCGGCAGCACCAGCGGCTCGTTCTCGATCAACCAGCCGCAGAACCTCGGGCGGTGGGTGAACGTCGGCACCTACCCGGTGAGCGGCAACCGGATCGCGGTCGTGCTCCACACCCGCGGCATCGACTGGGGCAGCACTGCCGGAGCCCACCTGGCCGCCTCGACCGTGAAGGCCGACTGCACCGGATGACCCGCCCCGCGGCGGACCGGGGCGACTGACACACAAGCAGAACGAAGGGAACAACCCGAGCCATGTCGCGCCACGTCTTGACGGTGTGCCAGGAACAGAGGGCGGGCGGCGCCTACCGCACCATCGGCGAGGCCCTGGAAGCGGCCCGCAGCGGGGCGGTGATCTCCGTGCGCCCCGGGCGGTACGAGGAGAACCTGGTGATCACCAAGATGGTCACCATCGCCGCCGAGGACGTCCGCGGCACCGTGCAGATCACCCCGCGGCGCGGCTGCGTGGTCCAGGTCGTCGCCGAGGCCGTGCAGCTCACCGGCCTGGTCCTGCACGGTCAGGACGAGGAACTGCCCGCCGTGGACGTCCCCCGCGGCCAGGCCGCCCTCCAGGACTGCGAGGTGGTCGGCAACTCCTGGACGGCGGTGCTGACCCGGCAGCAGGGCGCGCTGGCGATGCGCGGCTGCCGCGTCGTCAACTCGGCGGGCGCGGGCATCGTGGAGACCTCCACCGGGGCCAGCGTCATCGAGGACTGCGTCATCGAGCACCTCGGCACCTCCGCGCTGGTGATCGGTGAGAACGCCGACCCCGTCGTCCGCAACTGCGTCATGCGCGACGCCCGGGGCAACGGCGTGTGCGCCAACGGCGAGGCCCGGGGCACCATCGAGGGCTGCGAGATCTCCACCACCGACAAGCCCGCGATCGCCTTGGAGGAGCGCAGCACCACCCGGGTGCTGCGCACCGCCGTCCGCGACGCGCCCGTCGGCGTCTACATCAGCTCCGCTTCCCGGGTGCAGCTGGAGGACTGCAGTTTCACCGCCACCACCGGCCACGGCATCATGCTGGGCGGCGGCACCGACCCGCTGCTGCGCCGCTGCCGCACCGTCCGCACCCGCGGCCACGGCATCCACGTCACCGCGCGCTCGCGCGGAACCTTCGAGGACTGCGAGGTCGGCGGCGCCGAGACGGTCGGCGTGCACGTCGACGGCTCGGCCGGCCCGGTCATGACCAGGCTGGCCGTGCGCGACTGCGGCGACACCGGGGTCGACCTCACCGGGGACAGCGCCCCCGAGCTCGACCGGCTGGAGGTCCGCGACGTACGCGGCGCCGGGGTCCGGATCAGCGCGGGGGCCAACCCGCTGATCCGCCGCGCCACCGTCACCGACGCCGGGGGCAACGGGGTGGAGGCGGTCCGGGACGGCCGCGGAAGGCTGGAGAACTCCGAGGTCCTGGCCGCGGGCGGGGCCGGCGTGCTCATCGCGGACGGCGCCAACACCTTCGTCGGCGCCACCACGGTCCGCGGGGCCCGGGGCGCGGGCGTCCACGTCGGCGAGGCCGGGGTGGCCGTGCTGCGGGACTGCGAGGTCGTCGACTCGGCCTCGGACGGCGTGGCCGTCGACCACGGCGAACTCACCTGCACCCGGGTGCGGGCGCGCGGAAACCGACGGCACGGGGCCCGGCTCGGCGCCGGCGCCCGCGTCGTCCTGACCCAGGTCGAGGCATCGGACAACACCGGGGACGGGATCCGCGTCGACTCGGCCGAGGCGGTCCGGGTCACCGGCTGTACGGTCACCGGCAACCGGGGCTCCGGGCTGCGCCAGACCGTCCCCAGTACCCGGCTCTCGGTGGAGAACCTGCACAGCCGGGAGAACGGCACCCCCGATGCGCACGGCTCGGCGAGCGCCGCACCCGGGGCCCCGGGCGCGGCGGCCACCGCCGTCGACCCCGGCCGGCCGGGCGAGCCGGCCGAGCCCGCAGCGCCGCCGGAGCCCGGACTGCAGGGGCCGCTGGAGGTGCTGGCCTCCCTGGTCGGCCTCACCGCTGTCAAGGAGCAGGTCGCCACCCTGGTCAACCTCAACAAGCTGGCCCGGCGCCGCGAACTCGCGGGCATGCCCGCCCTGCCGATGAGCCGGCACCTGGTCTTCGCCGGGCCGCCCGGCACCGGCAAGACGACCGTCGCCCGGCTCTACGGCAGCATCCTGGCGGACCTCGGGGTGCTGCGCAGCGGCCACCTGACCGAGGTCGCCCGCGCCGACCTGGTCGCCTCGATCATCGGCGGCACCGCGATCAAGACCACCGAGGTGTTCACCGAGGCGCTCGGCGGGGTGCTGTTCGTCGACGAGGCGTACGCGCTGTCCGCCGGATCCGGCGGCAGCGGCCCGGACTTCGGCCGCGAGGCGATCGACACCCTGGTCAAGCTGATGGAGGACCACCGCGACGACATCGTGGTGATCGTGGCCGGCTACTCCGCCGAGATGACCGACTTCCTGGCCAGCAACCCGGGACTGGCCTCGCGGTTCAGCCGGACCGTGGAGTTCGCCAACTACGAGGTGGACGAGCTGGTCACCATCGTCGAGCGGGCGGCCGGCGGACACGGCTACGAACTCGCCGACGGCACCCGGGAGGCGCTGACCGCGCTGTTCGACCGGATGCCCAAGGGCGCGGACTTCGGCAACGGCCGGGCCGCCCGCAAGGTCTTCGAGGAGATGGTCGACCGGCAGGCCACCAGGCTCGCCCAGCTGCCCGAGATCACCGACGCGGACCTGGCGGTGCTGGTGGCCGAGGACACCGGGCAGGAGGCCGCCGGGCCGCAGCGGGGTGCGGACAGCGCCGCCGTCCTGGCCGAGCTGCGCGCCATGGTCGGCCTGCCCGAGGCCAAGGAGCAGGTCGAGGACCTGGTGAACCTGATCACCCAGGTGCGCCGCCGGGAGGAGGCCGGGCTGCCGACCGCCGCGATCAGCCACCACCTGGTCTTCGCCGGCCCTCCCGGCACCGGCAAGACGACCGTCGCCCGGCTGTACGGGCGGCTGCTGGCCGAGCTGGGCGTACTGCCCTCGGGCCAGCTGGTCGAGACCGCCCGCGCCGACCTGGTCGGCCGGTACGTCGGCCACACCGCGCAGCTCACCAAGGAGGCCTTCGACCGGGCCCGGGGCGGCGTGCTCTTCGTCGACGAGGCCTACACCCTCACCCCTCGCGGCGGGGCCGGCAACGACTTCGGGCAGGAGGCCGTCGACACCCTGATGAAGCTGATGGAGGACCACCGCGACGAGGTGGTGGTGATCGTGGCCGGCTACGAGGAGGAGATGCGCGGCTTCCTCGCCTCCAATCCCGGACTGGCCTCGCGCTTCTCCCGGCAGGTCGAGTTCGGGCACTACACGGACGAGGAACTGGTCACCATCGTCGGGATGCACACGGAGAAGGCAGGGTACGTCCTGGCCCCGGAGACCGTGGACGCGCTCACCCGCGCCTTCGCCGCGATGCCCCGCGACCGCACCTTCGGCAACGGCCGCACCGCCCGGCAGACCCTGGAGGGCATGATCACCCGCCAGGCCGGGCGGCTGAGCCGGCTCGACGTCGCCGACCTGGCCGAGCTCAGCCTGCTGCTGCCGCAGGACCTCGCCCCGGCGCGGTCGGGCAGCGCGGTATGACCGGGCGTCGGGCACGGGCCGCGGCGGGACTCGCGGTCGCCGGGGCCCTGCTGGCCGCTGCCGCCCCGCCGGCCGCGGCGGCACCGGCACCCACCGCCCCGGCCACCGCGGTGCCACCGCCGCTGATCGCCCAGACCCGTCCGGACGTGCAGAGGAACGGCTGCGTGAAACCGTCCGAGCGCCCGGCCGACACGGCGGGCTGGGCGCAGGCCGCGCTGCGCCCCGAGGAGGCCTGGTCGCTGAGCCGGGGCGCCGGCGTCACGGTCGCGGTGGTCGGCTCCGGGGTGGACGCCGCGCAGCCGTCCCTGTCCGGGCGGCTGCGGCTCGGGCCCCGGCTCGTCGGCGCGGGCGATGCGGGCCGCGACTGCGTCGGGTACGGCACCTTCGCGGCCGCCCTGGTGGCCGGCCGACGCACCGGCGACGCCGGCCCGGCCGGGCTCGCCCCCGAGGCACGGGTCCTGGCGGTCGCGGTCACCGACGATGCCGGGGCCACCACCCCGGACCTGCTGGGCGGCGGTATCCGCGCCGCCGTCGACGGGGGTGCCCGGGTGATCGCGGTCGAGGTGCCCGTCCCCGGGCCGAGCGACGCGCTCGGCGACGCGGTGGCGTACGCGGCGGCCCACGGCGCGCTGATCCTCGCCCCGGCGGCCCCGGACGGTCGCAGCAGCAGCGCGCCGGTGTTCCCCGCCTCCTACCCGGGCGTGCTGGCGGTGGCCTCCACCGGGCCGAACGGTCCCTCCGGCGGCGGCCCGGGCGGGCGGGTCGACCTGGCCGCCCCCGGCGAGCTCGTGACGGGCACCGGCCCCGGTGGGGGCCTGTTCACCGCTTCGGGGCCGGGCTGCGCGACCGCCTACGCGGCCGGCACGGCGGCCCTGGTGCTCGCGCTGCGGCCCGAGCTGACCGCGGAGCAGCTGACCCGGCGGCTGGAGGCGACCGCCTACCACCCGGGCACCCGGCTGCCGGACGCCGCGGTGGGGTTCGGGGTGGTCGATCCGGTCGCCGCCGTCACCGGCTCCTGGCCTGAGGCGGCCCGCTCCGACGTGTCGGGAGACCCGGTCCTGGTCGGTCCCGGGCCGGACCGTTCCGAGGCCTGGCGGGCCCTCGCGGTGGCGGGCACCAGCACCGGCGTGGTCCTGCTGGTGGGTTTCGGCGCCCTGACCGCACGGGTCGGCCGCCGACGGACGGAACGCGCCGCGGGCTGACGGCCGACGCGGCGCGCGGGTGCGGGCACGGCCCGGTGCCACCGGGGAACGAGGCCGGGCAGGATTGAACACACCCGGGCCCGTTTTACGTTCAACCACACGACGGTGCCGAGACACGGCAGGCGAGCGGCCCCGCGTCCATGGGTCGGCAGACGGGTGAGGTGGGCTCCGATGGCGACCACGGCGGTGGTCCCCGACGGTGGGAGACTGACGGTCATGACGGACGGTCGGGACGGGAACGGACAGGACGACGAGGCGACGGCGCGCCGGCTGATCGCCGCCTGGCTGGCGGGCGAGGCCGAACCGCCGGCCGGCCCGGCCCGGTCGGCCGGGACGCTCCCGCCGGGCTGGACCGTACCCCCGGCCCCCGCCCGGGACGTCGTCGGCACGGCCCGGCGACTGGCCCTGGACGGCCTGGCCGGACGCGCCTGCCCCGCCCCCGGTGCCGACGACCTGCTGCTGGCCCGCGTCCTCATGGTCGACGAGCACCCCTCGGCCGCGGCCTGGACCGAGGAGGAACGCGTCGAACTGACCGGCTGGGTCGCCGTCCTGGTGCGGCGCTTCGGGGAGGACGGCGTCCAGCAGCTCACCGCCGCGCTCACGGTCGGCCGCTGAGGGCCCCTCGGGAGTGGGCGGGCCCGCGGCGGCGCGGCAGGGGTCCGACGGAGTCCGACGGAATCCAACGTCCGCCAACGCGGGGGCCGACGGGGCCGTTGGGCGGACGTTGGCGGCGGCTGGGACGGTTTTCCCGTCAGGGCGAGGCACCGGGGCTCATCACACACCGTCCCAGCGGCTGCCCGCCGATTCCGTTGTACCGGAGCGAAGGACAGAGCCGTGGCCGAGGAAGCCGTCGACTCACCAGCGGGCGCCGAGCAGCGCGCCGAACACCCCTCCGGGGGCCGCACGACCCTGGACCAGGACACCCTCGCCGAGCTGTACCGGGTGCACGGCCCGGGCCTGCTGCGCGCCATGCTCCGGGTCACCAGCGGTGACCGGGGCAAGGCGGAGGACATCCTGCAGGAGACCTTCCTGCGGGCCTGGCAGAACCCGGCCGCCCACGACCGCGGCATCGAGGAGAGCCGTCCGTGGCTGTTCACGGTGGCCCGCCGGATCGCGATCGACCACTTCCGGACCGCCAGTGCGCGGGCCCGGGAGGTCGGCGACGTGTCGCCCGACGAGTACGCCGCCACCAAGGACCCGTACGACGAGGTGCTCACCGCCCGCGACGTGGCGGGGGCGTTGGCGGAGCTCCAGCCGCACCACCGCGACGTGCTGGTCGAGCTGCACCTCAAGGGCCGTTCGACGGCCGAGGTCGCGTCGTCGCTCGGCGTCCCGGTCGGGACGGTGAAGTCCCGCAACTTCTACGCGGTGCGGGCGTTGCGGCCGATCCTGGCGGCCCGGGGGATCCCCGTCGCCGTGGTCTGAGAGGCGAGTTCACCCGCGAGTTCGCCGTCGATCACGGCGATCCGCGCCCCGAGCTCGGCGACGCCGCCCGTGTCGCCGAGCTCCCCGTGCAGCCGCAGCGCGGTGCGCAGCCGCGCCACCGCCGGGCCCGCACGCCCGGTGGACAGCAGGAAGTCGGCGTAGCGCTGCTCGACCGTGGCCTCCAGGTGGCGCGCCGCGCTGGCCCGGCAACGGGCCGCCGCCTCCTCCCAGGCCAGCTCCGACTCCTCCACCAGGCCGAGCAGCCGCAGTGCCTGGGCCTCCTCGGCGAGGGCGAGCAGGTGGAAGGTGGCGTGCGGGTGCGGGGCCAGCAGCCGCCGGGCCTCGCGGGCGTGGCGCAGCGCCGTCAGCCCGTCGCCGCTCAGGTTCGCCAGGGTCGCTGCGGTGCTCATGACCGCCGCGCCGGCCTGGTGCAGGCCGAGTTCGTCCAGCCGGCGCACGGTCGTGTCGGAGAGCCGTCGGGCCTCGGCGAGATCGCCGTGGTCGGCGAGCGCCACCGCCAGCACGCCCATGGAGTAGATCTGTGCGGGGCCGTCGTGGTCGCGGGTGCGTTCGTCGGCCCGGCGGGCGATGGCCAGCGCCTCCGTGGGACGCCGCTTGCCGCTGAGCGCCCGCGCGGTGGCGGCCTCCATCAGGGCCGTCGCCATCGGATCCCCGGTCCGGGTGGCCGCGGCGAGCCCGTGCCTGAGGCAGTCCAGCCGGTCGGTGAGCCGACCGGCCCCGAAGTAGAGGCAGTTGGCGAGGAACGCCAGTTGCCAGGCGCGGTCGTCCTCGCCCGCCTCCGTCCCGGCGGCGACCAGGGCCCGTACGGCGGGCTCCTCGGCGCGGAACCAGTCCAGCGCGGAACGCACGTCCGGCAGGTCGGGCAGCGCGGGCGGGGGGAACTCGACCGGCCGCTCGAACTCCGTCAGGTGCGGCTGGAGCAGGCAGGCGCCCGCGGTGGCGGTGGCGAGGTAGTAGTCGAGCAGCCGGACCAGGGCCGTGTGCCGACCCGCAGGCGGCCCGGCGTCCAGCAGCTCCCGGCCGTACAGCCGGATCAGGTCGTGACGCCCGTACCGGCCCGGGGTGGTCTCGCAGAGCAGGTGGTGGGCGGTCAGGGCGCCGAGTGCCCGCCGGGCCTCTCCGGCCGGGACCGCCAGCAGCGCGGCGGCGGCCGGTACGTCCACCTCCGGTGCGGGGGTCACCGCCAGCAGGGCGACCAGCCGGCCGGCGGCCGGCGGCAGCCGACGCAGCGTCAGGTTGAGCGCCGAGCGCACGCTCACGCCGCCGTGGGCATCCAGCGCGGGCAGCCGGGTGCGCTCGTCCTCGACCTCGGCGACGAGGGCGCCGACCGTCCAGGCCGGCTGGGCGGCGAGCCGGGCCGCGGCGATCCGCAGCGCGAGCGGGAGGCGGTCGCACAGCTCGGCCAGCCGTCGGGCGGCCGCCGGCTCGGCGGCGAGCCGCTCCGCACCGAGGACCTGGGCGAGCAGACCGAGCGCGTCGGCCTCGGGCAGCGCCTCCAGTCGCAGCAGTGCGGCCCCCTCGGAGACGACCAGGTCCTCCAGGGTGTTGCGACTGGTCACGACCGTCGCGCTGCGCGGGCCGGCCGGAAGCAGCTCGGTGACGTCGGCGGCGCTGCGCACGTTGTCGAGCAGGACCAGCAGTTCGCGGTCGGCGGTGAGTGTCCGGTAGAGATCCCCCCGCCGGGCGCGGTCCTCGGGGATCTCGGCCTCGGCGAGCCCGAGCGCCCGCAGGAACCGGCCCAGCACCTCGCCGGGGTCGCTGGGGCAGGCCGGGTCGAAGCCCCGCAGGTCGTGGTGCAGGTGCCCGTCGCGGAACCCGTCGGCGGCGGCGTGGGCCCAGCACACCACGGTGGCGGTCTTCCCGGCGCCGGCCGCGCCCACCACCACGGCCAGCGCGTGGTCGGGGCGGTCGGCGCCGCAGGCCTGGTCGAGCCAGTCCAGTTCCGCGGACCGGCCGACGAAGCCGGGCGTGCGGCGGGGCAGCGAGCCCGTCGCGGGCCGGGCGGCTGCGCCGGCGGCCTGCCGGGGGAGGGGTGAGGGCCGGTCCGGTACGGCGGCGGGCTCCGCTCGGTCCGGGGTGCCGCCCGGATCCGCCGGGGAACGCTCGTCGGCGAGGACGGCCGTCAGGGCGGCCTGCAGTGCCGCGCCGGGGCGCAGGCCGAGCTGGGTGGCGAGGCCGGTGCGTGCGCGGTGGTAGAGCTGCAGCGCCTCGGCCGGGCGCCCGGCCTGGTGCAGGCAGCGCACCAGCAGGGCGGCGGTCGGCTCCTGGAGCCATTCGGTGTGCAGGAGTCGTTCGAGGACGGGGAGGGCCGTGCTGCCCCGGCCGGTGCGCAGCAGCCGTTCGGCCCAGTCGTGCACGGCCTGTTCGTGGGCGCGCTCCAGTCGGCCCGCCAGCTCGTGCCGCCGTTCGGTGTCGGGCAGATCGGCGAGCGCGTCGCCCTCCCAGAGCCGGAGGGCTTCGCCGAAGAGGTCGGCCGCCGTCGCGTCGTCCGGCTCCTCGCCGGCGCGGGCGGCGAGCGCGCGGAAGCGGTGGACGTCGACCGACGCCGCGTCACCGTCGAGGAGGTAGCCCGGCGACTGGGTCTCCAGGGTGAGGGAGGTGCCGTTCAGGTGCTTGCGCAGTGCGGCGACGTGGCCTTGCAGTACGGCCTTCGCCTGCGCCGGGGGCGTTTCGTCCCACAGCAGGTCGTAGAACCGCTCGATCCGCACGCACCGGCCGAACTCCAGGGCCAGCAGGGCCAGTACGCCTCGGCGCTTGGCCCCCTGGACCGGGATGGTCCGGTCGTCGGCGGCCCTGAGCTCGGTCGGCCCGAGCAGCCGGATGCGCATGTGCTCCCCATGGGTTCGGCGTCCGGCAGTTCTGCCGGGCAGCCATTCAATCATTCCTTGCGCAGAGCGACTCTACGCGCGTCACAAGAGGTGGCCGACGGCCTTCGGGGTGACGGAGATGCCGTGTCCATGGTGATCGGCAGGTGAACTCCGCACGAAGCTTGGGTATCGCAGATCGGTGCTCGGGCAGGCCAAATCCGAAGCGAAGTATGCCAGTTGGGTTTCCTTACCATTCCCGGCGGGGGCTTGGACGAAGATCGACCGCCTCCATATCCTCGGCCCGTCCCACCCAGTCCAGCCCGTTCCGGCCCGTCCCCGTTCCAACCCGTCCCCGTTCCAACCCGTCCCCGTCCCGTCCCCCAGGCGCTCAGGAGAGAGTGTGCGCGTCCGGCTGCTCGGCCGAGTCGAAGTCCGCTGTGAACAAGGGCGCCCGGTCGTCGTGGCCGGCGCCCGCCGTCGGGCCGTGCTCGCCCTGCTCGCAAGCGAGTTGAACCACCCCGTCCCGGTCGAGCGGCTGCTCGACACGGTGTGGGACGGCGCGCCGCCGCCGACCGCCCGGGCCGCCCTCCAGGGCCACGTCTCCGCCGTCCGGCGCGGACTCGGCGAAGGCCTGTGCCTGCTGACCAGGCCCGAGGGTTACGTCCTGGTCGGCAAGCCGGAGCTGGTCGACGCCACGCGCTTCGAACGCCTGACGGCCGGCGCCGAGGAGGCCGCCGACGCCGAACGTGCCGTCGGCCTGCTGCGCGAGGCCCTCGACCTCTGGGACGGGCCGGCCCTGACGGACTGTGGCTCACGCACCCTCACCGAGACCACCGGCCGTCGGCTGGACACCGCCCGAGTCCTGGCCGCCGAAGCGCTGGCCGAACGCCTGCTGGCGCTGGGCCGCGGCGCCCAAGCCCTCCCCGACCTGCAGGCCGTCGTCACCGCCGACCCGCTACGGGGGTCGGCCGCCGCCCTGCTGACCCGTTGCCTCCACCAGGCCGGCCGGGCCGCCGATGCCAGGCTCGCCCACGAGCGGGCCCGGACGAGGCTCGCCGCCCACGGCCTGACCCCGGGCCCGCTACTGCGCGCGGCGGGCACGGCCCTCGGCCACACCGAGAACGGCACCGCCGCTCCGGCCGCCGTCGCGCCGATCGGCGGCGCTCCGGCCGCCGTCACGCCGACTGCCGTCGCACGGACCGGCGGTGCGCTGCCGCGGATGAACGTCGGCCTGGTCGGCCGCGCGGCCGAACTGCGGCAGCTGGACGACGCGACGCTGCGCGCCGAGGGCCGGCCGGTGCTGGTCACCGGGGTCGCCGGGGCCGGCAAGAGCAGCCTGGTCCTGCACTGGGCGCACACCCACGCCGACCGCTTCCCCGACGGCCGGATCCACCTGAACCTGCGGGGCTTCGGCGAGGAGGAGCCGCTCACCCCGGCCGAAGCCCTCGCCGCGGTGCTCGGCTGGCTGGGCGTCCCGGCCGCCGAGGTGCCCGGCGAACCCGCCCAGGCCGCCGCGCTGTTCCGCGCCCTGACGGAGGGACGCAGGCTGCTGCTCGTCCTCGACGGCGCCCGCTCCGCCGAGCAGGTCGAACCGTTGCTGCCCGCCGCGCCCGAGCCGGTCGTCGTCGTCACCAGCCGCTCCCGGCTGACCGATCTGGTGGTTCGCGAGGCCGCGATCCCGCTGCCGGTCGCGGGCCTGCCCGAGGAGGAAGCCGTCGAACTCCTCGGCCGGGTCGCCGGACCGGAGCGCATCGCTGCCGAGCCGGGCGCGGCCCGTCGGCTGGCCGCGCTCTGCGACCGGCTGCCGCTGGCCCTGCGGGTCGCCGGAGCCCGCCTCGCGTCCCGGCCCGCCTGGTCGCTGACCGACCTGGCGGAGGAGATGTCCGACCAGCGCACCGGCCTGGCCGCCCTCGCCACCGGCGGCGCACTCGGCATGGCGACGGCGCTCGGCCGCAGCGTCCGGGTGCTGCCCGAGGAGGCGCGACGCCTGTTCGCCCTCTCCGGACTGCACCCCGGCGAGACCCTCGACAGCGGCGACGCCGCGGCGCTCACCGGCGCCTCGCCGGCCCGCGCCCGCGAACTGCTCGCCGAACTGGACGCGGCCCACCTCGTGCTGGAGGCCCTGCCGGGGCTCTTCCAGGTCGACCGCCTCGCCCGGCTCTACGCCGTGGAGCTGGCCGCCGAACTGCCCTGCCCGGAGCGGGTGGCCGCCACCCGGCGGCTGCTCGACCACGTGGTGAACGCGGCGGGCGAGGCACTGAAGTGCGTGACCGGCGTCGTCCCGGCGCAGGGCGTCTCCGCCCGCGCGCTGCAGACCGCCGAGCAGGCCCTGGAGCTGGCCCGCCGGCTCGTCGGCGAACTGGTCCGTCAGGTGCCCGAACCGACCGCCCCCGAGCAGGCCGCCGACTCCGGGCGTGCCCGGCTGGTCGACCGGCTGAGCCGCACCCTCGACGGCTACCGGGAGGAGCGACCGGGGAACGGCCGGGGCGACCGGCCGGGGGCTCCCGAGGGCGCCGGGTCGGAGCGTACGTCGGGGGAGCCGGCGGTTCCCGAGCGTGCGGCTCCGGAGCGTGCGGTCGCCGTGGGGACGGTCCCGGCAGGGACGGCGGCGGACCACGCCGCGCCCGACCGGCTGGAGCGGCTGTTGGACGAACTGGTGCGCGGTGCCCCAGTGGAGCCGAGGGCGGCGCGGCCCGAAGGATCCCACCCGAGGCCCGCCGCGGACGCGCGGACCGCTCCGCCACCCGCGGGGCCCGGAGAGCCGGCGCCGGCGCCGACCGAGGCCGAGCGGGGCCGGACGACCGGGCCGGAGCCGCACGCCGGCAGAGCAGTCGACGGTCCGCCGGGCGGATCGCCGACCCGGTGAACCGGGGGCGGTCCCGTTCCGTGTCCCTCGCTGAGGACCCCTGCGTGCGGCGGTGACCCCGAGGACCGTGCCCCGGCCGGACACGGTGCCACCTCGAACCGGATCCCGTCCGCGCGGCCCGGCAGGACCGGGCCGGTGCCCCGAGTCCGCCCGCGCCAGGGCGCCGCGGCGGCGGGGACGGCCTCGCCCCCTTCCCCAGCCGAGGAGATCCCAGCCATGTCCAAACACCGGCTCAGCCGCCGTCGGCGGATCGCCGCCGCCGCCACCGCGCTCGCCGCCGGCGGCGTCCTGATCGTCGCGCAGAACGACGCTCCGGCCGCCGCCACCGACCCGGTCGGCCTCAACTCCGTCTACGAGTACCTGGGCTGGGGCGACTCGGGTGACGCCCAGGACCCGGTCGAGGTGATGAAGGCGACCGGCATCCGGCAGTTCACCCTGGCCTTCCTGCTCGCCAACCAGGGCTGCGAGCCGGCCTGGGACGGCACGCGCCGGCTGACCGGCAGCGACGAAGAAGCGAAGATCAAGGCGATCCGCGCCGCCGGCGGCGACGTCGTGGCCTCCTTCGGCGGCTGGGACGGCGCCAAGCTCGGCGAGAAGTGCACCGACGCGGCCCAGCTCGCCGCCGCCTACCAGAAGGTGATCGACGCCTACCAGCTGAAGGCGATCGACATCGACATCGAGAGCACCGAGCTGACCGGAGCCGAATCCCGTCACCGGGTCGTCGACGCGCTCAAAGCGGTCAAGGCGAAAAACCCCGGCCTGAGGATCTACGTCACCTTCAGCACCGAGGAGAACGGCCCCGACGCCGACGGCACCGACCTCATCACGACGGCCGCCAAGGCCGGCCTGGAGGCGGACGGCTGGGTCGTCATGCCGTTCGACTTCGACCGCCACCAGGGCACCATGGTCGACGCCACCAAGTCCGCCCTCACCGGGCTCCAGCAGACCCTCGTCAAGGCCTACGGCTACGACCAGGACACCGCCTGGCGGCACGCCGGCCTGTCCTCGATCAACGGGCACAGCGACTCCCCGGACGAAGTGGTCTCCCCGGCGGATTTCCAGGCCATGCGGGACTTCGCCGCCGCCCACCACCTCGCCCGCTTCACCTTCTGGGCCGTCAACCGGGACCGCGCCTGCGCCGGGGCCTTCACCGCGGACACCGCCTCGAAGTGCGGCGGGATCCAGCAGAGCCCGTACGAGTTCACCAAGATCGTGGCCGGCTACCACGTCGACTCCACGTCCTCGGGCACGGCCACGCACTGCCCCGGCCCGACGGTCAGCCCCTCGCCGGAGGTCACCGTCCTCACGACCGCCTCGGCCCCGGCCGAGGCCGAGACCACGGCCGCCGCCCGGAGCGGCCGACCCGTCGGAACGCTCGCCCCCGGGCCCAGCGCCTCCGGCTCGCCGACCAAGCTGCAGACGGCGACGGAGGCCAAGCGCGGGAAGACGGCCTCCCCGACGGCCTCCCCGGATGATTCGGACGACTCCGGGGACACCGGGGACTCCGGGGACTCCGGGGACGAGAACACGAAGCCGAAGAACACCGCCGAGCCGGCCGATCCCACGCAGAGCGCGAAGCCCGACAAGCCCAAGAAGGGCGCCTCCAAGCCCACCACCGCGTCGGCCTCGCCGGAATCGGGTCCGCCGACGGCCACGCCCTCGAAGCACCGGACCTCCCCGACGGCCACCACGAGCACCGCACCCGTCACCCCTGCCCAGACCCCCACCACCGACTGCGCCACCACGGCCGACCCGGTGGTCACCCCGACCACCCCGACCACCCCGGCCGGGAGCCCGGGCGCCACGGCGACCTCGACGTCCACCGGTCAGCCCACCACCGAGCCGACACCCGAGCCCACTGCCAAGCCCACCACCGAGCGCCCGACCCAGCAGCCGGCCCCGAGCCGCACCGCGACTCCGGCCCCCACCACCCAGGCCCCGGCCCCGGTGGTCACCCCCACCGCGACGCCGACGGCGACCGCCACCCCGTCGCCGACGACGAAGCACACCGCCCCGGCCGCCGCTCCCACCACCACCGCGGCCACGGACGCCAACGGCCAGCCCCTCGCCTCCACCGGGGGCGGCAGCGCCACCAGTGTCGTGGTCGCCGGAGCCGGCGCGCTGCTGCTGATCGGCGGCGGCTTCGGGATGGTCGGCAGCCGTCGCCGCCGGGCCGCCGAGGAGTCGAACTGACTCCGCACCGGATCGCGGCACGGCGTGACCGTTCTCCCGGGCAGGATCGAGCCTTCCGTCAGTTACTACGCCACGCTGGCGGAACTCCTGGTGCGTCTCGGGAGCTTCGGGCTCGGTCTCACCTGGAAGGTGCGGATCGACGATGCCCATCCGGTCACCAGGTCGCCGAGATCGGGAAGGATTCCGCTCCGGCGCCGGGATCGGCACCCTGGCGCTCCCGGCCCTGGTCGCGCCGTCGACGGGGACTTCGCGGGGTAGGCAGGCGATGAGCTGAGGGTGGTGCTGCGGGAGTTCGACAGCGGGAGTTCGACAGCGGGAGTCGGGAGGTCTGCACTGCGGACGCCTCGGTGATCCGGGAGATCCGCCGGCACTACCCGGACGCAGTGCCGACTCCTGAGGACGTTCTCCAGGAGATCCCCTGGCCGACCGACCGGCGGGGGGACGTGATCCGAGGCTCCGACTGATCGCTTCCGAGCGGGACGAGCTGTGGGCTTACGCTCGGCGATCTTGGTCGGCAGGTTTCCCGGGGGCGGGCCGGCCCGTATGGAGGGGGCCCGGTCGGCCCGTGGGGACAGGGAGACGGGCCGACCGGGCGGGGGAGGGTGGTCAGGGGCCGCAGGTGACGCGGATGGGGGCGGCAGCGATGTGGGCGTGGGTGGGCCGGCCGGAGCCGGTCCAGTCCTGGCCGCGGTTGTGGAGGCGCACGACCAGCGGGCCGCCCGCCGGGCGGAAGGTGCCGGTGTCGACCCAGCTGCCGCGGTGGCCGACCTGGTCGACGGTGAAGGCGCCCAGGTCGACGCCGGAGCCTCCGGCCACCGTGTAGTAGGCGGGCGCGCCGCCGACCTGCTGGATCGAGCCGGAGGACGGTGCGTACACCGAGATGCCGCAGCTCGCCGAGCCGGCGCCGACGTCGAAGGTCCACAGGGCGTAGGTGCTGTTGTCGTCCTTGTTCCTGTCGCCGGACATCGGCACCGCCTCGTAGCGCCCGTCGCACGAGTCGCCGGTGTCGCCGCCGCTGGTGACGGTCACCCAGCCGTCGGTGCCCTGACGGAACGCGCCGACCTCCTGGAAGCGGCCTCCCGGGCCCGAGCAGCCGAATCCGGCCACCGCCTGGAAGGCGGGCTGCGGGGCCGGCGGAGCGGGCGCGGGGAGCGCTGGTGCGGCTGGCGGTGCGGCTGGCGGTGCGGCGGGTGCCGCGGGCGTCGCGGGCGCCGCCGAGGCGGACGGCGCCTGGGTGGCGGCGGTGGAGCGGGGGGCGGTCGGCGCGGTCGTCGTGGGCTCGGCCGAGGGCGGGGCGGTCGCCGACTCGGTGGCGGTCGCCGTGGGGCTGGGGGTCTCCGACGGTGCGGCGCTCGCCGGCGACGCCTGGTCGGTGGGCGCTTCGGTGCCCGCCGGGTGGCGTCGGCCGTGGCTGCCCTGCGGTGAAATGCCGCCGGGTGCCGTGGCGGCGGCCGGGTCGCGGGGGGTGGCGTCCGGCTTGAGGAAGGGGGCGAGCAGCAGCAGGACGGCGCCGCAGCCCATCGCCGCCACCATGGTGATCCGCCGGGCGTCCCAGGGCCTGCGGGTGCCCCGCCCGAGCGGGCGCACCGGGAGGCGGAGGCGGCCGCGGGCCGGCCGTGGCCGGGCGGCGACGGCCCGGGTGGCCGTCCCGCGTGCCGCCCCGCCGAGTGCGGTGGCGCGGTGGCGGGCTTGCCGTAGGGCGGTCCGCAGACGCTCGGCGGCGCCCGGCCGGGAGGGGGCGACGGGTTCGGCACTGACCCAAGGCAGTTGGAGGACGGTGGCCCGGGCGCTGTCGGGCTGCGGGGTCTCGGGCGTACCGCCGTGCTGGTCGGTCACCGCAGGGCCTGCCCGTCCACGAGCCGGGCCACGTCGGCCGGGGCGCCCGCTCCGGGCAGCAGCACCCGGATCCCGCTGCGCGAGGTGCCCGACGGCCGCAGGGCGGGGTCGTACACCACGGCCACGGCCACGGCCACTGCCACCGGCCGGGGCGGCTGCGCCGGGTGCGCCTGGACGGGGCCGCGCGCGGGCGGGGGGACCCGTACCGCGAGGACTCCCGCCGCGACGAGGCCGAGGGCCGCTGCGGCGCAGACCAGTGCGGTCCGTCGCCGTGTCGCCGTGCTGCTCACGTTCGTCTCCCCCAGAAGCTGTCGCCGGTTCGGGTCCGGGCGGCCGCAGTGGTCTGCGGGCCGGGGTCGGCCCCGTCGATTCGTCCCGTTGCACGGAATCCGCCCGCCGAGGGTTCAGATCGGGTTCGGGCGGGTCGAACCGGGAGGGGGCGCCGTCCGTGCTACCGGCCGAGGCCGGTCGGCGGTGGGTGGCCGGCGGTCGGCGCGAGCACGGACGGGGGAGGAAGACGATGGCCTGGTACCAGGGGGCGAGCCGGATCACGGTGACGGCGGTGGAGGGGCGCGTCCCGCATCGCGCGGTGGTGGCCGTCGCGGGCGCCGGGCCTGTGGAGATCCCCGGTGAGGTCGGCGCCGTCCACCTGGTCCAGGCGGAGCGCCGGCAGCTCGACCTGGAGCACCGTCACGCGGGCGAGTGGTGCCCCACCATCCGTGCGGTGCAGGGCCGTTGCCAGGAGATCCGGGGTGTGCTGACGCAGGCCGTGCACAACCGCAACCGCGATGTGGCGGGCGACCGCCAGGACCGCAACCTGGTGCTGCGGATCGAGTGGGTCGCCCCGGACGGTGACGAGCCCGCACCGGCGACCGCGACCCCCGCCGCGCCGCACCACCGCCGAGCACCGGGCCCCGGCGGTCTCGACCGGGTCGGCCGCGCTGCGCACCTCGGCCGGCCCGGCGTGCGGAACCACCGCTCCCGGCGCGCGGCACGACCACCGCTCCCGGCGCGCGGACGATCGCTCCCGGCGCGCGGACGACCACCGCGGGCTCCGAGCCTGACTTCCTGCGGCCGGCCGCCCCGGCGGGCCGGACCACCGGCACGGGAGGTGCCGCCCGGCCGACCACCTCGACCGCCTCGTGGAGCGGCTGACGGCTATTCCGCGGGGAAGCAGCGGGCCAGCCGGGCCTGCACCAGCTCCACCTGACGGGTCATCCGCCCTTGCTCGGCGGCGAGTTCCACGGCCCGCTCCCAGCTCCGGCGCGCCTCGGCCACCAGCCCCCGGTCGTACATCACCTGGCCGATGAAGTCGGCGAAGTCGAACTCCGCGTGGGCCTGGTTGCCCTGCGCCCGGCCGAGTTCCAGCACCCGGTGGATCTGTGCCACGGCCTCGTCGGTGCGGCCCAGGGCGCGCAGGATCTGGGCGTGGGTCTTGGTGGAGATCACCAGGTACGGGTCCGACTCGCGCCCGGCCAACAGCTCCAGCGACTCCTCGATCGGTGCGAGCGCCTCCTCGGAGCGCTCCGCCCGGAACAGCGTGTGCGCCAGATTGTTGAGCGCCTGGGAGAGCAGCCGGGGATCGCCCTGCTCCCGCGCGTGGGCCACCGTCTCGGCGAAGCCCGCGAGGGCCTTGCCGGGCTCGCCGTAGTCGTCGGCGAAGCTCGTCCGCATGCTGAGGTACCGGTGTCGCATGACCGGGCGGCTCTCCGGGTCGGCGACGGCGACGGCGCGCTCGGACTGCTCCAGCGCCTCCCGCCGCCGGCCCAGCCAGCCCAGCGAGAGGCTGTGGTTGGAATACAGGTGCGGCCAGTCGGCGGCGGTGCCGGCGCTCCCGGCGGCCGTCAGGGCCTGCCGGGCGGCCTCCTCCCAGGCGCGGAACAGCCCCGCGTCGAGGTAGAGGTAGCCGGCGTTCTCGACCATCCGGCAGGCGTGCCGGTGGGCCCCCCACTGGCAGGCCAGGGCGATCAGGGCGCGGACGGTCGGCTCCTCGGCCCGGAACCAGGCCAGGGCGTCCGCCGACGTGGCGAACTCCGGGGTGCCGCCGGTCGGGCGGTGGGCCGGGCGGTGGTGGCGCGCCTCCGGCCGGGCGAGCACGAGCCCGGCGGCGGTCGCGGCCAGGTAGTGGTCGAACAGCCGCTCCAGGGCCGCCTGCCGGGTGGCGGCCGGCAGTTCCTCAGCGGCCTGCCGGGCGTGCAGCCGCACCAGGTCATGCCGCTCGAAGCGGCCCGGTGCGCTCTCCTCGACCAGGTGCGCCAGGTGCAGCAGCTCCAGCGTGGCGGCGGCCGTGCGCAGGTCGGTGCCGGCCAGGGTGGCCGCCGCCGCGGTGTCGACCTGCTGGCCCGGGTGGGTGCCGAGCAGCCGGAACAACGCGACGGCCGGCTCGGGCAGGGTACGGACCGTCAGTTCCATGGCCGCCGCGACGCTCAGCGTGCCCTGGGTGGCCAGGACGGCCAGCCGGGAGCGCTCGTCGGCGAGTTCGCCGGCCAGGGTGGCGACCCGCCAGTGCGGCCGGGTCGCCAGGCGCGAGCCCGCGATCCGCAGCGCCAGCGGCAGCCCCTCGCACAGGTCGATCACCCGTTCCGCTGCCGCCCGCTCGGCCTCCAGCCGCGGCCGGCCCGCGACTCCGGCCAGCACCTCGAAGGCCTTCTCGGCGTCGAGTGACCCCAGGGTCAACGCCCGCGCGCCGTCGAGCGGGAGCAGCCCGGTGAGCCGGTGCCGACTGGTCACCACCATGGCGCAGCCGGGCTCGGCGGGCAGCAGCGGGAGCACCTGCTCGGCATCCCGCGCGTTCTCCAGCACGAGCAGCACCCGGCGGTCGGTCAACAGGGTCCGGTAGGCGGCGGTCAGCTCCTCCCGGTCGGCGGGGAGGGCTCCGTCATCGGCACCGAGGCCGCGCAGCAGCTCGGTGAGCGCCTCCTCGGGACTCAGCGGCTCGGTCTCGTCGAAGCCGCGGAGGTTGACGCCGATCCGCCCGTCCGGGAACGCCTCGGCGTTCCGGTGCGCCCAGCGCAGCACGAGCGCTGTCTTCCCGACCCCGGCCGGGCCGGTCACCAGAAGCAGCCGGTGCGCGCCGCGGGCGTCCGGGCCCGGTCCGTGGTCCGCGCCGCTCTGTCGGCTCAGCCAGGCCAGTTCGGCCTCCCGTCCGACGAAGCGGCCGGGTTCACGCGGCAGTCGGGCCGGGGCGGCGGGGGGCTTGGCCTGCGGGGTGGACCGGATCCGGGCGAGGGTCTCCTGGAGGGCGGTACCGGGATCGATCCCGGTCTCCTCGGCCAGCCGTCGCCGGGTCGCCTCGTACACGGCGACGGCCTCGGCGGGCCTGCCTTCCTGGTGCAGGCAGAGCATGGCGAGGCGGACCAGTGACTCCCGAAGCGGGTGTTCGGTCAGCGCCCCGGTGAGCTCGGCGGTCACCGTGTGGCCCTGCCCGGTGCGCAGCAGCCGTTCGGCCAGCTGCTCCAGGGCCTCGACCCGGAGGGTCTCCAGCCGGACGGCCGCGCCCGCGCGCAGGGCGGCGGAGCCGCAGTCGGCCAGCGCGGGGCCCCGCCGGAGTGCGACCGCCTCGCGCAGCAGCGGTACGGCCGCCTCGTCGGAGGCTTCGGTGCGGGCGCGGTCGACCAGCCGGCCCAGCCGGTGGGCGTCGATCAGGTCCGGGTCGGCGCGCAGGGCGTAGCCCGGGGCGCGGGTCTCCAGGCGCAGGCCGTCGCCCAGCAGAGCGCGCAGCCTGGCGACGTGGCCCTGCAGCGCGGCCCGCGCGGTGGGCGGAGGGGCGTGGTCCCAGGCGAGGTCGAGCAGCCGCTCGACGGGCACGATGCGGTTGGCCTCCAGGGCGAGCGCGGTCAGTACTGCACGGCGCCGGGCGCCTCCGACGTGGACGGTCGTCCCCATGGCGGTCCGCAGCTCCAGCGGTCCCAGCAGCAGAATCCGCACGCCGCTCCTGTGCTCTCGTCCGTCTCCGACCCCCGGCGCCGCACCCTATCGGGCCGGTGGCGGGCGTGCCGGGCCGGTCCGGGGCCGGAGTCCGAGACCGACCGGACTTCATGGACAGCTGTCCATGAAGTGTCGATGAACCTCGGGACCCGACGGGGCGACGATCGTGGATCCACAGCCCCTACGACCTTCTGGCGGTGTGAACGCCTGGAAGCCCGGAACGACCGCACGACCGCACGGGCGACGGGCGACGGGCGACGGGCGACCTGCGAACGGCGCGGGGTGGGAGCGGTGGCCAGGTGGCCTTCCCGGTCCCGCGAGATCCACGGATCCCCGATGCGCTCCGCGCGGCCGAAGGTTCGTGCCGACAACGCGATGCGGCAGGCCGCGGGCCGGGGGCGGGAGTCGATGCCCATCGGCTGGTACGACCTCATGGGTTCGATCGACAATCTCGCGACCACCGGCTACCCCTACGGCGCCAACCAGCAGAACGTCGCCAGGTCACTGATGTTCATGATCCAGTTCACCTCCGAGGCCGCGCGCTTCTGGGACGTCTACGGCGTGACCCGCGACATCCAGGGCGGCAACACGCCGTTCTACAACGGGCTGCCCCTGACGCAGCAGTACCTGGAGAACTCCTGGGACCAGATCTCCCAATACGCCTACGACGTCACCAACAACCCCAGCACCCCGCCCGTCAACGTCACCGGCGTCGGCACGTTCTACAGCTACGGCGACGTCCAGCGCTGGATGGCGATGCTGATCGGCACCACCAGCCAGGTCAGCTCCACGGGCGACTGGAACCACTCCGAACTCTGACCCGACGTCACCTCGCCCTCGGAGGAACTCACGGACGGGCCCGGGCCGCTCGCACACGCCGCCTCCGGGCAGGACGCGATCGAGGGCGCTGACACCGTCGTGTTCGCAGTCCGGCTGGTCACCACGAGGGAGCAAATCCCGCAGATCGCACCCCATCCGCGACGGCAAGCTCGCAACCGACCCTGCCCGGCGGCGACCTGCACCCGACCGGGCCCAACGGCGAGGTCGTCGACCTCGACCAGGCACGCGACGCGGTGAACGACGCCCGCCGATGATCCACTCCCGAGGGGCAGGGCTCTACCCGGGTCGGTGTCCCGGAAACCGGGCCCAGGCGCCGAGCCCCAGGCGCCGATGTGGTCGGAGAGGTGGTCGGTGGGGTGCTTCGGACCGATCGCCCTCCCGCTCCCCCGCAGCCGGGAGGCGTGAGTCGGGACTCTCTGGAATCCTGGCTGTGAAGCGCCTGCCGGGCCCACCGCGAGGAGCCGACATGTCCGGACAGTTCGAGGCGAGCGTCGAGGTCGACCGCCCGGTGGAGGAGGTCTTCGCGTACCTCGCCGACGGCCGCCACGACCCCGACTTCAGCCCCCGGGTCCTGGAGATCACGAAGACTCCGGAGGGCCCGACCGCCGTCGGAACGGTCTTCCGCAGCACCGTGAAGGACGCCGGGATGAAGTCCTCCCGCGAGTTCCGCATCACCGGCGTGGAGGCGCCGCGCAGCGTCCGGTGGAGCGAGCAGAGCAAGAACCTGATCACCGCCGAGGGTGGCTACGACCTCGAACCACTGCCGGACGGCCGGACACGCGTCCGGATCTTCAACGTGCTCGAAGGGCACGGCCTCGGCAAGATCCTGCTCGGCCCGGCCCTGCACGCGGCCCGCAAGGACGCCCCCGGCTTCGGCCTCCGGATCAAAGCCGCCGTCGAGCGATCCTGACCGCGGCACCGGGCACCCGCATCGCCGTTCCGGCGCAGCACCGTCGTGCTGCGGCCGCGCCCCGCACCCGAGGAGTCGCCCATGGACCTGCACCTCGCGGGCAAGGCCGCCCTCGTCACCGGGGCCAGCAAGGGGATCGGACTCGCCGTGACGCGGGCGCTCGCCGCCGAAGGCGCACACGTCGTCGCGGTGGCGCGCGGCACCACCGGTCCGCCGGCCGACCTCGCCCCGCAGGTGCACCCGGTGTCGGCCGATCTCACCACGGCGGACGGCCCCGCAGCCGCAGTCGCCGAAGCGGTCTCCCGGTTCGGCGGACTGGACATCCTGGTCAACAACGTCGGCGCGGTGCGCCCGCGGCCGACCGGCTTCCTGTCGGTCACCGACGACGACTGGCTCCACGGGCTGACGATCAACTTTCTCTCCGCCGTCCGGACCACCCGAGCGGCCCTGCCCTATCTGATCGAGCGTGGCAACTCCTCGATCGTGACCGTGAGTTCGGTCAACGCGTTCCTGCCCGACCCGATGGTCATCGACTACTGCGCGGCCAAGGCGGCGCTCTCCAACTTCTGCAAGGCCCTCTCCAAGGAGGTCGGGCCACACGGTGTGCGGGTGAACACGGTCAGCCCCGGGCCGGTGTCCACAGCGCTGTGGCTCGGTGACGACGGTGTCGCCGCGACGCTGGCTGAGGCGGCGGGCGGAGATCCGGCGGAGATCGCCCGCAGCGCCGTCGCGCAGTCGGCGACCGGTCGTTTCAGCAGCCCGCAGGAGGTCGCCGACCTCGTTGTGTTGCTGGCCGGCGACCGGGCCGGAAACGTCACCGGGAGCGACTTCGTCATCGACGGCGGCCTGGTCCAGACGCTCTGAACTCCGCTCGGCCCGTGCAGGCGGGGGCCGAGGGATCGCAGCCTCATCCCGCTCGCCTCGGCCGGGCCCGGTGTGGGTGCGCGCGGTGCGGGGCCCGGAATCCCAGGGACCGGTACGCCCGCCCCAAGCGCGCAGCCGGTCAGCCCTCCGGGGAGGGGCGGGCTGTCCGATGGTGGCATCGCGAGCAGGGCCCTGGCGCGTCGCTCCGTCAGGATCGGGACGAACGTCCGGACCCTGGCGTCGCGTAGTTCGTCGTAGGCACCCACGACGAGAGCGTCCACGGTGGCCGGGTCGGCCTCGGGGCGGGCGGGCTTGAGCCGGGCGGCAACCAGCCTCATCGCCTCCTCGTCCTCCGGCGAAACCCAGGTCGTGGTCACCGCACCCGATCCGGGGTGGCCGGGAGCGTCGTCGGGCAGTCGCCGCCGCCCGGGCAGTTCGTGTTTCGGTTTACCAGCCGGCATGGCGCGGGCCTATCGGTTTGCGGTGCGACGCCGGCGGGGTGAGGGTCACCACGGCGACCTCGCTCCCGGGCTCTGCGGCTTCGTGGCAGGTCAGGGTGAGCAGGCCCGCGTCGGCCAGGTCGCGGAGCGCCTCCCGCAGGAGACCCGGTTCGACGCGCAGGGCCACGGCCGCGGCCGTCACCGGAAACGTCGCTGTCCGGGCGAGGTGCTGTCTCGGGTCGGCGACGAGATCGACCAGCAGCCCGGCCGCGATCCGCCCGGTCGGAAGCTCCCTGGCCCACCGGGCCCAGGCGGTCGCCCAGTCCTCAGCCGCAACCAGCTGCACCGGCTCACACCCCTTCCCATCCACCTGCCTTGCGCCGACCCGCCGGCCCACCCGACAGCCGGCCCCTGCATTCAGCATTCTCCGGCTGCCCGGACCGGACCGCCTGCCGGTACCGGGACCTGCCCTGGTTCCCGCCCGATTCCTGACCGAGAACAAGCACCATGACGTCTTGTACATGACATGACCGGGATGGCTCGACGCGTCAGATGGCTCGTCCTCATGAAGCCCGGGTCCCGGAATCGGATGTGCGCCCTTCGGGATCCGCGTCGGCCTCGATACCCGGCAGCGGACCTTGTCGCTCCTCGAACCGGCGGTCGGGTCGCACGTGATGACGGGACCGGTCGGCTGAGCACCGTGGATCAGTGAGCCGACGGACCCGGCAGCACCCCCGGGTTAACGAGTTGCCGCACGATAATGATGCGGTCTTGATCGTGCGGGGCCCCGCGACTTGGTGCTGGTATTTGGCGATGCTGGCCTGACAGGATCGGCTCGTGATCAAAACCTCGGTGACTATGCGCGAGCTCGTTGTCGGTGACTGCCACGCTGTACATGCCTTCGCCAGCCTGCCGGAGGCTTGCCGCTACCAGGCGTGGGGGCCGAACACCGAGGAACAGACGCGGGACTTCGTCCAAAGCGCGGTGGATGCCCGGCTGCGGTCCCCACAGGTGAGATTCGTGTATGCGGCCTGCCTCGACGGTGAACTCGTCGGTATGGGCGAGCTGAAGGTTCGTAGTCTGGCCCACCGTCAGGGCGAGATCTCCTATCTCGTGCATCCTCGGGTGTGGGGTCGAGGCGTGGGCACAGCCATCGGCCGGGAACTTCTCGGCAGAGGGTTTGGGCTGATGGGACTGCACCGGATCCATGCGACCTGCGATCCTCGCAACGTCGCATCGGCCCGGGTGCTGGGCAAGATCGGCATGACCCACGAGGGCCGACACCGGCACACCGCGCTGATCCGGGACGGCTGGCGTGACTCCGAAGTCTTCAGCATCCTCGACCAGGAATGGGCGCACCGGCCCGGGCCTGAATGATCGGGGGCATTGGTGGTCAGGCTAGGGCAGTCGCCCTGGTGCCGGAGGCAAAGAGCCGCGCGGGATCATCTGGAGTGTGAAGTCGAGTCGGGCCCGCGCGGCCTGCTCTGATTCTGCCTGTGCGGGATCTCGAAGGAACACCTGGGTGCGCTGATCACCGAGTTGGCCGGGCCGTGGACCGCAGCCCGCGACTCTGAGCTGGCCAAACGGCGTGGCCATGGCCGATTGCGGGCAGCCGGGGCTGGGCCGGATCACCAGCTGGTCTTCGTGGACCGGGTGTTGGTGACCTTGGTGGTGTTGCGCTGGGCGCTGTCGCACAGGGTGCTCGCGGCGCTGTTCGGAGTCTCGCCCTCCACGATCGACCGGGCGGTCGACGAGGTGCGCCCGTTGCTGGCCGCTCGCGGTTTCGCGGTGCCGGATCGGCCCGGGATCAGGCTCAGGACCCTTGCGGACGTGTTCGCCCATGCCCAGGCCGAGGGGATCACGCTGCGGATCGATGGTACCGAGGTGCAGGTACGCCGCCCGAAGGCGGGGCGGCCGGGCCGTAAGGCGTTCGTGTCGGGCAAGAAGAAGCAGAACACCGAGAAAGCCACAATGATCAGCGACGAACAGGGTCGGGAGCTGTGGCTCGGGGCGATCCGCCCGGGCCGGATGCACGATGTCACCGCAGTACGCACCGAGGGCATCGAGGAGCAGTTGCGGCTGCACCCGAACGTGAAAGCCGAAGTCGATTCCGGCTATGCCGGCCTGGCCCGCGACTTCCCCGGCCGGGTCAGCACCCCGCCGAAGAAGCCAGCGGCGGACGCCGGGGGCGGTCACCCAGTCCGGCGCGGGGGGGGGCGCCCCGCCCGGGGGGGGGGCGGGGGGGGCCCCCCCCCCCGCCCCCCGCCCCCCCCCGGGGGCGCCCCCCCGACCTGGGTCCCGCCCGGCCAGGCGCCCTGCGACGCTTCATCGCCACGGCAGCGCGCCGAGTCGCGGCCCGGTCCGATGGGTTTACCGGTCGCGCGGGGAGGGGCAGGAACGCGCTGGGCGGTACGCCACACCTGGGAGTGCTCCGGCGGTTCACCGAAGGCGTTCGGTTCGACGGGGCGGGAGGAGGGGTTTCCATGGATCCAGCCGCGCTCGCGGCCCTCGCGGGTTCGTCACTCGTCGGAGCGATGGCCACCGACGCCTGGGAGCACGCGCGGGACGGGGTGGTCGCCGTCTGGCGTCGGTTCCGTCCGGACCGTGCGGAGCTGGTCGGCGAGGACCTGGCCGAGCTGCGCCGGGAGGTGCTGGTGGCCGAGGAGCAGGATGACGAGCCCCTGCGGGAGGCGCTCGCCGCGGACTGGCAGCAGCGGCTGTCCGAGCTTCTACGCCGGCAGCCCGAACTTGCCGGGGAGCTGGAGCGGGTACTGGACGACGTGCTGACTCCGTCGCTGCCCGCGGAGGCGCGGACCCGGGTCTACAAGCAGACCAACGTCGCCCACGGCAACGGACGAGCCTTCGGTGTCCAGGACGGGAACCTGATCTACCACGAGGGCAAGGGGCAGGGCGGCAGCAGCCCGGAGGGAGTCACTGGCTGACGTCCGGTCCGGTCAGCCGGCGAGCTCCGCGCGCAGCATGTCCCGGAGGGCCTCGAAGCGCCTCAGGTCGGCCGTGAACGCCCCGGGGTTTGCCAGGGCCGACTCCTGCATGATCTCGATGGCCTCCTCGGTCATCGCCAACCCCTTGCGGACGAAGCCGGTCTGGGCCCAGTGGATGGCGTGGTTCGCGAGTGCGCGGGCCAGCGCAGGCCGGTACGCCGACGGGTGCTCGTCGGCCAGGGCGCGGTAGATGCCCACGGCGGCGTCGGACATCCTCAGGGCGTCCTCCGTGCGGCCCACCGTGGCGAGCCGGTTGCCGAGGTTGTTCAACGCCTGGCCCACGCTGTCCCGGTCGACGTCCTTGCCGCTCGCGGCCTGCCTGCGGTAGATGTCCACGGCCTCGTCGGTGGCCGCCAGCGCCGCCACCGGCCGGTCGAGGGCGGCGAGGCGGTTGCCGAGGTTGGACAAAGCGCCGGCCAGGAACTCCTCGTGCAGGACGGGGTTGACCGCGGTCAGTTCGCGCCATTGGGCCACGGCCTCTTGGCTGGTCTCCAGCGCCTCGGCGGCGCGGCCCGCTGCCCACTGGTAGACGCCGAGGCCGATCAGTGACCGGGCGAGGGCAGCCCGGAAGGCGTCCGGGTTGACGGTGGCCAGCCGACGGCGGATGTCCACGGCCATGGTGGCGGCGTCGCAGGCCTCCTCACTGCGTCCCATGCCCCACAGGTGGTTGGCGACGGTGGTCAGTGAGGTCGCGTACCTGGGTTCGTACCGGTCGGGATCGGCGGCGGCCAGCTCCCGGAAGACGGTGAGCGCGGCGAGCCCGACCTCGACGGCGAAGGCCCGGCGCCCCAGCTGGAACAGCGCGATCCCGGCGTTGACCAGGGCGCGGGCCAGGTCGGGCCGGTAGCCGTCGGGGTCTACGTCAGACAGCTCGCCGTACAGGTGCGCCGCTTCCAGGGCGGCATCCACGGCCTCCTGAAGGCGGTCCGCCTCCAGGAGCTGATGGACCAGGTTGCTCAGGGGGCGGGCCAGGTTGGCCGGTGGCGCGTCGGGGTACTCGGCGGCGTGGCGGCGGGCCAGGCGTACGGCCTCCTCGGTGACGGCCAGCGACTCGGGGAGCCGTCTCATCGCTGACAGGCAGACGCCGAGGTTGGCCAGGGCGCCGGACAGGTTGGGCAGGTGCCGCGCGGGGTCCTCGGCGGCCGGGCCGCGCACACACTCGACCGCCCGCTCACTGGTGTCGAGCGCCTCGCGGTCGAGGCCGGCGTGGGACTGGCGGGTCGCCAGGGCGGCGTAGAGGAGCGAGCGTTCGGCCGGGTCCCGGGTGAGGCCGAGGCGGTGAGTGGTCAGGATCGCGGTCACCGCGGCCATGCCGGGGTCCAGGTCGGTGTGCTGCCCCTCCGGGAAGTGAGCCTCCACGGCTTCGAGGACGGGGACGATGTCGGGCAGGCCGGCGAGGATGGTGAGGGCTGCGCTCCCGGCGTCGACCGCCAGCCGGGGGTCCGTCAGCAGCAGTGGGTGCACGTACTGCGGGCCGAGGTGGTTCCAGTGCTGGGCGGCGGACAGAAGGAAGGTGACCGCGCGGGCGGTCCAGGGCGCGGGGACGCGCTCGGCGCCGGGCCCGTCGTCGGAACGTTCGAGCAGGGCTGAGGCGGCGGCGGCCGCCCACGGCTGGTCCGGGTAGGCGAACCGGTGGCCCGGCATGGTCAGGGCGAGGAAGTCCTCGGCGAGGCGGTCCGGGTAGAGAGGCTCCAGGACCAGGTCGGCACCGGTTTCGGCCGGCGGGTAGCAGGACCTGTGGTCGTCCAGCGCCTCGGGGGCGTCGGGCACCCGGAGCCGGCCGAGGACCGTCCTGCCGGCGCCGTGGGAGAGCGTTCCGGTGAGGACGGCGGCGTACACGGTCCGGTTCATGATCTCGGGCGGCGTTCGGAAGCCGTTCCCGTCCTGACCGGCGTTGGCACCGTCGCCGTACAGCCGCGCCCAGTGCAGCCGCTCGCGGTCGAGGAGGTACATGGTCAGGCCCGGTCGGTCGGTCGGCACCTCGGCGCGCGGTGTGGGTTCCGCCGCCGTTTCGCCCTCGGAGCCGCAGCTGGAGTCGGCCGCTAACCCCGCGCCCGCCGCGTGGACGTCGACGGCGACCAGGGCGGCCATGTGGACGGCCAGGGTCAGCCCGAACTCCGCTCCCTCCAGCGTCGGGGGCGGCTGAATCGCGGTCGTGTCGCGGAACCGGTAGATGCCGGCGAAGGCGTCGCGGGCGGCGGTGAACATCGCGTCGCGTGCCTCCCCGCCGGGTGGCAGGGACTCCAGGGGCTGGACGGAGACGTCGGCCTGGTAGGTGTCCAGAATGCCGCGGAGCTGCGGCAGTTCGTTCATCGTGCGTCCCAGCATCAGCACCCGGGTGGCCACGCCGGTCCGGTGCAGCAGGGCGTTCTTCAGCAGCCAGGTCAGGTTGGTGGTGAGCCACCGGTCGGCGTAGTCGACGATCAGCAGCAGGCCGGCCGTTCCGTCGGGCCGCAGGTCCTGGCTTCCGGGCTCGATCGGGTCGGCATCGGGGCCGTGGACGGCGACGGCGACCTTCCAGCCGGCCTCGGCGGACTCGTCCGCGAACCGCGCGGCGAGCCGGCTCTTGCCCTGACCGCCCGGCCCGTACAGCCACCGGACGCTGAGTCGCCCACCGCCGTCCCGCCACTCCCGCAGCTCGTCGAGCTCCTCGTGTCGGCCGGTGAACGGCACCACGGCGCGGCGGGCGTTGAGCATCCGGCTGGGCAGCTTGCGGAGCCAGTCCCGGTCGGTGTCCGCCGTGTCCTGCCAGGCGCCGAGGAGGTAGAGCGGGAGCCCGCTGGCGCCGTGAACGTGGATGTCGGCCCCGATCGTGCCGAACGCGAAGCCGCTGACGGCGATCACGTTCTGGACGTACAGCGGCTGCGAGTCGTCGGAGTTGCGGTCGGCGTCGCTCACGAGGCACCTGCCCCTGCTCGGTATGCCCACCCGGCATGTGATGGGAAGTCGGATAGACCCTAGCGGGCCGGGCCTGGTGCGGGGAGGGCAGCGGACAAGTCTGCTCCGCTGCTTGCTGGTTACTGCCCGACGCCCGCCGTCCGTCGCCCGCCCGATCCCGGTCCCTGGTCCGGCCGGCCATGGTCGGTGAGGGAGCGCCCGCCGAGCGGGCTCGTGCGGCTTCGACCCGGCCTGCTGGGGTCGATGATGGATGCCGTCGCCCGGACGCCCTGCCGCCTCCAGCAGCTCGCTGTGAGCGGTGGATACGGCCCCTGCGACGACCCGCCCGGCGGCCTGAAGGGCACAGTCGGCGTCGGGGCGCCCGCGCGGACAGCTGATGTGGGCGATGGTGGCAGGTTGGTGGAGCTTGACCTGGGGCTTTACCCTCGGGTCGTGATCAGCCCTGGAGGGCTTGCAACGTGATCAGTCCGGTCGCGGCGGCCTGGAGTGAGTCCATCTTGCGTCGCCATTCTGCCGAGTTTCTGTCGGCTCCACGCGGTGAGGAAGGCCTCGGACACAATGCGCGCGGGGTGGTTGGCGAAGCTGTCCTCGCCGGTAGCCGGCTCGAACGGCTGGAGGCTTCGACGGTCTGATCGGTAGCCTGCCGACCGCGCGGCCCTGCCGCCGACGCCGGACCCGGCTCGGTCCAGCGCCGGGCCACCGTCCCAGCCTCGCTGCTCACCATGGTGCGTGCGGGCTCGGCGATCCGCTCGCCTACCTGGCCGAGAAGTCCGGCGCCCTCGTGCCGGGCGTCGTGCCCGTACCAGGGCAGGAGACCAACTGGCTCACCGGTTCTGCGCAGGTGCCGCGGAAACCGTGGTTCCCACCCGCATTACGGGATAGGGCCGGTTCATTGGGCCGACCCGACTGTCCGGTGCCGCTGCTTCGGGGTTGCCTGCAGGCGCGCGGGTGCGGAGGAGGGGAGTCGTACCGTTGGGGTCGGCCGGTTCGAGCTCGATGGCGCGGCGTAGCTGTTCCATGCGTCGGGGCAGGGGGTGCCAGCCGGGTTCTGCGGCCATCTCGGTGTTGAGGTCGTTGATCGCGCGGGCGTAGGCGCGGGCCAGGCCGCGGAAGTGCAGGGGCAGGCCGGGGCGGGGGTGGCCGCTGGGGGCGATGCTCACCCACAGGGCGTCGGTGGTCTCGTTGCCCGGGCCGACGGGTTGGGTGGTGTCGCGTGCGACGAGGTGGCTGCGGACGGTGAGCCAGTGGCGCATCGCGGCCCGGGTGGGGGCGGACAGGCCGACCGTCATGGTGGTGGGCGTGGTGTGCGGGTTGCGGTGCTGGGGGAGGCGGGTGAGGCGGATTGTGCCGCGGTGCAGGTCGACGTCGTGCGTGCGCAGGGCGCAGAGTTCGCCGGCGCGGCAGCCGGTGTCCAGCACGGTGCCGATGATCGCGAGGATCCGGCTGCGGGATTCGGACCGGCCGGGGCGGGCTGGGTGTTCCAGGTGGCCGAGCAGGATGCTGCGCGGTCGGGCGGCGACCACGGGCCGGAGCTCGACCGGCGGCGGGTTGCGGTCCGGGAGCGTGACGGTGATGCCGGCCAGGGCGCCGAGGATGCGGAGGCAGTCCTCCCGGACGCGCATGGAGGCGGGTGAGGCTCGGCCCGGTCGTGCGGCGGGCTTGCGCCGCAGCAGGCCCCGCTCAGCGGCGGTGAGGTAGTCGGCGAGGGTGTTCGGCGCGAAGAGCAGGGCGAGTGAGCCGGCGGCCGTGGGCACGATCGCGCCGCGCTCCAGGGCGGTGCGCAGTTCGCCGGCGACCCAGCGCAGTTGCTTCGCCCGGGACGTGCCGGTCGGCGGTTCGCAGGCACGCTCGACCAGGGCGTCCAGCGCCTCGACCGAGGGTGCTGCTGTCGTCGGGGCGTCCGCCATGAGGTCACCCTAGCGCCGACTCGGGGCCGTACGGTGGGCTCTTGCCGGCAGGGGCGGCTCGGAAGATCTCGCAGGGCTCGGATCTAATAACTGGCTTGAAGCAGGATCGCCGGTGAGGGCAGCGGACGGCATGGTGGCTGTCTTCTCCGGCCCGCGCCGCTCGGGTGGTGACCGTCCTTCGGCAGCCGGCAAGGGGGCCGTGCCGGGCATCCGCCGGTTCTCGCGGCGGCGCCCGGCGATGACTGCCCGGGCTCCGTGAGTGCCGCGGTCGGTTCTGATGGAGCGTCAGTAAACTCGGCATTGGGTCAGCATTGGTTCTGTCAGACGCTGTCGGGGATGGTCGAACGGTGTCATACGTCGAGTGCGGAAGCGAGTGCCGACAGGGGGACTTTGGGCTGAGCGCAGGGGGGCTCCGCCTCGGGGGTGCGGCGGACCTGGTCGCCGCACCCCCGATTGCGTAACGCGCAGGTCAGCGGGTGCGTCCGCGGGGCTTGAGGGGGATTCCCGGGAGCTCCGGGGCGGGCAGGCGGTCGCCCGGGTAGCCCTCGACGGCGCCGAAGCGGTCGGGGTTCGCGGAGCTCATCCACTCCTCGCGGGCTCGGGTGATGTCTTCGTGGGACCGCCCGATGAAGTTCCACCACATACCACGTGATTTGCGTTTCTTCCCAGGTCAGAGGTGTGGCGGACCATCTGCGCTCAGCAGAACGTCAGCATCGGACGGGATGGAGACCGCAGACGATGGCCCTCAGGACCCTGGCCCGCGGCATGGGCACCTTCTTCAAGACCTGTGAGCACCCGCAGTCGCGGTGGTCGAAGTGTCCGCACACTTACGTGATCCGGTTCCGCAACGCCTCCGGGCGGCAGACCGAGGAGTCCGGCTTCGCCACCCAGGACAAGGCGATCGACCGACTCACCGAGATCTACCGGGCCAAGCGCGAGAAACCCTGGGGCCAGAGCAAGGCCGAGCGCAACCGCAAGTACGGCGCGATGAACTTCGGCGCCTACACCGAAGAGTGGAAGGCCGGTCAGCGCTCGCTCGCCCCGGCTTCGCTGCGGCACCTCGAATCCCTGCTGGAGCACCACCTCTACCCCGCCTTCCACAGCCGCCGGATGGCCACCTTCGACCACAAGGTCGTCGACGCTTTCATCCGGACCATGGAACGCAACGGCGTCGGCCTGGCCACCCAGTCCAACGCCTTCGACAAGCTCAAGTCGATCCTGCTCGACGCCCACCGCCTCGGCCTCTACCCGGAGAACCCGCTCGACGGCGTCACCCCGCCCCAGTACGACCCAAAACGCGCGGTCATCCCGGCCCCGCTCCAGCTCCGGGGGATACGCGAAGCCGGCGACGAGACCTTCAACCTCGTCGCCGAGCTCATGAGCGGCTGCGGGCTGCGCAACGGCGAGGCTCTCGCCGTCAACGTCAACAACATCGTGGCCGACGACGTCTACCGCGTCACCGAGCAGGTCAACCAGACGACCAAGGACTACGCGCCGCTCAAGCACCGCAAGGGGGGCGTCTACCGGGACGTCCCGTTGCCGACCCGTACGCGACTCATCCTGCTCTCGTACGCGGACACCTTCGGCACCATCGACGGCTACCTCCTCCGCCACCCGCTGGACATCGCGAAGCCGTACCCGTCCTACTACCTGCAGAACCAGTGGGACCGGATCAAGCGGGCTGGCGACATCGACATCCCCGAAGGCATGACGCTCTACGGCCTGCGGCACTTCTTCGCCTCGAACTGCCTCAGCCACAACATCCCGATCACGGACGTCGCCGAGTGGATGGGCCACAAGAGCATCGACGTCACCTTCAAGATCTACCGCCATCTCATGCCCGGCTCGATCGGCCACGCCGCCCAGGTCCTCGACCTCGGCCTCGCAGCCTGAAACACGTGGGGCCCTGTTCGTCGCCGAACAGGGGCCCCCCACGTTATCCCCCCCCCCACAGTCTGTTATAAACCAAAGACCCGGCCGACGCCAAGAGAGGGGGATATCTCGGGGGGGGC